>DATHQJ010000235.1:0-6240 GCA_035482825.1 Binatus sp. (SeqCode) | reverse complement strand
GGCGACCGAACTCAAGAAGATCGATCCCGCCCTGGGTGGCCGGATCATTTTCAATCTGATCGACGGCGGCATCCGCCTCGCATTGTTCCTGCTCTTCATCTGGGGCGTATCGCTCTGGAAAGATATTCGCCGGGTCTACGAGTATCACGGCGCCGAGCACAAAACGGTTTTCGCTTTCGAAAATGGCGACCCGCTGAACACGGCAGAGGTCCAGAAATATTCCACCTATCATCCCCGCTGCGGCACCAGCTTTCTGATGACGGTGATGCTGATCTCAATCGTCTTTTACATGCTGATCCCGTACACCACGTTCTGGGCGCGCTTCGCCTCGCGCATCGCGCTACTGCCGGTGATCGCCGGAGTCAGTTACGAAATTATCCGCTTCGCAGCCAAACATCGTGGATCGCTCTTCGCGCTGATGACCGCGCCCGGCCTGTGGTTGCAGCGCATCACCACACAGCCGCCGTCCGACGAAATGGCGCAATGCGCCATCACCGCCCTCGACCAAGCCATGTCTCTCGAGAAAGAACGCGGCGGCGAGCTGGTGATTGCCTAGGGGGCCCCTCCCCGAAGACGAGTTCTCAGTTCCCAGTTCTCAGTTCTCAGCGAAAAACGCATAGAATGAGCTTCGTCTAATCGCAACGAAATTCCGTGCGCATGTCGCTCGCGAACTGCGATTGAGAACCGAGAGCGAAAGGTTTGCAACTGAGAACTGAGAACCGAGAACTGCCAAATGTTTGAACGCTTGGACCAAATCGAAGCCCGCTACGATGAGCTGACCAACGCTCTCGCCTCGCCCGACATCGTCAACGACTCGGCGCGCTACCAGAAGACTGCCAAGGCTCACGCTGAAGTTGCGCCTATCGTCGAAAAATATCGTGAATACAAAGATCTGACCAAAGGCATCGCCGAAAGCAGGGCCATGCTGGTCGATGAAAAAGACGCCGAGATGCGCGCCTACGCTCAGGACGAACTTAATCAACTGGAAGCCCGCGTCAAGACAGTCGAAGAAGATCTGAAAGTTCTCCTGCTGCCCAAGGATCCGAACGACGAAAAGAACATCATCCTCGAAATTCGTGCCGGCACCGGCGGGGACGAGGCCACGCTCTTCGTCGCGGAAATTTTCCGCATGTACACCCGATACGCGGAAACCCAAGGCTGGAAGGTGGAAGTGCTGTCGTCCTCGGAATCCTCTGCCGGCGGCCTGAAAGAAGTGATCGCCATTATCGAAGGCAAGCGCGTCTTCTCGCAGTTGAAGTATGAAAGCGGCGTGCACCGGGTGCAGCGCGTGCCGGCCACTGAACAGCAGGGCCGCGTCCACACCTCGGCCGTGACGGTAGCCGTGCTGCCCGAAGCCGAAGACGTCGACATCAAGATCGAAGCCAAAGACCTGCGCATCGACACTTTCTGTTCCTCCGGCCCCGGCGGACAATCCGTCAACACAACTTATTCCGCGGTGCGCATCACGCACCTTCCGACCAACACGGTGGTCAGTTGCCAGGACGAAAAATCGCAGATCAAGAACCGCGAAAAAGGCATGCGCGTGCTGCGCTCCCGTCTCTACGAAATCGAAATGGAAAAGCAGCAGTCGGCCTTGGCCAAAGAGCGCAAGGCCATGGTCGGCTCGGGCGACCGCAGCGAAAAAATTCGCACCTACAATTTTCCCCAGAACCGCCTCACCGACCACCGCATCGGTTTCACCATCCACCAACTCGAAACCGTGATGGACGGAAAACTGCAGCCCTTGATCGAAGCCCTCACGACGTACTACCAGGCTGAAAAGATGAAACAGGAAGCCGCCAGCGTCGTGTGAAACCAGCAGTTGGCTGTGGGACAGTAGTTCATGTGGATGTTGGTTTATGTGGGGACAGCCGCCCTCGGCTAGCTTGCCCTGAGCGGAGCCGAAGGGCTGGGCGCAGCCCGACAGTTTCCACCACAACCGATGCAATTGGAAACGAGACTATGCCAGACCTGCACTCAACTCTCTCCACCGTTCTCACCGACCGCTATGCCGCGAACGCCGCCCGCGTCCGCGAACTGGCTGCGCCCTTCACCGACAAACAATTCTGGCAAAAGCCGTTCCCCTATGGAAACAGCTTCGGCCATCTCGTCCTGCATCTGACCGGCAACCTGAATTACTACATCGGCGCGCAGATCGCGAAAACGGGCTATGTGCGCGACCGCCCGCGCGAATTCAACGACCCAAATCCTCCGTCGAAAGAAGAAGCACTGAAACGCTTCGATGATGCGGTCGCCATGGTGCAGCGAACCATCCGCGCGCAATCGCAGGAAGATTGGACGGCGGAATACTCCGGCGCCGGCACCAACGCCAAAGTTCGCCTCGACATGATCATGCAATGCGCCGCGCACATGCAGCACCACATCGGCCAGATGATTTATCTTGGCTACGAGCTGAAGCGGCAGTCCAGCGCAACGTAGTACACGTTGACTCGTCGTTGCTTTCCTCTGCGCTCTCGGTGTCCTCTGTGTTTAAATTTCCTGGTGCAACTAAGAGAATCCCTGGCGGCGGCGATCGTGCGCCTCGCATTGGCCCACGTCCCATCCCCGCGCCTGAATGCCGAGTTGCTCCTGATGTTCACACTTGGCTGCGATCGCGCGTACCTCTTCGCGCACCCCGAGCACGAACTTACTCCGGATGAACGCACGCGTTACGAATCCTCTCTCACCAAGCGCGGCCATGGAATCCCCGCGCAATACATCACCGGCCACCAGGAATTCTGGGGCATGGATCTCATCGTGACGCCCGCCGTGCTGATTCCGCGCCCGGAAACGGAACATGTAGTCGAAGCCGTGTTGGAACTTCGCAAAGTAGACGTCGGACCTCAGACCTCAGACCTCAACAACCCGACGTCCGAGGTCCGAGGTCCGAGGTCTGCTTTGCGCATTGCCGACGTCGGCACCGGCTCCGGCGCAATCGCTCTTGCCCTGGCCAAAGAATTTCCTCAAGCCGAGATCCACGCTACCGACATCTCCGCGCCCGCTCTTGAAATCGCCCGCGCCAATGCCGCCCGCCATCAACTGGCGAAGCGCATTCAATTCCACCAGACCGATTTACTCGCAGGTCTGACCCCGCCCTTCGACTTCATCGTTTCCAACCCGCCGTACGTGGGCGAATCCGAAGAAGATCAAGTCCAGCTCGAAGTCCGCAAGTTCGAGCCGCGCAACGCCGTGTTCGCCGGAGCCACAGGATTAGAGGTAATCGAACGCCTGATCCCGCAAGCGAAAGCGGCGCTCAAGCCGAACGGATGGCTGGTCATGGAAATCAGCGGAACCATCGCGGAGAGGGTAAGAGAATTACTGAAGGATTGGAGGGAAGTCGAGATCAAACCGGATCTGCAGTCGATCCCGCGCGTAGCGATCGCGCGGAATTCTTTGCCACGGATTCACACGGATCAACACGGATAAAACAAACCAGGACTAAGAAAAACCAGAAAAGGGTTTATCCGTGGTGATCCGTGAAAATCCGTGGCAATAATTGTTGAAGGAAACTAGCGCCGCGCGCCCGCCGGCAGGATGTCTTCTACATCGATGATCTCAGTCGGATACTTTCCCGTGTAGCAGGCTGAACAGTACGAAATATTCTCGCCCTCGCCGCACGCTTTCTTCAGGCCTTCGAGCGAGAGATAGGCCAGCGAATCCGCTCCAATGTAGTCGCGAATCTCGTCCACCGACTTGTTGGCGGCGATGAGCTGCTTCTTCGAAGGCGTGTCCACGCCGTAATAGCAGGGCGAAATCGTCGGCGGGCAGGAGATGCGCATGTGCACTTCCTTCGCCCCCGCGCTGCGGATCATGCGCACAATCTTCCGGCTAGTCGTGCCGCGCACGATCGAATCATCGATCAGCACCACGCGTTTGCCCTGCAGCAGCGAGCGCACTGGATTCAGTTTCAGCTTCACGCCAAAGTCCCGCACACTCTGGCTGGGTTCGATGAACGTTCGTCCGACATAGTGGTTGCGGATCAAGGCGAAGCGAAACGGAATCCCGCTTTCGGCCGCGTAGCCCACGGCCGCGGTTACGCCGGAGTCCGGCACGGGAACGACCAGATCGGCTTCCACTCCCGCCTCGCGCGCCAGTTGGCGGCCGAGTTCTTCGCGGCTGGTTTGCACCGCGCGGCCGAAAACGATGCTGTCCGGACGCGAAAAATATACGTGCTCGAAAATGCAACTCGATTGGGGGGCGGCGGTCGAATAAAAGCGCGAGCTGATTCCTTCCGGGCCTACTACGATGAGTTCTCCCGGCTTCACGTCGCGGACGTAATCGGCTCCGATCAAATCGAAGGCGCAGGTCTCTGATGCAAACACGATGGTGTCATGCTTTTGACCTTCGAGCGCTGGAATGCGGCCCATGGCCAGCGGCCGGAAGCCGCGCGGGTCGCGCACTGCGAACACTCGGTCGTTGCTCATCATCACCAGCGAAAACGCGCCCTCTACCCGCCGCAGCGCATCCGCCACAGCTTCCGGCAGCGTGTGTTCCTTGGAAAGCGCGATCAGGTGAACGATGACTTCGGTGTCGCTGTTGGTCTGAAAAATCGAGCCCTGACTCTCGAGTCGCGCACGCACCTGCATCGCATTGACCAGGTTGCCGTTGTGCGCCACCGCGATCGAACCTTTGTTCGATTGCACCAGAATCGGCTGCGCGTTCAGCAGCGCCGAGTCTCCGGCGGTCGAGTAGCGCGTGTGTCCGATGGCCAGAGTGCCGCGCATCTTCGAGAGCACATCTTCGGTAAAGATGTCAGCCACTGAGCCCATCGACTTGTGCGCCCGTGAAGTCAGGCCGTCGGAAGTGACGATCCCCGCCGACTCCTGTCCGCGATGCTGCAGCGCATGCAGTCCCAGATAAGCCAACTTCTCCGCCTCAGGGTGGGCGAAGATCGCCACCACGCCGCACTCGTCATGAAATTTGTCGGAAGACATTCAACTCCTAGCTACCAGCTCTTAGCCTTTGCTCTTAGCTCAAACCCTCTGTGCCCCTCAGTGTCCTCTGTGGTTCAAGCCTTTGACTTTGACTTAATCCGCAGCCACCAACTCCACATCCGTGCGCAACGCCGATTCCAACGCGCCTTCATAAGCCGCACTCAAGTCCGCAACCGCCGCCGAAATCACAAGCGCGCCATCGAGCGAAATCTCCAGCCGCTCCGGAATCGTCGCCCCGATCACCTCTGCACCCGCGCCGTGCTTCTCCGCCACATCTTTGATTCGCTCTACGTTCCCCGGGTCGCAAGAGATCAGGATCCGGCTGGCATCTTCTCCGAACAACGCAAACTCCGCAAACAGTCCGCCAGACGCCAGATTCACGCGAGCGCCCACGCCTTTCGGAAACGCCTTCTCGGCTAACGCGACAGCGATTCCACCATCCGAGCAATCATGCGTCGAGTCGACCAGGCCCTGCTGAACCAATTCGATGATGGCTTTCTGCAACCCGGCTTCCCTCTCCAGATCAAGTTGCGGCGGATAGCCCCACAGCGCGCCCAAAATTTCCTTGGCATATTCTGACGACCCAAACTCGCTCTCTGCATCGGTGATATCGCCCGCTTCGCCAGCATGCAATAGCACGATCGTGCGTCCGGGCGCGGCGAAGTGCATCTTCGCGGTCTTACGCACGTCCTCGAGAATCCCTACAACTCCGAGCACGGGCGTCGGATAAATGCCTTCGCCAAGCGTCTCGTTGTACAGGCTGACGTTGCCGCCGGTGATGGGAATCTCCAACTCCTCGCAAGCTTTCGTGATGCCGTCGATGGTCTGTGAGAACTGCCACATGATCTGCGGCTTTTCGGGATTGCCGAAGTTCAGGCAGTTCGTCGCCGCCACTGGAGTCGCTCCCGAGCACGCGACCTTGCGCGCGGCCTCAGCGACGGCGTGCATCGCGCCCAGCCGCGGATCAAGATAGCACCAGCGGCCGTTGCCATCGAGCGCCATCGCCAGCCCGCGCTGCGAGCCTTTAATGCGGATTACGCCGGCATCGCCCGCTCCCGGCGCTTCGACCGTGTTGGTTTGCACCATGTGGTCATACTGCTGCCACACCCAACGCTTCGAGCAAATGTTGGGACTCGCCAATAGCCGCTTCAGCTGGATCGAAAAATCTCCACCGGTGGCGAAGCGAATATGCTCCGGCATTTCCCGATCCACCGGCGGTTCCCATCGCGCCAGCGGACGCTTGTACACCGGCGCGTCATCCGTGAGCGCAGCGTTCGGGATTTCAGCGACAACTTCCCCATGTTCC
>DATHQJ010000234.1:0-7043 GCA_035482825.1 Binatus sp. (SeqCode) | reverse complement strand
AGCTTCACCAGGGCGGAGCCCAGGCGACAGCTCTGTTCCTTCTGAACCTTATTCGCTTGTTCCAACTGCTCTGGGGTAATGATCTTCTCTTTGACGAGAAGGTCACCCAGCCGTTGAGACATACGCAGAACTCCTATCCACTTGGGTGGAACGATGCCTCGCACTTGTGCGGGCACAACGCAAACGTCCGCTCATCAACAGGGGAGAGACGCAGTTCATTCGCGTTGACACAAATTGTCAACGTTGGCGGATTACTTCACCAGTAACTTTGGTACTTGGACCTGAAGGAGAGTTGGGCCCGCAGAGAGTCATTTGCTCGTTCATTGCTCTGAACTCCACGCCAATTGGATATTTCTGTGAGGCGCAGGGGCGGTCGAGCCGCTCAAGTACATGCACTTCAGTAAGTCGCAGGTGCGCTTCGGAGTCGCGCAACCACTGCGCCGTGCGCTGGATTAGACTCGGACTAAGGATTTTCAAACTTGTCGCACACTCAAGAACAAGAAGGAAGACAGAAAAACGCGGGCAACGAGAAAAAACTGCGCCAGTACTATCGCGCCCTCTACCGGGCGTGGGGGGCGCAGCACTGGTGGCCCGCCGAAACCCGCTTCGAAGTGATTGTGGGCGCCTACCTGACGCAGAACACGGCATGGACTAACGTGGAGCTCGCATTGAGCAAGCTGCGCCAGGCGCACATTTTAAGCATCGAAGGAATTCGACGAGTTCCAGTCAGCCGTCTGGAGCGGCTGATTCGCTCCTCCGGTTATTTTCGGCAAAAGGCGGCCCGCCTCAAGACCTTCGTCGGCTTCCTCGACGAGCAGTACGGGGGATCGCTCGATCGATTTTTTGCGCAGCCCAGCGGCAAACTGCGCGAAGAATTGCTTGGTCTGAATGGGGTTGGTCCGGAGACCGCGGATTCGATTCTGCTTTACGCGGGGAATCATCCGGTCTTCGTGGTGGACGCCTACACCCGCCGCATCCTCGACCGCCACGGGATTCTGCCGGAGAAGGCGGATTACGAAGACATCCGCGAGCTGTTCCAGCGATCATTGGAGCCCGTGGCTGAGGAGCAAGAAGAGACGCCCGCGCTCCGCGCGCCTCAACTCGAGTCAGGCATCGGCCCCGCAACTCACCCGCCCTCCGCCATAAGCACGGCCGCGCGCACTGCCTTGGCGCAGGTCTACAACGAGATGCACGGGCTCATCGTGGGAGTGGGAAAACACTACTGCAAAAAGAGCAAGCCCGCGTGCGAGGAGTGCCCACTTCGGCCGTTCCTGCCGGAAGAACACAGCACTACCGCGCCCAACTAACAGAGGTCGACTGGAAAAAGGCCGACAGCTGCTGGCAAACAGACGTACCCTTCAAGGTTCTTTACGAGCTTTTGCCGTCCACCTACAATTGCACTGCCCCCGGCAAAGGAGACTTCATGAAAGTCCAAGGCATCGAGAACATGTCTTCCGATCAGTTGCAATTCGAGCTGCAGAGGGGCGCCAAGATTGTCTGCTACAACTACTGTGTTTCGATCGTGGTGATGACGTTCCGCCGCGTTTCCGACGCTTACTACATTCCCGCTGGCGAGAGCGCCGTCTCCAAAGGCTTGCCCTGGACCGCGCTTACCCTGCTCCTGGGCTGGTGGGGGATTCCGTGGGGCCCGATCTTCACAGTGCAATCGCTGGTGGTGAATTTCAAAGGCGGGAAAGATCTCACACCGCATTTCGCCGCGGCCGTGACCTCAGCCCCTCCCCGACCCGGCATCGCAACCACACCGTGAATCACGAATGACGCTGCGCATTTGTTTTCGCATCGGAGCCCATTGGCTGGCTCTGATTCTCCTGCTTGCGGGACCACAGACGCTGCGCGAGTCGGCGCACTCGGTTCACGTGCTGGTGGGCGCTGCCGTGCGCCCTTCTCTATTTTCCGAAGCCGCTTACTCGGCAACGCTGGCCCGCGAATTCGATATGGTCGAACCCGAGGACGCGATGAAGTGGTGGACGGTGCGGGCACTACCCGACGCCTTCGATTTTCGCGAGGGCGATGAGGTGGTCCGCTTCGCGCAGGCTCACAGCATGAAAGTCCGCGGGCACTGCCTGGTGTGGGATCACGACAATCCCGCATGGCTGGTGCAGGGCCACTTCACGCCTGCTCACTTGTCCGGCATGCTGCAACAGCACATCACGACGGTGGTGAAGCATTATTCGGGGCAGGTGTTCGCCTGGGATGTGGTGAATGAAGCTCTGGACGAAAACGGCCGCTTCCGGGACTCGCCATGGTACAACCAGCCCGGAATCGGTCTGGCGAACAAAGGCCCAGCTTATATCGAGCAGGCGTTTCGCTGGGCGCATGAAGCCGACCCGAAGGCGCTGCTTTTCTACAATGACAATGGAGGCGAAGGCCTCAACCGCAAATCGGACGCCGTCTACGCCATGGTCAAGGATTTCAAGCACAAGGGCGTCCCCATTGACGGCGTCGGCCTGCAGATGCACGTTCCACAACTCGAGCTCGACACCGCCGCCGTTGCCGCCAACATCGCGCGCCTGACCGCGCTCGACGTTCAAGTTCACATCACGGAACTCGACGTGTCGCTGCCGTTGGATTCCAATGGCGCTGCCGCGCCCAGCGATCTGGGTCGCCAGGCTGACATCTATCGCGGCGTGGTGCGGGCCTGCCTGCAAAGTCCGGGGTGCACCGCGATTCAAACCTGGGGATTCACCGACAAATATTCATGGATCGGTTCCCACTCCCACGGCACCCGCGGCGCGGCACTCCCCTTCGACCGCGCCTACAAACCAAAACCCGCCGACGTCGCCATGATCGAAGAATTCTCGAGAAAGCAAACGCACCCGCAATAGCGTCCCGGCTGGCCCCTGCATCTATAATGGCTTGCACATCCAAGCGATTTGGAGCTTGTCGCAGACCAGCCCGCGCCAGGGTGCGAGTTGCCAGTGCCTCAAACGCCCACAATCCCGCCGCAGAAGACCTCGCGCCGCAAGCAGGTCATCATTCTGCTGTCCATTTCTGTATTTCTGCTGCTGGGATTTCTGGTTTCGCAAACTTCCTTTGACCAGACCTTCCTCCGCCCCGGAAACAATCAGGACATTGTGGTATTCGCCGCACTCTCGGCGCTGATCTTCCTGCTGTTCGTGGCGCTGACATTTGTGCTGATGCGCAACCTGCTGAAGCTTTTTGCGGAGCGGCGCCTCGGGGTGCTGGGCTCGAAATTCCGCACTCGCATGGTCGCCGGAGCGCTTCTGCTGTCGTCGCTGCCGGTCATGGTGATGTACTGGTTCGCCTACGGATTGATGAATCGCTCGATCGACAAGTGGTTCTCAACCCCCGTCGAGGAAGTGCGGGCCGACACTCGGGCTATGACGAATTTGCTGGCCAGCTATGCCATGCAAAATGCGCGTGCCGAAGCCTTCTCCATTGCCGCGTCGCCGGAGATTGAACACGGTTTCTCGAACCACGGATTCGCCGGAGTCGTGACCGAATTCCAGCACCACGAACTGACCTTGCAGGGCGGATTCGCGCTGGCGGTGCGCGATGACAATGAAGAGGCCAGTTTCAATTCGCCGGCGCCCTGGCCCGTTCTCAAGCCCAGACTGCCGCTGGCGGACGCAGTCCTGGGGCATCCGGCTCAATTCAGTTGGCAGCAGACCGACTACACCCTGGGCAGCGCACCGGTTCCGGGCGGAGGCATGATTCTGGTCGCGATTCCGCTTCCCCGCGAATTTTCGCAGACGGTGCGCCAGGTCGAGGCCAGCCAGCAGCGCTACTACGATCTTGCCCGCGAGCGGAAACTTGTACGCCGCACTTACATGGGTCTGCTGTTGCTGCTCACCATGATCGTGCTCTTCGTCACGACATGGCTGGCGTTGTTTTTGTCGAAGATTGTGACGCGGCCTCTCTCGGCGCTGGCCGAGGCCACGCAGGAAATCTCCCGCGGACGTCTCGACTATCGCGTGCCGGTCAGCGCGGCCGATGAAATCGGCGACCTGGTACGCTCCTTCAACCGCATGGCTGAAGATCTCGAAGGCACGCGCCGGCAGATCGAGGCTTCCAGCCGCGACCTGAGCGCGGCCAACGCGGAGCTGGACCAGCGCCGCCGGCAGATGGAAACTATCCTCGAGAGTATTCCGACGGGCGTGCTGTCTCTCGATGCCGCGCGGCGCGTCACTCACGTGAATCCGGCGCTGCTTCGCATGTTTCATCCCGAAGGCGGCCACGAGGGCGCGCGTCAAGTTCTGCGGCAGGCATCATTGGCGGACGTTTTCCCTCCGGAAGTGCTCGAGGATTTTGAGCCGCTGCTGCGGCGCGCCGACCGCATGGGGATGACCACCAGCCAGATGGAAATGCAGTTGCCGCGCGCATCGTTGAATGTCGCCGTTACGGTCGCGACTCTGCGCCATCAGGGCGAGGGCTCGGGGTATGTGGTGGTGTTCGAAGATCTTTCCGACTTGCTGAAAGCGCAGAAGCAGGCGGCATGGCGGGAAGTCGCGCGGCGGGTGGCGCATGAGATCAAGAATCCGCTGACACCCATTGCCCTGTCGGCGGAACGGATTCAGCGGCATCTCGACCGTGCCACCCCGGCGGATCCCGCGTCGCTCGCCATTGTCCGTTCCTGTGCTGAAACCATCGCCAGCGCGGTCGAGACTGTAAGAAGCCTGGTGGACGAGTTCGCCACCCTCGCCCGCTTCCCTGTCGCCAAGCCGCAGCCCGCCGACATCAATGAAGTCATCGAGAACGCTCTCTCCATGTTCAACGGGCGGCTCGATGGCATTGGAGTCAGCACCTCTCTCGCTTCCGATTTGCCGAAAGTCATGGCCGACAGCGAAGCCATCAAACGCGCCGTCGCCAATCTGGTGGACAACGCTGCCGAGGCCTCACAGGATTCGCTGGTGCGCGAGATTGAGATTTCGACGGCGTTGGTGGCGACCCGCGATGCGGTGGAGATCACTGTGGCCGACACCGGACACGGCGTGACCCGCGAGCTCAAAGAAAAACTTTTCCTGCCGTATTTCTCCACCAAGAAGCGTGGCACCGGACTCGGCCTGGCCATCGTCAGCCGCATCGTCGAAGATCACCATGGCTCGATTCGCGTAGAAGAAAACCATCCCGTCGGCACGCGGTTCATCGTCGAGCTTCCGGTAGCACCTGAGTCCGCACCCGAAGGCGCGCCGGCAGCGGTGCCTGTGCAACATGCATAACGTTCTCATCGTTGACGACGAAGCCGGAATTCGGGACTCTCTCGCGGGCATCCTGGCGGACGAAGGCTACTCCGCAACTTCGGCGGGCAGTGGCGAAGTCTGCCTGGAACTGCTGCGCAAGACCGCGTTCGACGTGGTTCTGCTCGACATCTGGCTGCCTGGCGTCGACGGGCTCGAGACTCTGGAAAGAATTCGCGAGCTCGACAATCCTCCCGAAGTCATCATGATCTCCGGCCATGGCACGATCGAGACGGCGGTGCGCGCTACAAAACTGGGCGCGTACGATTTCCTCGAGAAGCCGCTTTCGCTCGAAAAAACTCTCATCCTGGTCAAGAATGCGATCGACGCCAAGAAGTTGCAGCGGGAGAACGTCGATCTGAAAAAACAGTTGCAGGTGAAGAGCATTATCGTCGGCGACAGCATCCCGATGAAGGCGCTGCGGCAGCAGATTGGACTGATGGCGCCGACGAACGGCCGGGTTTTGATTTACGGCGAATCCGGTACCGGCAAGGAGCTTGTGGCCCACGCCATTCACGCCCAGAGCCTGCGCAAGGATGAGACCTTTGTCGAAGTCAACTGCGCCGCGATTCCCGAAGACCTGATCGAGAGCGAACTCTTCGGACACTACCGAGGCTCGTTCCCAGGAGCGGCCGCCGACAAGGAAGGCAAGTTCCAGAGAGCGCACGGGGGCACGCTGTTCCTCGACGAAGTCGGGGATATGAGCTTGAAGACGCAGTCGAAGGTGTTGCGCACGCTGGAGGAGCAGCGCTTCACTCCGGTGGGCAGCGATAAGACGATCACCGTCGACGTGCGCGTGATTGCCTCGACCAATAAAGATCTGGAAGAAGAGATCTCGCGCGGCAACTTCCGCGAAGATCTTTTCTACCGGCTCAATGTGATTCCTTTTTTTGTGCCGCCGCTGCGCGAGCGAAAAGAAGATATCCCACTCTTCACCCGGCATTTCCTGAAAGAGCTGGCTGCGACTTACGGACGCCGCCCGCGTGAGATTAGCGACGATGCCATTGAAATCTTGATGCGCTATTCCTGGCCGGGCAACGTGCGCGAGCTGCGCAACGTGATTGAGCGCATCGTGATCATGAACCCCACCACCACGCGCTTCGACAGCAAACACCTGCCGCCGCTGGTCTACCGCGAAGGCAGCCGCCGGGCCACCAAGACCGAATTCTCCACGCTGCACCAGGCCCGCGACGCCTACGAGCGCGACTACATCCTCAAAACCCTCGACCAGAATCATGGCAACGTAAGCCGCACATCAGAGGTGCTCGGCTTGGAACGCAGCCATCTATATAGGAAAATGAAGGCGCTGGGGATTGCGGCGAAGGAATAGGGTTGCGAACAAGTCTGACTTTGTCACTCCCGGAGACCTACCGCCTACTGCGACGCCCCGCTCGCACGGCGCTTCTCGAGTTGATCGACCAAGCTTTCGAGATCGGGATAGCCAGCGCCAAGGCTCCGCGTAAACCAGTTTCCTCCGCGCTCGGCTATCCTCTCACCATCAGCGAGAACCTCGAACTGGCCTGTCTTCCCAGCCTTAAGCACGGCTTCAATATCCAGGCGCTTCTTGATTAGGGTCACGAGACTCGTGACCTTGGCCTTGTTGTTCTGTCATGTTGGGCAGTGAATGATCTCGACCTTCATCTGCTCTCCAATCTGCTTCGTGCAATTATACGTTTTGTCCGCTGGTTAATGAGCGCTATGGGGATTTTTCAACAGCTACTTCGGCTCTGGCGCCTTGGGAGGCAAAATGTGAATGTAGTCGTGGAACTGATTTTGCAGTTTCGCGTCTTGCACTGGTTTGCCGTTCTGCCAGAGGCCAGCGGG
>DATHQJ010000233.1:0-20043 GCA_035482825.1 Binatus sp. (SeqCode) | reverse complement strand
TCCTTCCAGATGGCGACACAGCGCTCGAACAGCAACGAAGCATCGGCGAGTTCGCCGCGATCGCGCGCGTTGATGGCCAACGCGTTCAGAGCTACGGCGACGCCGCGGTTGTCGCCGAGTTCGAGACAGGTCTCCAGACTGTCTTCGAACAACTGTCGGGCCGTGTCGTAATCGCCCTGCCCGCCGGCCAGCACTGCGCCCGCGAACAACAGGCGCGCGCGAAGTTTGGGGCGGGTCGCGGCGCCGTCCATGGACAGAAGCCGGGCGATTGTGTCCCGGCCCTCGCTAAGATGTTCGCGCGTTTCCCAGAAGCGAAACAGCGCGGTGCCCAGGCGGAGCGCCCAGTCGGCCTCTCCGGTTTTGATCAGATGATCGAGCGCCATGCGGAAATTGTCGTGCTCGATTTCGAAACGTTCGAGCCATTCGGACTGCGCGGCCGCGTCCTGTGAGCCTTCCTCGGCGAGTACCAGGTAGTAGGCGGCGTGGGCGCGGCGGGTTGCGGCTTCGTCGTGGCTCGCGGCGAGGCGCTCCGTAGCGTAC
Organism: Binatus sp. (SeqCode); assembly: GCA_035482825.1. Taxonomy (GTDB): domain Bacteria; phylum Acidobacteriota; class Terriglobia; order Terriglobales; family Acidobacteriaceae; genus Sulfotelmatobacter. Next base: position 19,503 of record DATHQJ010000233.1, on the reverse strand, counting down.
TCGCGGATCGTGGAAAGCATGAAGAAACGGGTCTCGGCCCCGATGTGCTCGACTTGCTGCGCCAGACTCTTGTCCACCACGCTAGCCATGCCGTCGAGCATGTCGAGCCCGAGATCGCCCTTGGTATCGCATACGGCTTCGGCGGCTTCGAGCGTGCACCCACCGGTAAAAACCGAGAGTCGGCGAAATAAGGTTTGTTCGGCGGGGTTGAGCAGGCCGTAGCTCCACTCGACCGTGCCGCGCAGAGTCTGTTGCCGCGTCGGCAGATCGCGCGCCCCGCCGGTCAGCAGGCTGAGACGGCTCTCCAGCCGTGCCAGCATGGCGGCCGGCGAAAGCAACTTGACGCGAGCTGCGGCCAGTTCAATGGCCAGAGGCAGGCCGTCGAGGCGAGCGCAGATGGCCGCTACCGCGGCCGCGTTCTCTTTGGTCAGGGCGAATTCGTGCTTCACCGCTTTGGCGCGCTCTACAAAAAGTGCAACCGCCGGAAGACGAGAAAGTGTTTCCAGCGGCGGAATGGATTTCGGATCAGCTAGCCCCAGCGCGGGTACGGGAAATTCATGTTCGCCGTAGATGTGCAGCGGCGCCTGGCTGGTGACGACGACTTTGAGATTCGAGCCTGCCGTAAGCAGTTGCGCCAGGGCCGGTGCGGCCGAGATGAGATGCTCGAAGTTGTCGAGCAGCAGAAGCATCGGCTGGTCCAGGCCGGCGATGTACTCCTGCAAACTTTCCTGCGCTGGCTGGTTGCCGGTTTCGCGTACGCCCACGGCTTGCGCGATGGTGGATGCGATCAAGCCAGGGTCGGCGACCGCCGACAGCGGAACGAAGTAGACGCCCGCGGAGAATTCTCCAGCGATTTCGCCGGCTACCTGCAAGGCGAGTCGAGTCTTGCCGATGCCTCCCGGCCCGGTGAGGGTCACCAGGCGTATGTCAGCGCGGCTCAGGAGCTGCCGAAGCGCGGCCGCTTCGGGCTCGCGTCCGATGAATGCGGTGCGCTGCACGGGCAAGTTGTTAGGGCGAGGCTCGGAGCGGACCTGCCCATCGACCAGGCGGTCGCGGACGGCGGCCAGGTCGCGAGCCAGGTCGCGAGTCGACGTGTAGCGCTGCTTCGGGTCTTTCGCCAGGCAGCGTTCGACGATCCAGATGAAGGGAGCCGGTGCTTGCAACAATTTTGCCCCCAGGCGTTCCGGTTCATCGCGGAGGATCGCGGCCGTGGTCTCGGCGTAGGACTTTTTCTGGAACGCGGGCAGTCCGGTCACCATCTCGTAGAGCACCGACCCGAAAGAAAACTGGTCGGAATGAAAGTCGACTTCCTCGCCCGTAGCCTGCTCCGGCGACATGTAGCCGACGGTGCCCATGATGATGCCATGTTCGGTGATGGTGGTGGTGGCGTCGGAATCGAAGTTAGTGGCGGGTTTGACCGCGCGCAGTTTGGCCAGGCCGAAATCCAGAACCTTGGCCGTGCCGTCGCCGGTTACCATCAGATTTTCGGGCTTCAAGTCGCGGTGAACCAGGCCGATCTGATGGGCTTTCGCGAGCGCGTCGGCAACCTGGCCGGCGATTGCGACCGCTTTGCGAAACGGCACCGGGCCAGAGTCCAGCAGGGCGCGCACCGTTTCGCCAATCACCAGTTCCATGGCGATGTAGCGCGTCCCCTTTACCTGCCCCAGTTCATAGATAGTGACAATGTTGGGATGATTGAGCGCGCAGGCCGAACGCGCTTCCTGCTCGAAGCGGGCCAGCGATTCCGGTTCAGAGCAGCGCTCCGGGGAAAGAGTCTTGATGGCGACTTCGCGTTCCAGGCGGGTGTCGCGGGCGCGATACACTTCGCCCATGCCGCCGGCGCCCAGGCGCTCGATAATCTCGTAGGCTCCGAAGCGCGTTCCCGGCGACAGCGCGGGGGCCGCGATATTTGGCGCTGTGTCTGGCGAGATGTCTGGATTGGACGGCGGGTTCATGGACCTCGTCGCGCAGCTGTTGGCCAGCGAGAATAGACGCTGGCTGCAGAATTTACTTCGGATTTTGGACTCAACGCCGCAACGCCTTCCGCTGCAGCGCCCCAGAGTCGGTTTATAATACCGCAGATTCCCGGGAGACCCTTCATGGATGTGCAACCTATGGATGTGCGATCGCTGCAGCGCCCGCTGAAAGAGCATTACCGGCAGGACCCGAAGAGCTCGAAAATTACGCTGATCGCCCGCGGCACCCAGGCGGACGCGCCAATTTCCTGCTCAGTCGACCTGGGCCGGGCGATCTACAACGCGCAGGCGCACAAAGGTGTCGGCGGCGCGGGCACGGGCGCCTGCTCCGGCGATCTCCTGCTGGGCGCGCTGGCGGCGTGCGCTCAGATCACCTGCCAGATGGTCGCCGCCGCGATGGGAATCCCGACCGAGGGCATCGACGTGACCGTCGAAGGCGATCTCGATCTGCAGGGAACGCTGGGCATCTCGAAAGAAGCGCCAGTAGGATTCGAAAGCATCCGAGTAAAGTTCGACGTCCGCGCCCCGCAGGCCACGGCCGAGCAGTTGAGCGCGTTGCAGGCGAAGACGGAACAGTATTGCGTAGTGATGCAAACCTTGCAGCATCCGCCGAAGATTGAACATGCATGGACGAAGTAGCCGGGCTTTAGAGAGCGCGTGAATGCGCGCACCGCCGTGGAAGAGCGGCCCTTCAGGGCCGCGTAAGCGATAAGAATTTTGTGGGCTTCAGCCCTCGCTCGCATCACCAATGCAGCGGACAGGCATCACAGAACGCAATGACGGGCCACCCGAGTTACGGAACCGCGCCGGAGTTAGAATTGATTGCCTTGATTTCTCCGCTGGTATATACCGATGAAGCCCCGACTCGCGCTTCCGTTGTGTCTGCTGTTCTCATCAGCGATTGCGGCTCAGATCCCCGCCTCGAAGCCACCCACTCACTGCACCATTGAGGGCCAGATTGTTCAGCAGCCTGGCGGGCAGCCCGTCAGGAAGGCGGATGTCCGACTGTTCAGTATCGGGGAGCATCAGGAGGTGGAAGAACAAGAGTACTCAGCTGCCACAGACGCCGAGGGCCATTTCAAGATTGAGGATTTGAAGCCAGGTATCTACCGCCTGCACTACGATCGCACTGGTTTTGTGGATGCCGAAAGGCGCCATCACGGCGACGAAATGCTCCTTTCTCTCGCGCCCGGGCAAGACGTCAAGGATCTGCTTTTCCACATGGCTCCAGCCGCAGTCATCACGGGCAAGGTTACTGACGCTGACGGCGATCCGGTACCTAATGTCGAGGTCGCCGCCATTCCGCCGCACTTCAATCGGAACATCGTCCCGGCAGTCTCGGGTGGTTTCACAAATGACCTCGGAGAGTACCGCATCGGCGGTTTGTCGCCAAACCGTTACCTGGTCATGGTAACCCCTCTGCGTCTGCTCAGAAGATCGGTGGAGTCTACCAAGGGCAGCGATAAGAGGCCGCCCGTTTACGGCGTAACGTACTTCCCAGGAACAACCGACAAGAGCCAAGCGCTCCCCCTCGTGCTGCGCTCTGGCGACGAAACGCCGGCCAATATTGCCTTGGCTCTGACGCACTTGCTTCATGTGCGGGGAGAAGTGACTAACCTTCCCGCCGGAACAACCGACGAAGTCAGTGTCGTCTTGCGTCCACTCGATGATGATTTCATGGCTGCTATTGAAAATTGGCCGCTCGACAAAGATGGAAAGTTCGACATTCGCGGCATGCTCCCTGGGTCCTACAGTGTCCTCCTGGTGTTTGGCAGCAGCTTGTCTCCGCGGGTGATGCGCGGAGACCAGACGGTACAGGTAATCAATGCTGACGTAGAAGGATTGCGGATTTCCGCTGTTCCCAATGGTCAGGTTCGCGGCCAGTTTCGCATGGACAACGGTCAGAAGATCGATTGGTCTTCAGTGAATGTGAATCTCTATTCCAACCGGACAGCGCCGCCCATGGGATCGTCAACCAGTTCCGGGAACGGTTTCGACGCGCTCTATTGGGACGAGCGTCCCGTGCATGGCGAGGTCAGCAGCGGCGGATCATTCGAGATGAAGGACGTGCCCGGCGACACTTATAGATTGTGGACCACGTCTGACAAGGTTCTGCGCGATTATTTCGTAAAGGCAGTGACTCTGGGGGGAAAGGACATAATCGACTCCGGCTTCACGGTCGGCGGTGCAACTTACTCGCTGGACGTGGTCGTCAGCGCGAAAGGGGCGACTGTCGACGGGGTCGTCTTGAACGATAAGGACGAACCAGCCAGTGACGTTCACGTCGTCGCCATCCCGGACGTGACCCGCCACCAGCGACGGGACCTTTACCAACTGACGACGACAGATTACCGAGGCCGATTCGGACTTCATGGATTGGCCCCGGGCGAGTACCGGATATTTGCCCTTGATGATGATTATCCCGACGTTACCGATTCCGAATTCCTGCGTGCGCATGAGTCGTCCGGCAAGACCATCAAACTCGAAGAAAGTGAACACAAAAGCATCGAACTGACGCTGGAGCCCTCGGGCGATTGACCCACTGTCCCCGACAGAGGCAAGGGCTTGGGGACGACACCGGACCATCCGACCAAATTGTGCCGGCCCCAAAAAAAATGGCCCCATTACTGGGGCCAAGTTTCAAGAGGCTACGGATTTGGTGGGCATGTCAGGAAAGGCGATGAAAGTCGTTCCGCCAGCCGGAACGGCTCGGGTAGTGACGCGAGGAATCGAAAAGAGAAGTCATGTTGCTAGAGTTTGCGGCCTCTTTATTACAGAGCAGAGATGCACTTGCCGCGCCAAAGCTTGCGTGCCTTGAGATTGCTCGAGCGCCGCGCCATAAGCAAATGACGGGCAAGGACTTAGTCGAGGACTGGCGGCTGAAGAGCAGGCACCGACTGAATATACGGGAAAATCAGAAGTGCAACACAATGCATATTCGCTGCACTCTGCTCCCTAAATCCCCCGTAAACACCAAGCCCATGGCGGGTTCTGGGCCAGCCATGGGCGCGGGTGAATCTCTATTCTTAAAGGCCTAGCTGTTGCCGGCGACGGTGCGCAGCTTGCCGGGCAGGAAGTGATACGGAGGCCACGGACCGCTGATCGCGACTTCGCAGTTTTTCAACTGCTTGGCGGCGGTCGAGTAGCGGTTCTGGTACTTTTCCACGCTCTTGGAGTCGATCAGGTGGGCGATGTCGATCAACATGCCCTCGGGCGCGACCTTCTTGCAGCTGACTTCTTCTTCCAGCGGGCTGAACAGTTTGTGTACCTGGACCGATAGTGCCCGCGCCTTGGTCTGGCGCTCGCGTTCGCGGGACGCCTTCACCTTCAGCTTGGACAGGTAGTCGCCGCCGACCGTGTCGGGCAGTACTACGTCGATCATGGCTTCGCGCAGGGAACCATCCCGCACGATCAGTTTGATGTGCATTTCGGACTTTCCGCGCAGTTTGGCGACGCTCAAGCCAAAAGCCCGCCGGTTGACTCGGACGGCCTGGCGCAGCGCGTCATCGCTGTCGAAAATAGTGCCGAATTTGAAGGGAAGGACGGTGGAATTGCGGAAGCAGTTGCTGACCACGCGGGCATGTTCGATGGCTGCCTTGTGGTCCAGCTCACCGGCTGTGTGGTCATATTCGCTGACGATGACCGCGAATTCGCCACTGGGATAGCTCAGAACCGCTGCGCCGTTCACTCCTTGAACGCCCTCTAGCAGGAAAGGGCGGCGAGTGCGGGTTCCATTTGGGAGGGTTTGATGCTCGGTAAGACAGTACGCGTACCACGCCATGTTGAACTCTCCGAACCGGGATGGAGACGAACCGGGCCGTCTCTCACGTCGAGTTTTTCGCCAAAGCTTGTACAGCGATCTAGGAAGTTGTGGAAAAACGGGCGGTGCAGGGCTTACAAAACCGGGAGTACCTTTACAGTCACGCTCCCTAAGTGCATATTACTTTGGGCATAGGGAATAATGCAACGTTTTTGTTGCGAAAGGCATCGGAAGGCTTCATTTTTCCGCAAGAGTGTCTGAGCGTGTCCGATTATAACCTTTGAACCTGTCTTTATGAGTTAGTCGCGGGGCCAAAATCCGGATCTAACCCGAGAAAGTTCGATCGAGGGTTAGGTCTGTATTCAAGCCCCGACTTTTGGGGGTTTGATTGCGAGTTACATCTTAATTTTTTGCTATGGCTCGCGCGGTTCGCTCTTGCAGGGCTAGCAGGACTACCCGCAGCATTTCGTCCCACGGCGCGGGTTTGCCGGTCCAGATTTCGAACTGGCGGGCGGCCTGGTGGGCGAACATTTCGATGCCGGGGATGATCTGGGCGCCGCGCTGTTTGGCCAGCTTGACGAAGCGGGTTTCTGGCGGATCGTAGATCATGTCAAAGACATAGCGGGCGTTGATTTCGTTTTCCTGCAGCGGCGTGTCGCGCGTGTTGCCCATGCCGACCGGAGTAGCGTTGATGATCACGTCGAAGGCCAGCTTCTTCAGGTCCTGACGCTTGATGAGACGGGCGTGGGCCTGGTGGGCCAGTTTCTTGGCCGGGCCGGCGGTACGGTTCAGGATGTAGACTTCCGAGCCTCGTTCTTTCAGCCCAAAGACCGCGGCCCGGGCGGCTCCTCCGGCTCCGATCACTAGAATGCGGGCGTTTTCCAGAGTGTTCAGGCGGCGCTCGAGCGGGCGGACGATTCCGGAGGCGTCGGTGTTGAAGCCGTAGAGTTTGCCGTCCTGAGCCCGGACCACCGTGTTGCAGGCGCCGATTTTCGTAGTGTGGGAATCGGTGTTATCGAGGTGCGACAGGATCGCTTCCTTGTACGGCATGGTGACGCTGATGCCGTGGATGGGAATGTCGCGCACGCAGGTCAGCAGATCTTTCAGCGTTTTCGCGTGCAGCGCGAGATAGACGGCGTTGACGTTCTCGCGGCGGAAGGCGGCGTTCATGATGGCGGGCGAGAGCGAGTGCGCGATGGGATCGCCGACTACGCCGTAGACGCGCGTGGCCACGTCGACGCGCTCGATGCGATATACGTTGCGCAATTCCTGAGCGGTGACCTGGCCGGGAGCGGTTTCCTCACCGGCAGTAACGGAGGCGAAGGTGAAGATGCTTCCGGCGCGCACGCCCAGAACGCGGCTGATAATGCCTTGTTCGCCCATGCACATGCCGACCAGGGAATGGCGGTCGCCCTCGCGCGCCAGAAACTTGATCATGGTCACGTTGTCGGCGAGGGTGGTAGCGGTGCTGACGATTTTGTAGAAGTCGGCCGGGTAGGCCAGCATCTTTTCAAGAGTTTCGTCGAGCTTCTTGGTGGCCCGGAAGTCGTGGAAAGAAAGAATCAGGGCGGCGCGGGTGCGCAGCTTTTGCAGGTGCTCCGGCTTGCTCTTGAGGGCGGTTTGCAGTTCGACGTCGACCAACTGGCAGCCGGAGGCGGCGGCTTTGGTGAGAACGTCCAGTTGAGAGGCGATGGAGCCTTTGAACTTGCCTCCGCTGGCCACGCGGCGGCAAGTGGCGATGACCACCGTGCCGGGATGGGATCCGATAAAGCTCTTGATTCTCGGAAGCGCCAGGCCGGGCTTGGAAAGATAGTCTAACCTGAACTCCAGAAAGGAGTTATCTCGTACGAGATGCTCGGCCTTGTCGACCATCTCATTGGCGTCGGCACCGGTGACGGCCACGCAGACGCGCGGCAATCGCAGGGGCAACAGACGTGGCGTGTACGAAGGAGCAGAATTCATTCGTTCGTAATTAAGAAGTCTGGCGCAACACACCCAGCCGCCCAACTTGGGGCAGTACTGAATGACGGCGAATTATTACAGGGCCTTAATTATTTATGCAACAACGGATTATCGCAGGAACCAAAAACTTGTGCTCCCCTGTGGTCCAAGGGTGCCCAACACCCTCGTAACCTTGACCCACCCTTACCTGCTTGTTACCTTGCGACTGGAGCCTTTCCTATCTGGCATTTGGCTTCTTTTCTTGCACTTAACTAGGGTGGGGGACGAGATCGTCCTTTCCCGGAGGTAACATGAAGAAAACAGGACTGTTCGTGTTGTTGCTGGTTACGGCGGCTTGGGCGCAAAGCGGAGCTGACGGGAACTCAGCAGTAGCGCCGGCGGGGACTTCCCCGACTTCGGCCAGCTTTCCCACCTTGCGGGTGCAAACGCCCACCTACGCCGATTTGTATTGTGCTGGATTCATCAGCAAGCAGACCCTGCCAGACGCGGCTTTCGTAGCGGGCGGGCTGCAGACGCCGACCACCACGAAGTTCGTGCGCGGAGACATGATCTATCTGCAGGGATCGGGCTACAGCGCAGGTGCGGAATACGAGATTGTGCGCGCGCTGCGCGACGTCAACGAATATGAAACTTTTCCGGGGCAGAAAAAGCTGCTGAAAGAAACCGGGCAGCCCTACGAAGAAGTGGGACGGGTCAAGATCATTGACACGCGCAGCCGGACGGCGATCGGGCAGATCGAATATTCGTGCGACGGCATTAATCCCGGCGACACGGCGATTCCGTTTGCGGAGAAGCAGCCAGTGACGTTCCATACGCCAATTCGCTTCGATCGCTTCCTGCCAGCCAGCGGCAAGACTTCCGGACGGATTGTGATGGGAAAAGATTTCGATTCGCAACTGGGCACTGGGCAGAAGGTTTACCTGAACGTGGGTGCGAACCAGGGCGTGAAGATTGGCGACTTCTATCGGGCGGTGCGCTCGTATGTGGCCGATCTGAATGACCCCGTGGATTCGTTGTCGTTCAAGGCAGCCATTGCCGAGGACACGCAGAAAAAGACGCCCTCGGTCGATCCTGCAATGTTCACCAAGGGCAACGGTCCGGTGATTCACGTACGGGACCTGCCGCGCCGAGCGGTGGGCGAGATCGTGATCATCGGCGTGACCAACACCACGGCAACTGGCATGATCGTGTTCGCAATGGAAGATGTGCATGCCGGGGACGGCGTGGAATTGGATACGGTGGAACAGTAGGTCGCGGAGAGAACAGTCTGGAGCCGGGGACGGGAAACCGTCCCCGGTTTTATTTTTGGGCGGAAAAACGCTGAAGGTGAGCGGGGGGCGCGAACACGCCGGATATGTCGCCCGCGATGAGCGAGGCAGGTTCTTGCAGCGGCCCCAATTTGCAGTGCCGGTCGGTGAGTGCTATGGGGTATTCGCCAGTTGACCGGAACTGAATCACAGGTGCCGGGAATCGGTGGCAGAGTAGCGTCAAAAGCTGACGCGATTCCTACTCATTGCATGACATCCTAACCAACTTTTTATTCCCTCATTGCAGTTTCTTTCGATCCATTCCCGCCTTTCTAAATAGAGGCGAGAGAGGAGCAGTTCGCCGACGGAGCGCATGAAATGCAACATTCGAAAAGCTTGTTTCTCTGCTGCACACTGATTCTTTGGGTCTGCAGCGCGGTGAGCGCACAACAAACGGCTACTTTATCGACAACCACGGTCGTACCCCGGCTGGTGAACTTCTCCGCCAGGGCGATCGATGATCAGGGCAAACCGGTCGCGGGTATAGCTGGTGTCACTTTCTCGATTTTCAAGGACCAGTCCGGTGGTTCTCCGCTATGGATGGAAACACAGAACGTCATTGCCGACGCCAAAGGCAACTACACGGCTCAACTTGGAGCAACAAGTGCGGAAGGATTACCCCTGGATGTTTTCGCCTCGGGCCAGGCGCGTTGGCTCGGGGTGCGGGTCAATGGCGGCGAAGAACACCCTCGCGTTCTGCTGCTGAGCGTGCCTTATGCGTTGAAAGCGGCAGATGCCGAGACAGTCGGGGGGCTGCCGGCATCCGCCTTCCTGCTGGCGGGCGCTCTGAATGCCAGCGCGGCACAAGGCAATGTTGCTGGGGCCACGCAATCTTCGGGTTCTCCGGCGACCACGTCGGACGTGACCACGAGTGGTGGGACGGCGAACTCGCTTCCGCTGTTTACGACGGCAACGAATGTTCAGAGCTCGATTCTGACGCAGACGGGAAGCGGCACAACGGCAAAGATCGGAATCAACACTGCCACGCCGGCGACCACGCTCGACGTGAAAGGCGGCGCCACGGTACGCGGACCGCTGGCACTTCCCGGCACAGGAACGGCAACCTCGAGCGCTGGAAAGAATTCGGAGCCGGAAAAGTTGACCGCCTCATCGTTTAACAGCGGGACCAAAGCGGCCGTGCCGCAGACGTTTCAATGGCAGGCCGAGCCCGTTGCCAATAACACCAGCACGCCCGGTGGGTCGCTGAACCTGCTTTACGCCTCGGGCACGGCCATTCCCGCGGAGACCGGGCTGAAGATCAACAACCAAGGCTTATTCACTTTTGCGCCTGGGCAGACCTTTCCTGGCGCGGGCATAATCACGGGCGTAAACGCCGGAACGGACCTGACCGGTGGTGGCGCCAGCGGCCCCGTCACATTGAATCTGGACACCACCAAGGTGCCACAGCTAGCGACAGCCAACACGTTCGCCCAAGTTCAGACCTTCAACGCCGGCGCGGCGGTAAACGCGACGAACCAGACCGCCTTTATCGCCACCGCGTCTGATCCCGGTAATTTCGCAAACGGCTCGAACGGCGTTGAGGGACACACCTCAGATCTTCTCGGTGCAGGCGTTGCGGGTTTTAACCAAACGGGTACGGGGTCAACGGCTGCCGGGGTGTTTGGCATGGGCAGCAGCGGAGTTGTGGGGCAAGGGTCTCTAGTAGGAGTGGAGGGCTCCTCTGGGTCTGCGGGAACAGGCGTTGAAGGCATTGACAACGCCCCGTCGGGCGGGTCCGTCGGCGTTATGGGAGTAGCGATCGATCCGTCGGGAGCGGGCGTTATGGGCTCGAACAACGGACTAGCTGGGACACCCGAAGCACCGGGCGCCGGGGTTTTTGGTTCCGGCACCGTCGGAGTTTACGGCGCCTCCAACACCCCCTGCTGTACTTCCTCAGTGACCATTTCCGCCGGAGTCTACGGGGTTGGATTCAATGGACCGATCGGCTCCAGCGAAGCCGGCACTGACGCCGTTCAAGCCCAAGGGGGCAACGGCGATCCAGATAATGTTACGGCTGGCGGCGATGCCGTCTTCGGCACTGGCGGAGCAGCAGGATGTCACGTACTCTGCGGCCCGGCGGGTATTGGCGGCGTCTTCGAGGGAGGGAACGTTGGTGAGACCGGCGACGGAATCTATGCCGTCGCCAGCACCGGCGTGGCCGGAACCTTTGATGGCAATGTCAACATTGCTGGTAGTCTGTCGAAATCCGGGGGATCGTTCAAAATTGACCATCCTCTGGATCCAGCCAACAAGTACCTTTACCACTCGTTCGTCGAATCGCCCGACATGATGAACATTTACAACGGCAACGTCACGACGGACGCGGAGGGCAATGCCGTGATCCAGCTGCCCGACTGGTTCGAAGCGCTTAACCGCGACTTCCGTTACCAACTGACGGCAATTGGTCAATTCTCGCAGGCTATCGTTGCCAGCAAGGTAGCCAATCACCAGTTCGCCATTAGGACCGACAAACCTAACGTGGAAGTCTCCTGGCAGATCACCGGCATTCGCCAGGACGCATGGGCGAATGCGCATCGCATTCCGGTGGATGAAGAGAAGGAAGCGCGGATGAAGGGCTTCTACATTCATCCCGAACTTTATGGCGCGCCGCCCGAGAAACAGATTGAATGGGCACGCCATCCGCAGATGATGAAAAAGTTGCAACAAATCCGGCAGAAGCAGGCGCGCATAGCACAACCTGCCGGACTGCAGATGATGAAAAGGATCGAGGAAATCGGACACCAGATGAAGGAGAAGCAGGCGCACCTGCCCCAACCTGCCGCGCTGTCTCGCAACACCGCGAAATGAACGGGGACGTAGTGATAGCGAAACAACGGCGGTGGGCGTGCTGGGAGCGAGTCTGTACGAGCGGACCTCAGGGGCTAAAGCCCGCGAGTCATAGGGACGGTGGTGGCAGGGCTGAAGCCGTGCCCTTCCCACTTTCTTGCGCAAAGAACGCCTCGCGCAAGAACGCGCGAGAAATGGGGCACCCCGGCGATCAAGATCGATCAGGCATTCATTTCTCAGACTCTTTAACGGATTTTAATCGGAGTCTGGCCAGGAATACATCGGTCCTGCGACGGTTGGTGCAGGTGCCAGTTCCTGTTTCTCCGAGCCAGTCGCTGGTGAAGGATATATATTTGCCGTCACTGGAAATGTTCGGACTTTGGTATCCCTGGGCCGCACACTGACGGTTGACCGGATCATTGTAAGTGTGAGCGATTCTCCAAACCGTTTCGCTCGACGGCCACGTCCGATAAACTCCCATCCTTCGCGCAGCATTGGCTGCGGCCATATTCAACATGTCGAGTTCCCATTCGTAAGGCGCTCCGGTGTTGGTGGTCGCAGTGGTGGTCAGAGAAAGAATGGGATAGGAGTTCGCATCGATATCGTTGTAGTTATTGAGCCACGAGAAATGGTTATCATCGCTGCCCCATATCGGAGAACAACTAAATACCCCTGCCCAGTTTCCAGGATTGCCCCCAAGATTCGTCAAGTCCCACAAAACCGTCCAATAATTTGAGTATGGGCTGCAGCCCGGGGGACTTCCGGGCGCCGCGACATAAGTAGCACCAACCCCCATCGCTTCGTGACCGCCAACTTCATTCGTATCGTGAATGTAGGTCACATGATGCGTGCCCAGCCGCCAGAATAGATTGTCGAAACCGTGAGGCAGGCTTGGGTTCGTGCAGCGGTCGAGCGTAATCGCCCACCAGGCTCCGTCGAGGCCGGGAATGATTTCATGGATAGCGCAGCCTGCGAGCAATGAAGAAGTGGCATGGTCCATGGCCACTGGGGATGCGCTGCCGATTTGCACCGTAGCGTTGGCAATGTTGACGACCTCGGTTGCCCCGGTCTTGATGTTGTAAAACGCCGCCTGCGTTCCCTCGTTCTGTGTGTTGCTGGACGTCGCGCACCAGGAATCGTTCCCATCACAGGTAGCCAAAAATAGAGTTGCAGGAGTGAAGCCGGGAATCGCAGCCACATCGAAGACCTGGGTTTTGGTAGCCGTACTCCAGTTATACGAATCGAAGTGTGCGCCGTCGGAATCCAAGCCATAAACCAGGCTGGGATTGGTTGCGTAAAAGTTCATCTCCGTGCCCGCAAGCGGAGGCACCACCTCGACGCAGCTTCCGTTCAGAGCCATGCTTGAAGAAGAGAGCTTTACCGGCTGAACGTACCAGCCCCCACTCTGACCGTTGAGCAGAACCGCTGTGTCGTTCGAGTTTATCGTTCTCGACCAGCCTGTGCCTTCATTGGAGGCGAAAGAATAGCCGGACGTGAGCTTGCAGGAACCGCTCTGTGTAATCCGCAGGATCTGAGTTTTAAAGTCGGGGTCCGTCGTGGTTGTCCCGGCAGCCCCCAGCGAGGGTGCCGAACCCCTGTAGGTATTGGTGTTTGTGATCGCATTGTAGCTGGTTGGATTCGCTTGCCAGGCGATCACGTTCTGGACGAAGAGGGAGACAGTCAGGAGGAAAACCGCGAAAGGTATTTTCATGAGTCTACGTAACCGCGAAGGCGATATGGTTCGACGAGGGCGATCCACTGTCACATTCAGATTTCTGACATTCCCAGTTGTCGAAGCCTTTTACTCACCCGACTAAGTGAGTGGTCAACCGATGCCGTCGATTGTAGTGGAAAGTCAATTGTCGAAGACAGGCCTTTATGCGCCAAAACCCTTTCGGCGATTGGTCGCTATTCCGCCAACTGAATCCGATCCGGGTGCTTCCGTTCGCGTTCATGCTCCTCGGCGAGAACTTTTTCGAGCCAACGGGCGTGACGCTCGGCGATTGTCTTGTCCAGAAATGTAGGGTCGTGAACAATGACAAATTCCTCACCGCAACCGTCACAGCGAAGAGTGCCCAGCTCCGTAAAACCGGGCGCACGTTCTCGCGTCTGACCCCTCTTTATGGCTACTGCTCTCATCGGTTACTACATTCTATCGAGACCTTGAGTCGAAGTTTGTGATCGAATCACTGACTTCATGAACTTGTTCGATTCTGATCGGAAAGACTTGTGTTTCCTAATCCGCACTTCCAAACGGCCTCTGCCGTCCTCTGCAGCGAAATCGAAGGTCCAGTGTCCGCATGAGACGTCCCGATGGAACGAACGTGATCAGGCTACTTGGCAGTTTTGAGCCAAAATGGGTTCACGTCCCAAGAGATCTGCCCTGCCGTGACCCTGCCGAATCTTCGGGTAAACGCCCGGGCCACAAGGAAAAAGCTAATGAAAATACACCGCTCGGTTCGTTGGCTTGTATTCGCAGCCATGATGTTGTCCCTTTCCGCCGGCTCGCTCGCGCAGATCGCCGTCGGGGTCTCCGTTCGTGTCGCTCCGCCGGCGCTGCCCGTTTACACCCAGCCCGTCGCCCCGGGCCCCGGCAGTATGTGGACTCCCGGCTACTGGGCCTGGAATGACGATGCCGGCTACTACTGGGTGCCAGGTACCTGGGTGGTAGCACCTGTAGGCCTGCTGTGGACTCCGGGCTACTGGGGATTCTCCGACGGTGCTTATGGATGGCATCGTGGTTATTGGGGCCCGCACATCGGCTTCTACGGGGGAGTTAACTACGGCTTCGGCTACGGCGGCGTCGGTTTTGCTGGCGGAGAATGGCGCGGACGTTCCTTTTACTACAACCGCTCAGTGACCAACATCACCAATGTGACCACCGTCTACAACAAGACTGTGATCGTGAACGAAAATCATGTGGCCTTCAACGGCGGCGAAGGCGGCGTTTCGGCGCGTCCCACCCACGAAGAAGAAATGGCGGAGCACGAGCACCACAAAGAACCGCTGGCCGCGCAATCGCGGCACGAACACATGGCCAGCCAGAACAAACAGAATTTCGCGTCCGCAAATCACGGACGCCCTGCGATCGCGGCCACCGCCAAGCCCGGTGAATTCAAGGGGAAGGGTGTAGTGGCAGCCAAGTCGGCAGGCGCTCCGTATAAGGCCCCGGCCATGTCTCCCAAGCAGGCGCGTGGTTCGTCGACACCCGCCGCGAAGCATGCAAACACCGTCGCGAAGGCGGATGACAAGAGCAGGCCGGCGAGCAAACCGGCGAGCAAGCCGGCGAGCAAACCGGCGAGCAAACCGGCGAGCAAACCGGCGGGCCATCCATCCTCCGCTTCGAACGAGAACACCACGGCGGGCAAGAAGACAGGCAACCAGGCAAATAGCAGCCATCCGACTAACGTGAGCAAGAGCACGGTACAGAATGCTGCTCATCCGAATGAGACTCATGCGGCCAAGTCAGTCGCGCCTGCGCCGAATTCGTCCCATCCGGTATCGCAACCGCACCGGAGTGCGCCAAAGTCGAATCCGTCCGTCAAGCCCGTTGCACAGCACCAAAGCACACCGAGGCCTGCACCGCAGCAGCAAGGCGCCGCCAAAGCTGCGCCCAAGCAAAAGCAAAGGACGGTAGTAGATCAGTCATCGAGCATTCCGTTTGATTTCGGGGGGTGGCAACAGCCTTGTGTCGCGGCTTGGTAAGGTTGCCCTCCCCCTGCTCCACTGCTGGGGACTGCGTGTCGTAACCAAGCGCTCCGACCCTCGATCAGGTCAATCCGCTAGAGACCGCTTCAATCAAGCCTTCCGGGAAGGACCCCAGAACTAACTGTTTTCGCATTTCCTTTAGCGACCCGCCCCACGCCACACACGCTACCTTGTGTTACACATCTAGGTGTGTAACAATATACACATGGCTACGAATCTCGCAATCGACGACAAACTGATCGAGGAAGCGCGCCGCCTCGGCGAGCATAAGACCAAGAAGCAAGCGGTTACGATTGCGCTACAACAATACATCGAACGTCACAAGCAGCTTCAGATTCTGGAAGATTTCGGAACCGTTGATTTTGATCCAGAGTACGACTACAAGGCGTGGCGCCGGGGAAAGCGTGAATGATGGTGCTGGTAGACACTCCGGTCTGGTCTCTGTCTTTGCGACGCAAAGCTGTCGATTTGGCCCCAGACGAGCGGCGCATTATACGGAACTTGTATGACCTGGTGCAGCAGCAGCGGGTGCGGCTTTTGGGATCGACTCGGCAAGAGGTGCTTTCCGGAATTCGCGAAGAATCCGCATTCTTACGGATCCGCGACCATCTGAGAGGTTTCAGGAATGTTGAGTTGGATGAGAGTGACTACGAACGAGCAGCGCAGGCCACCGATCGATGCATCCGCGGAGGCATCGCTGGCTCGAACGCCGACCTGTTGATGTGCTCTATCGCTGTCCGTTACGGATGGCAGATATTTAGCACAGATCGTGACTTTACCCACTACCGCCAGGTCCTTCCCATACAGTTGTTCCAATCGTCGTAGGTGCAGATGGGCCCGGTCAATCTAAAGTTTTTCTCCGAAAATTTCGGCAGTGAAGGCTTCGATGGTGGCGCCTTTTTGCCAGGCGTCGAGTGGGAGGCCGGCTTTGCGGCAGGTTTGTTCGAGGAAGGTGGTGCGGTCCCAGTGGTGCTCGGTGGGGACTTGGGGCAGGAGCAGGCCGCGCATTCCGAGCAAGGTGATCAGCAGGCCGTGGCGGCCGATTTCGATGGCTTCGGGGGCAATGGGTTGCGGCGGGGAGAGGATGCTGAGTTCGATTTCCAGGTCGGGCGCTTCCGGCAAGGTTATGTGCGGGAAGCGTCTGTCTTCGAAAGCGGCGGCGCGGGCCGTACTGGCGACGGCGCGATAGACGGAGTTGGTGGGGAGGATGTAGCCGATGCATCCGCGCAAGGCGCCGCGCAGGTAAAGAGAAGTGAAGGCGCCGCGAGGTTGGGCGAGATGATCGGTCGGCGGGTCGAGTGGGATCTCGCGCTGTTCGAGAGCGGAGAGAATGGACTCGTGAGCGAGGCGAAGCAATTGGGCGCGTTCTTCGGCGGAGAATTCGGAGTTGGAGGATTCGGGCTTGGACTCGGTGTGCGCGGAGTCGCGCGGCGAGGAATCCGCAGATTCCGCGGCGACGGGATTAGGTGGAGGCTGCGACATCGCGTTCCGGCTGGGCCGGGGGCACGGGCTTGGCGCGCCGGCTGAGAATGAAAGCGCGGCGGCGGCGTTTCACTCCGCGGCGATCGATCTTTGACCAGAAGGCCACAAAGTAGTCGACCGCCGAGACCAGCGAGACACAAACCATGAACCAGATGGCGAGACGCGCGATCCAGTGCACGGGGAGGAAGTAATGGCTGTAGATCGGCCACTCCTGCCAGCGGTGGTCGAGGATGACCGCGACCACGGCGACGATCTGGATCACCATTTTGAACTTGCCGAGTTCACTGGCTTCGACGGTGAAGCCTTCGGAGGCGGCGATGGAACGCAGGCCGCTGACCAGGAATTCGCGGCCGATGACGATGACGGCGATCCAGGCGGGAACCAGACTGGGATTCAACTGCACCAGGGTGATGAAGGCTGCGGCGATTAGAAGTTTGTCGGCCAGCGGGTCGAGCAGAATTCCCATGGTGGTGACTTGTCCCCGTTTGCGGGCGAGGTAGCCGTCAATGCCGTCGGTCATGGCGGCGGCGATGAAGATGGCGGAGGCGAGGAGTTCGCGTTCGCCATCGACGCCGTTGAAGCGTGGGCTCAACAGAATCCACATCAGCAGAGGAATGCTGAAGATGCGGATGAGCGTGATGGAGTTGGGCAGGTTCACACTACTGGGGTCGATTCTGGTGGCCAACCAGAGTTCAGTTTTGATTATGCTCCCACGGGAAGAGGGAACGCAATGCACGGAAGGGACATCTGTCGAGCGAGATCGCGTAAGCGAGCGAGCCCCGGACGAATGCGTCCGGGGGCTACGTGATCGCTACTTTTTTTGTTTGGCGATGATTACGTCTTTGATCTTGTCGTAGGTGGCCTGGGGGATGATCTTTTTTTGGACGAGATCGAGCTTGGTGCGGTAGGGGCGGCCATCGATGATTTTTTGCGAATAGGCGTCGCCGATGCCGGGCAGGGCTTTGAGCTGATCTTTGGTGGCCGTGTTGATGTCGAGTTTGTCGGTGGCGGAGGGGGAAGACGCGGCTTGAGCCGCAGCCGTGGCGGCGGGATTTGCGGCGGAGCCTTCGGCGGCGGCGAATCCGCTGACCAGGGAGAGCGCGAAGACCAGGACGGCGATTTGTGCCATCAATTTTCTTTCCACGGATTTCATAGATCCTCCTTCGAACTGTGGATTCGGGGCTGAAGCCCCAAGTTTATTTCGGCTGCTGACGCCCGGCTAAAGCCGGGCTCTTCCACAAAAATCCTTCGTGCGGCACGAGTGAAGCGCCCTTTCAAAACTGCCCTTTACGGCACGGCTGAAGTCGTGCCCTTTCACGATTCTGCCTTACGCGTAAATCCCGCGCTGGCGGATGGTGTAGGCTACGCGGTCGATGGCCAGCATGTAGGCCGCGATTCGGTTGTTGACTTGATGGGTCTCGGCGTAGCGGACTACGTCGCCGAAGGACGAGACCATGATTTCTTCCAGTTGTTCGTTGACCACCGACTCTTTCCAGAAGTAGCCTTGGCGGTCCTGCACCCATTCGAAGTACGAAGTGGTGACGCCGCCGGCGTTGGCCAGAATGTCGGGGATCACGAAGACGCCTTTGTCGGTGAGGATGTCGTCGGCGGCGGAGGTGGTGGGTCCGTTGGCGCCTTCGGCGAGGATGCGGCACTTCACGCGGTTGGCGTTGCGGCTGGTGATGACGTTTTCGGTGGCGGCGGGAATCAGGATCTCGCAGTCGGTGACCAGAAGCTCGGCGGCGGCGACTTTTTCCGCGCCGGGGAAACCCTGGATGGTTCCGTTTTTCTGGCGGAAATCGACCAGCGCTTTCAGATCGATGCCGTTCTTGTTGTGCAGGCCACCGCCGACTTCGTCAATGCCCACGACTTTATATCCCTCTTGATGCATGAGCAGAGCGGCGTTGGAGCCGACATTGCCGAAGCCCTGCACGATTACGCGGGTGCTCTCGCGCGACAGGCCAAGCTTCTTGATGGCCTCATCGCACACCACCATGATGCCGCGGCCGGTGGCTTCGCGGCGTCCGCGGGAACCGCCGATGTTGATGGGCTTTCCGGTTACGCACGCCGTCACCGTCTGGCGCATGTGCATGGAGTAGGTGTCCATCATCCACGCCATGGTCTGTTCGTTGGTGTTGACGTCGGGGGCGGGAACATCTTTTTCGGGGCCGATGAATTCGATCAGTTCGGAGGTGTAGCGGCGGGTCATGCGCTCGATCTCGCCCATCGACATTTTGTGGGGGTCGCAGATCACTCCGCCTTTGGCGCCGCCGAAAGGAATGTTGACGACAGCGCACTTCCAGGTCATCCAGCTGGCGAGGGCGCGGACTTCGTCGAGCGTAACGTCGGGCGCGTAGCGGATGCCGCCCTTGCCGGGGCCGCGCGCGATGGAGTGCTGCACGCGGAATCCGGTGAAAACTTCGAGATGGCCGTCGTCCATTTGGACGGGAATGTAGACCGTGAGTTCACGGTTGGGATAACGCAGGACGCGCCACAGGCCCTCGTCCAAGTTGAGTTTTTG
>DATHQJ010000232.1:0-19792 GCA_035482825.1 Binatus sp. (SeqCode) | reverse complement strand
CCCACGCAAACTCAGAACGGCTTCAAACCCTTCACGCAGCCGAACGGCGGCAACAGTCAAGTGAGGCAGATGCCGCAAACTCAACCGCGGGTTTACGAACAGCAGGGAACTCCACCGGAGAACGGGAACACACAGCCGCAGCAGAATCGCAATGCCCAACCCGCGAATCAAAACTACCGCGCCGCACAGCCGGAGCCCGAGAGGCCAGCCCCGCAGCCGACGCATCCGCTGGTCCGGCCTGTGCCGCCGGTGCAGGAACGCAGCCCGCAACAGGAACAGCAGCAGGAACAGAAGTTTAATCAATGGCACCAGGAGCGGCCCGCTACGCCGCCACCGGCGCCGAAGTCCGCCCCGCGGGCTCCGGAGCCGAAGCCGGCGGAGAAGCCTGCGAAGAAGTGACGTTGACGTGACGGCTTTCCGGCGGTGTGATAGGGTTCGCATGAGATGCGCCGGCGGACCACACAACCAATGACAGCAACGCCGGGAGAAGCGCGACCTCTCCCGGCGTAGTCTTCTGTGGTGGATTCGCCTTTTGCGGCAGAATCATCGAAAGCAAAATGACCGAAGCCAAGCGTCCCACGATGAACTGGATGGATTTGCTGTGGCTCGTGTTTCTTGCGGGACTGGCGCTGCTGCCGCCGGTGCAGGAGATTCACAAGCAACTCATCCTGCTGGCGTTCGGCGTAATCCAGTTGGGCGAGGGCTGGCTGATTGCGCGGGTGCCTAAGCGCGGTGCCGCCTATCTGGTTCTGATGAAGATTGGCTTGGCCACGCTGCTGGTGAACCATACGGGGGAGATCAGCATCAACAGCAGCTATTGGCCGATTTATTTCTTGCCGGTCGTAACGGCGGCGGAATATTTCGGTCCGTGGGCGACACTATTCTGGACTAGCCTGGCGTCCGCCGCTTACTGCGCGTATCTCTACGACCCTGAGATTCGGGAACTGGAAATCCCAGCGGAGAGCTACGGCTTGCTCGCCATTCGGATTCTCTTCTTCTTCCTGGCGTCGATGCTGGTCAACCGTTTTGTCGTCGAAAATCGGCGGACAACTCTGCGCTATCAGGAACTGGCAGAGACTCTCGCCGAAACGAATCGCCGGCTGGAGCAGGCGCAAGCTGAAGCGCGGCGTTCCGAGCGGCTCGCAGCGCTGGGTCAGCTTTCAGCGGGGCTGGCTCACGAGATTCGAAATCCGCTGGGCGTGATTAAAGGTTCGGCGGAGATGCTGACGCAGAAGCTCGGCGAATCCAATCCGCTGGCCACAGAACTTGCGGGATACATTTCCACCGAAACCAACCGGCTGAGCGCGCTGGTCACGCGCTTTCTGGATTTCGCGCGCCCGCTGCACGCCGACCTCACGCCGCAAGATATAACTGCAGTACTCGATCGCGCGTTGAACGACGTGGCGCAGTTGTGGAAGGGTGCGCCGGTTCGGGTGGAAAAAGAATATGAGGCCGGGCTGCCGCTAGTGCCGCTCGATGAGAGCCTGTGCGAGCAGGCCTTACTGAATATCGTGCAGAATGCTTACGACGCCATGAGCGCGAGCGGGGGAGCGCTGCGCGTCCAGGTCCGGAAATCGTGGGCCAGCGGCCGCGATGGCGGCGCGACGGGAGGAGTCGAAGTGTGCATCGAAGACACCGGGCCCGGCATTCCGCCCGAATTGCGTGAACAGATTTTTAACCCGTTTGTGACCACAAAGAAAACCGGCGTTGGCCTCGGACTGTCCATCGTCTCGAAAATAATTGACGGTCACCATGGCAGCATTCGCATCGAGGCGACAGAAGGTCCCGCCGTTGCGGCGGGCCGGGGCGCCCGTTTCGTGATATTTTTCCCCGCCGCCAGTGATAACGCTTCGGTGGGAGAGATCGCTCATCTGGTGATCTCGTGAGATTTCGCGAATGAAGGAAGACGCGCTCATGCCGGCAATTCTGATCGTTGAGGACGAAGCCAAAATGCGTCGTCTGCTTGAGTTGAATCTCGGCGACGACGGCTTCACAACGTTCTCCGCCGGGGACGCCGAAGCCGGCCTCAAGCTGCTGCGTGAAAATCACATTGATCTGGTTTTGACTGATCTGAAACTTCCCGGCATGAATGGTCTCGAGTTCCTGCAAACCATCAAGCGCCAGAATGCAGCGTTGCCGGTGGTGGTGATGACCGCATTCGGCAGCGTTGAAACCGCGGTCGAAGCGATGAAGGCTGGCGCCAGTGACTACGTGCTGAAACCGTTTTCGCTGACCGAGATGCGGATGGTGATTCACAAAGAGTTGGACGTCCGCAACCTGCGCGAAGAGAACCGGACATTACGCGAGGCGTTGGGTAAGCGTTTCGCGCATCCCAACGTTGTCGCCCGCAGCCCGAAAATGCAGGAGGTTCTAGCCACCGTGGAGCGCGTCGCTCCCACCAATGCGACCGTGCTCCTCGGCGGTGAGAGCGGCGTCGGCAAGGATTTGATCGCGCGCGCCATTCACGAAAAATCGCGCCGCGCCTCGGGACCGTTCCTCAAAATCAACAGCACTGCCATTCCGGAGAGTTTGCTGGAAAGCGAATTGTTCGGTTTCGAAAAAGGCGCGTTCACCGGGGCGGTCGCCAGCAAGCCCGGCAAATTTGAACTCGCCGACAAGGGAACGCTATTCCTTGATGAGATTGGCGACGTGCCTCCAGTCACGCAGGTGAAGTTGCTGCGCGTGCTGCAGGAGCGCGAATTCGAACGCCTGGGCGGCACGCGCACCGTGAAAGTCGACGTGCGCCTGATCGCCGCTACCAATCGCGATCTACGCGCGGCGCTTGAGCAAGGGACATTTCGCGAGGACTTGTACTATCGCCTGAATGTTGTGCCCATCGACATCGCTCCGTTGCGCGAGCGCAAAGAAGATATTCCGGATCTCGCGAATCTGTTCATTTCGCGGTTCACCGGAGAGTCCGGCAAGCCGGTGGAAGGCATCACGCAGGAGGCGATGCAGATTCTGGTGAACTATCACTGGCCGGGCAACGTCCGCGAGTTGCAGAATATTGTCGAGCGCGCCTGCGCGCTGGCAAAGAGCAATGTGCTCACACCGGCCGACATTCACCTGGATATACGTTCCGCGAAAGCGGGGAACGGCCCCGGCGGGTTTCTTCCCGACGGAATGACACTGGAACAATGGGAGGACGAAATGGTGCAGGAAGCCCTGCGCCGGGCCAACGGCAACAAAAGCCAGGCCGCCCGCCTACTGGGCTTGTCGCGCAACGCCCTGCGCTATCGGCTATCGAAAATCGGGATTGCCGATGAAGGCGAGAAGGCCGAGTAGCGAAGTCCATTCGAGCATCTTCCTGATCTTGACTCTGCTTCGAGGTATGGTCTACTGGTCGGCGATGAATCCTCCAACCATTTTCCGACTGCTGCCGGTCGCGCTGCTGTTGTCCACTTTTGGACTTTCGGCGCAAACGCTGGCGGACCGTCTGGGCTATCCTCCCGGCACTAAACTCATCATTGTTCACGCCGACGACCTGGGCGAAACGCACGCGGTGAACGCCGCAGCCATGAATGCTATGAAAGGCGGGACGATCAACTCCGCCAGCCTGATGGTGCCCTGCCCGTGGTTCCCGGAGATGGCCGATTATGCCAAATCTCATCCGGACGCAGATCTTGGACTGCACCTCACTCTGACCAGCGAACGAGTCTATTACCGCTGGGGTCCCGTCGCTCCAGCAGACAAAGTGCCGAGTCTGGTGGATGAAAACGGCTACTTCCATCACGACTGGGAGCACAACCAGCACGCCAACCCCAACGAGGTTGAGGTTGAACTGCGCGCCCAAATCGAGCGCGCGCTGGCCATGGGCGTTCGTCCCACGCATCTCGATTCGCACCAGTATCGACTGATCATGAACGGCAAGGAACTTTTCGATGTGATGCTGCATGTGGCTCACGAATACAAGTTGCCGGTTTTCGTGAATCGCGATTGGTTCGCTGCCTACCCATATCTGCAGGCCAGTCTTGGTCCCAGCGACATCGTGTTGGATCATACGGTGACGATTGAGCCGGAAGTCCCACCGGAGAAATGGGCCGAGTTCTACATAGCGGCGCTGAAAAACCTGAAACCCGGCGTGACCGAGTTTGTCATCCATCCCGGCTACGACGATGAAGAACTGCGCGCTGCGACCCGCGAACGCCCCTCATGGGGGTCGGCCTGGAGGCAGCGCGACTACGACTTCTTCACCAGTAGCCAGTTCCGCGAGATTCTGACTCAGCAAAACATTCAGTTGGTCACATGGAGAGAACTCATCGGCAAAGTAACTTCAAAGTGATACTTATAGCGGAGAAAATAATGAGAACGAAACTAGCTGTGGTCTTGATGTGCTTATTGGCCGTGCGGGGCGTCGCCGCGCAGACCCCGAAGAGTGATTTCTTCAAGACTTCCGATGGCGTTCGGATTCATTATCTTGAAGCCGGCAGCGGCCGTCCCATCGTTTTCATTCCTGGATGGACCATGCCGGCCTGGATCTGGCAGAAGCAGATCGACGAGTTTGCGAAAAAATATCACGTCATCGCGGTCGATCCACGTTCGCAGGGTGAGAGTGACCAACCCACCTTCGGGCATCTTCCCGAGACCCGCGCCCGCGACTACAAAGAACTGGTCGATCACCTGGGGCTCAAGCGGCCCGTGCTGGTCGGTTGGTCGATGGCATGCGGCGAGCTGGTGAAATATGCCGAGCAATTTGGTACCGATAACGTCGCGGGCTTGGTCTTGGTCGACGGCTTTCTGACGGAAAAGGCCAGCCCAGAAATGTTCGCAGCGCTCTCGGGATGGATGAACCAGTTGCAGCAGGACCGCCGGAAACAGGCCGAAGGTTTTGTTCGCAGCATGTACAAAAAGCCGCAGACGGAGGAATATCTGCAAAGCATTATCGACGCCTCGGTGCATGTTCCCGCCGACACGGCGGCCGTGCTGATTTACAACATGATTGCGGTCAATGATTTCTCTACCGGACTGTCGCGGATGAATCGCCCGGTCCTCTTTGCCTATCAGCCTGAGTCGCAGGCCAGCGCTGACTACCTGAAATCAAAGCTGGGCGACAAGCTGCGCCTTGCACGATTTGACGGTGACGGCCACGCCCTATTCGTGGACGATCCGGAGAAATTCAACCACGTGCTCGAGGAATTCATTCAGGGTTTGCCCAAGTAAACTTGCCCCAGCATCAATCACGAAGCACGGCCGCCTTTCGTTGACTCCGCACTGCCTCGTCCGTAAGATGAAGCGACCCGAGAGACCAGCTCTTCCAGGCGAACATCCGAAAGTAGAATCCGAAGCTAGAACATGATTGACGAGAAAATGATCGGCCAGACTGTCTCGCACTACCACATCGTCGAGAAGCTCGGCGGCGGCGGGATGGGTGTGGTTTATAAGGCAGAGGACACGCGGCTGCGTCGCTTTGTCGCGCTCAAGTTTCTGCCCGAAGATGTGGCGCGCGACGCCCAAGCCCTGGCTCGTTTTCAGCGCGAGGCGCAGGCGGCGTCGGCGCTGAATCATGCCAACATTTGCACGATCTATGACATTGGCGATCAGGATGGCCGGGCCTTCATTGCGATGGAATTTCTGGATGGCGTCACCCTGAAGCATCGCATTGTGGGCCGGCCAATGGATATGGAGACGCTGCTGGCGTTGGCCATCGAGATCGCAGACGCACTGGACGCGGCGCATTGCAAAGGGATCGTGCATCGCGACATCAAGCCGGCGAACTTATTCGTCACCGAGCGCGGGCATGCCAAGATTCTGGATTTCGGTCTGGCAAAACTTACGCCTAGCGCCAGTTCATCGAGCCTGCTGGCGGGCGCTGCGACCCAGGCTGCCAGCATCGACGAGCAACATCTCACCAGCCCGGGTTCGGCGCTGGGCACGGTGGCCTACATGTCGCCGGAACAGGCGATGGGCAAGGAATTGGATGCGCGCACCGATTTGTTTTCCTTCGGCGCCGTGCTTTACGAGATGGCCACTGGCACTATGCCGTTTCGCGGGGATACCTCTGCCGCGATTTTTAACGCGATCCTGGAGCGCGCTCCGATTCCTCTCGTGCGATTTAATCCTGATGTTCCGGCCAAGCTGGAAGACATCATCAACAAGGCGCTGGAGAAGGATCGTAATTTACGCTACCAGCATGCCGCCGATTTGCGCGCGGACTTGCAGCGGTTGAGGCGCGACACAGACTCGGGCAGGAAGGCGGCAACGGTGGCTGAGCCGCATGCGGAGTCTCAGGCGTCAGGCCCGGCGCATGAAGGAATTATGCCTGCGCCGGTCTCACCGAGCGGTTCTTCCGCGGCGGCAGTCGCGGTTGCACAGCAAGCTTCCTCGGCAGCCTCCGCGCCGTCCTCGTCCTCGTCTTTGTCTTTGCGCTCGAGACCGTTGAAGCTGATTCTTCCCGTGGTTGCGATTGCGCTGGTGGGAGTGGTGGGGTTCTTTTTTCTGCGCGGTCGAAACAGCCGCTCCACGGGCAGCTTGGAGCACAAGGCCGTGGCCGTGCTTTATTTCAACAATCTCACGCAGGATCAATCACTGAACTGGCTCGACAGCGGGCTCACCGACATGCTTACCACCAATCTGGCTCAGGTGAAAGGGCTGGACGTGCTATCGAGTGAGCGCGTACTGAGCGCGGTGCGGCGGGCGAGCAAAGACGGCAAGTCACTCGATCCCGCGCAGGCGCAGCAGGTGGCCCGCGATGCCGGGGCGGACGCCTACATTTCCGGGGCGTTGTTGAAGATCGGTCCCACGCAACTGCGGCTGGATGTGCGCGCGCAGGATACCGCGACCGGCCAGATCCTGTTCTCCGAGAAGCTGGAAGGGCAGGACGTGCAGAGCATTTTCGGCATGGTTGACCGGCTTACGGCGAGCCTCTCCAGCAGTTTTCTGCCAGCCTCGGAGCAGCCCCAGAAAGCGCCGGAGATCGAGCAGGCATCCACCTCCAATGTCGAGGCCTACCGGCATTACCAGCTGGGCATTGACTACGCTCGCCGCTATCTGATGAAGGATTCAATCCGCGAATTGGAAGAGGCTGTGCGGCTAGACCCGCAGTTTGCGCTGGCTTACATGCGCCTGGCCGACCAATACCGGCAGTCGGGCGATCTGAAACGCGGCAACGAGCTGGTGGCCAAAGTCGATCAGATGCAATCGCGCCTGCCTCGTTACGAGCAATTGTCCTTGCAGGCACTCAAAGCCGGCCGGTCTCGCGACGTCGAGTCTCTGATCGCCATTCGGCAGCAGTTGGTATCTGAATTTCCGCGCGCCACCGTGGACCGCGGCGTCCTCGCCGTCGTTCTTTCCTCTGTGGGGAAACGAGACCAATCGCTTGAGCTGCTGCGACAGGGCCTGGTACTCGACCCGAAGAACGAAGATCTGCTCAACTTCCAATCCTATGCGCTGGCGCAGTGGGGCGATATCAATGGCGCGCTGGCGGCAGCCGACGCCTACGTTGCGATTCGTCCGGGTGATCCTAATCCGCTGGACACTCGTGGCGACGTGCTCTTTGTGGCAGGCCGCGATGACGAGGCCGTTGCGGCTTACCGCAAGGTGCTCGAACTGAAGGCCGACTTCACCGATTACGGTGAATACCTGAAGCTGGCCATCGTCTACACCGATCAGAAAAAATCAGACATGGCCCACGCTGCCTTCCAGCAATATCTCCAACGGACTTCAGCCCCCATGCTTTATGCTCCCGGCTTCGACGCGCAGATCAAACAGTCGGAGGGTGACTTCGATGGCGCGCTCACCAGTTATCGGACGGCAGTGCAGCACTTGGGACGCGCGAAACAGAGCGAGGCCGCTCATTCATTTCTGCAGGCATTTGCAGCATTGTCCGTTATGTTGGGGCAGGGTTCCTCTGCTCTTTCTTTCGCTCAGGAACAGAAACTGGATGATGAGGAACTGCAAACTGTGGCATTTCTCGAAACTCTGGCGGGGAACCCCTCCGCGGCGCAGCTGAGTCTGCAACGCTTTGCTGCCAGCCATCCCTGGGTCTCCCCGCGGGCCATCGAAATCGACCAGGTCTATGCTGACGTAACCGTGGCCGTGCTGCGCGGCGATGGCCAACTGGCCCTGAACCGTGCCGCCAGTATTCCCGACTTCCGGGAACCATACCTGCTTTTTCTCAAGGCACGCAGTCATCTGCTCGTCAATGACTATTCGTCCGCCGAGACCGAATTCCGGGCCGTGTTAGTGGCGAATCACTTTCTGGCGAACGGGGGCACCCAGGTCGGGCGATTTCCTCTGAGTGAAATTCTCTCCCACTATTATCTTGGCCAAGTGAATGAGCGCACCGGCAAGCGCGACCAGGCCGTAAACGAATACCAGGAGTTTCTTTCGCATTTCGCGAATTCGCAAACCCGGCTCACTCAGGTCGGCGATGCTCGTGCCGCACTCAAGCGGTTGATGCAATGAGGATTCGGATGCAGTCTGTTAGATCGGTTTGGGCTCCGTGTTTCTGGCAGCGGTGACGTTCGTGGGCTGGTCGTCGAAGGACTTGCCGGGCTCATAGGCAAGCTTCTCGTGCTTGGTTCCCACTTTGCGGATCACGTCGTGCCAGCCGTCGTCCCACGTAATTCGGGCCTCTCCGTCCACCAGCGTCCAGGTGCCATGAGCCGCGCCGATCGATTTCTTGGCGTCGCCATCGGCATCGAGGGTAATGAAGAAATTGTCGCCGTTGCCTCGGCCCACTTCCCATTTGCCGACGAAATGTCCGCGGCCGGGCGCCATGGTTCCGAGCTCGGAAGTTTCGAATTCAATGCGGGCGATGTCGGCGGCCGGAAGTTTTTCCTGGTGGCCGTCCTTGTAGACAATCACCGAAGGGGACTTGAAATCGAGTCGTGCGATTTCAGCCGTAGCCAGGCTCTGGCGGTGGCCATCTTTGAATACGATCACTACGGAGCTGCGATCATCGGCGGGCGCCGGAGCGGGACTCGCAACCGCGGCCGCGGATGCGAAGAGCAGGATTCCTGAGATTCCAACCAGAGTGAACAGACCGCGCATGACTTCCTCCGCAGAGCGTGAAACAAAACGCTGCCTGATGGTTGATACGAAACACGGTCGGAAATAGTTTCCCGATTCTTTCCGATGTCGGCACGCAACGCTTTCGCGAACAAGTATAGCGACATACGCGACCCTCCAGGTTTTCCGTCGCAAAAGGGGGCCGAGGTGGCCGAAAACCACCGCTCTTGGCTGAGGTCAGCCAACTCGACGGAAGTTCACCCTTTCCGCACGCCAGCTGAATACCGTTCCTTGTTGAAAATAAAGGAGTTGCAGAATGCACCTCCTGCCCTCTTTGGCATGGCAGTTGCCCATCCTTCTGGCAGAGATTTCTACGTAGTACGTGGGTTTATATCGTCAGGTTCGGTTCGGAGAGGCGAAAATGAAGAGCAGGCTCATTGCAAGTTTGGCAGTCTTAACGCTGGCGTTGTCGGTCAGCGCGTTGGCGCAGACGGCCGAGGAAGGTCCCGGACCCTCGGAACAGCCCAGCGCTCCGATGGAGATCGGGCAGGGACAGGCCGGACAAGATCAGCGTGTGCCGCAGGCGCCGCCGAGCGACGCGCGGCCCACCGAAGCTCAGCCCGGCGGACCCGAGGGTGAAGGCCCTGCGAAGACCGATCAGGGCGTGGGGCGCATCAGCCTCATGCACGGCGATGTATCGACTCAACGCGGCGATTCCGGCGACTGGTCGGCGGCGGTGTTGAATCAGCCGGTCATGACCAGCGACAAAGTTTCCACCGGCAACGACGCCCGCGCCGAGTTGCAACTCGACTTCGCCAACATTCTTCGTCTGGGCCCGAACTCCAAAGCCACGATTTCGAATTTCACCAAGCGAGATATTCAGATTCAGTTGGGTGAGGGCATCGCGAACTTCTCGGTTTCGAAAGATAGCGAGGCCGAGCCCGAAATCGACACACCGAATATGTCGGTTCATCCCGCGCACCACGATGGCGTGTTCCGCATCGAAGTGCGGCCGGATGGCGATACCATCGTGATTGTGCGCCAGGGCGAGGCGCAGATTGCGACGCCGCAGGGCAGCACCGAAGTTCACAGCGGTGAAATGGCCACCGTGCGCGGCAATGCCGATTCCGCGCAATACAAGATTTCTCCGGCTCCGGAGCGCGACGATTGGGATCGCTGGAACGCGGACCGCGACCACATGATCCGCAACGCCAGTTCCTGGCGGCACACCAACCGCTACTACACTGGAACGCAGGACCTTGACAACAATGGCCAGTGGCAGAACGTTCCTGACTACGGCGATGTGTGGATTCCCAACGAGCCCGCGGACTGGGCTCCGTATCGCGATGGCAACTGGGTTTACGAGCCCTACTATGGCTGGACGTGGGTTGGCTACGAGCCGTGGGGATGGGCGCCGTATCACTACGGGCGCTGGTTCCCCTATGGCGCGGGCTGGGCGTGGTGGCCGGGGCCGATTTACGGCGGCGGCTTCTACCGTCCGTTCTGGGCGCCGGCATACGTGTCGTTCTGGGGATGGGGCGCGGGTTTTGGTTTTGGATTTGGCTGGGGCGGTTGGGGCGGCTTTGGCTGGCTCCCCATCGGGCCTTGCGACTGGTTCCATCCCTGGTGGGGCGGATATGGTGGACGCTTCGGCGTAGTCGGATTTCGTGGCGGGTTTAACCGCTTCGGTGGATTTCGCCCCCTTCACGGGGGAACGAGATTCTCGAACATAGCGAATATTCGTGACGCTCGCGTTGGCCGCGGTCTATCGACGGTGGGCGCGGGACACTTCGGCGCCGGCCATGTTAATGCGATGGCGGCGACTCGGGAACAGTTGGGCGGAGCCCGCATGATGGCGGGCAATCTGCCGGTGGTTCCTACGCGCGCCAGTCTGTCAGCGAGCGGGCGCGCGGCAGCGCCCTCCACGGTTCGCAACGGTTCCGAGCGTTTCTTCGGATCGGTGCACAACAGCGGGTCGCGTCCGCAATCGTTCCAGCAGCAGACCGCTAGTCTGCGGCA
Source organism: Binatus sp. (SeqCode) (assembly GCA_035482825.1). Classification (GTDB taxonomy): domain Bacteria; phylum Acidobacteriota; class Terriglobia; order Terriglobales; family Acidobacteriaceae; genus Sulfotelmatobacter. Next base: position 8,824 of record DATHQJ010000232.1, on the reverse strand, counting down.
GAGTATGCAACAGAGCCATGTTGGCGCAGTTCCGGCTGGCGGCCGCGTGGGCGGCGGCGAATCCGCTGGTCGTCCTTCGAATGGAGCAGGAACGAATGGAGGCGGCGCGAGCGTAGCTGGTACGATGCAGCGGCCGAGTGCCGGCACGGTCTCGAACCGCGAGATAAATTCCGGGAATCGGGCTGCAGGCAGTTCGCCCTCGTCGACTCAGAATGGAAATCGCGGCGAAATCCGGCCGTTCGCACCACCGAGCAGTGCTCGTTCGTCGAGCACTTCCGGCGGCACGGAGCCGCAGCGCGGGACCGCTCAGTCCGCTGCCGGCGCTAACCGGGACGGATTCCGCCCCTTCACGCCGCCCTCGAGCAATGAGGCGTCGCGAGGCGAAACGAGTGCGAACTCGCCTGCGGCCCGCGGCAGCAGCGGTTCCTACTGGAACCGGACCGCGCCGAGTGCGATGGAATCGCGTGGGAACACTTCGGGCAGCTACGGGCGCGGATCATCGTCGCGTCCGCAGTTGGATATGCGGCAGCCCATCGTGCGGTCGCCCTCATACGGCGCATCGCGCGGGGGATACGGCGGGTATCATGCTCCGACTTACCATGCTCCGGCGTCTCACGCTCCGACTTACGGCGGATCGCACAGCGCGCCCAGCCACAGCAGCGGCGGCGGCCACGCCAGTGCCCCGAGCGGCGGACATTCTTCCGGCGGCAGCGGCGGGGGACACTCCAGCGGCGGGCACCACTAGGAAGGGTTCCGGCGGAAATAACGAGTTGATGTAAACGAAGTGAAGACAGAGGCGGGAAGGGCGTGCTCCGACGAGCACGCCCTTTTTCATTTTCTAGGTATTGAAACTCTGCTTCACGGCCGGGCATACGCGGGACTGTCTGGATCAGGCCGATCATAGTCGTGGCCGTATTTATTCTTGTGCGCGACCGTGACATCCGTCACCGACAATGTGAATGTGCCGAGTGAAGTTTCTCCGGGAGCTACTGTAATCTCGCGGTTCAGAGTGCGCAGCGCGTCGGGCGCGACCGAGGAATGAAAGACCTGCAACTGGTAGCGGCCCGGCGGAACGTCGGGGATGGTAACGTCTCCGCGCCAATCGGAAATGGCGTAGTAGGGCGTTGCCAGGGCAATGACCACGGCGCTCATCTGCGCGTGAATGTTGCAGAAGATGAAGGAGACGCCTGGTTTGTCGAATTGTACGAAGCGTGTGGTTCCGCTCTCATAGAGTCCAAGATCGAAGCGCTTGCCTTCGAACAGCGAAAACACATTGTGAAAAAACGGATCGTGATTGGGGAACTCTACTTTGCCGCCGACCGGGATTACCACCAGGGAAGGCTGAAAGCTTTTGTTCTTCTGCACCAGTTGTGGAATGCTGGAAGGATCCTGCCGCGGTATTTCAACGGTCGCGCCGATGGGCGTCAGCCAGATCACCGCTTGCGAAGCGATCCTCAGAGGATGACCGCCACGGGTCAGTTGCACGTGCGCCTTCAGCGACTGCTGGGCAGACGCGCAGATTGTCGTCGCAAGTACGAAGAGCAACAGCCCGTGATGAACCGATCGAGTTCTCAGCGACCGAGTTCTCAAAATAATATTCCTAGCGATAGATTGACCTGATTCGTCATGCTGCTGCTGTCGTAGATGGGGAAGGTGTGCAATCGGCGGAACTCCGCGGACAACACCAGATCGGAGCGCGGACGAAACACAACATTCCCTAAAACACCTCGATTGCGTCCTAGAATTTCTCCAAAGTTGTTCTGGTCGGTGGCGAAGCCGCGGATGTCGCCGGCAAACGCATCGTCTTCGGCGAACACGCCGTTCAGCTCCAGCTTCGGCGTCAGCTGGAGCTTCAACTGGCTCCAGCCGCCCGCCGTGTTGAGGCCGCGGATCGGCGTGTAGGGCAAAGTCCGGTCGCCGCCGTAAACAATGGACATCCCGATCGCGCCGCCGAGTCCGCCAATACCGCGGCCGCGGTAAAACTCGCCCGAAAGCGCGAGCCGCCGAGCAATCGGAATCTGCCAGTCGGCCATCGCAGCATAAGCGTCCACGAAACGGCCCCAGGTCCAGTCCTGGCGGCCATAGTATCCAGCTACGCCGAAGCTGAGCGGATGCGCCCACACCGGACGCGACCAGGCGGTGCGGAATGCGTAAGCCGGCTGCCCGGACAGTTCTCCCGCCTGCGCCGAACGGTAGAAAGAATTCGTGGGAAATTCCCAGTCGAGATTGTCGAGAATTCCTGCCTGCATGGTGATGGTCTGCTGGTCGGAAACCGAGAAGCGATGCTCGACCCGCAATTGCGGCGTCCAGCCCCAAAGATTTCCGGCAAAAGCGAAAGCCGGCGTGGCCAGCGACGCGAACGAAGTGGGGGACAGCGGCGAAATAAATAGCGAGTCCTGCCCGGCAATGACCGAGGTGTGTTCCCAATCCATGCGCACGCTGCCGGTCTGCAGACGGGCGATGCCAAAATTAACGCCGTTGCCGGTTGCGGGGAATCCTCCGGCAAAATCAAGCTGAATATCCGCCGACGTCCGCGCCCCGGCGAGGCTCGGGCCGAAGATTTCGAAGCCGATTTCCGACTGGCGCAGCGTGGCTCCCACCGACGTCTGGGGCGAACCCGCGGGGACCGGCTGAGAGTAGTTGGGGAAATCGAGATTGTCAGAGCCGCCGACGTTGCGGAAAGCGTTCATCAGAACAATGCCATGAATTCGCGCGCGATACTTCGATGCGCTCTCGACTTTGGTCTGATACTGCTCGTCGATCTTGGAGCCGATGAGCGAGGTGGAATCTTCCAGCTTCTGCACGCGTTCTTCGAGCGGGGTTGCGGCCGTGCTGGAGGCGGCTGTGCCGGCAGATGCTGCGGTTTCATTTTTTGCTGCAGTCGTCTCGGCCACTGCCGCCTCGCCTCCTGGCGTTGCCGGTCGCTCCAACAATGCGCGCGTGGCTTCGAGGTCGTGGCGCAACTGGTGCATCTCGGCACGGGACTCGGCATTTTCGGCGCGCATTTCTTCCACCAGCGTTCGCAGTTGACGCACTTGATCCTGCAGGTCATGAACTGCGTCAGCGGTTTCACCGGGCGGGGCGGGCGCCGCGGGCGCTTCCTGGGCACTGCACATTATGCTGAAATTCAATGTGCTGAATAAGACGAGAGCGGCAACCGCCAACGCGGCCCCGCGAACCGCAGAAGCCCTAAGACTCTTCACACCGTCCTCCTCCACCACTCAATCATCTCCAGGGGTAAGCATTTGGCGAAGAGGAGTTCGTGCCTACGGGCCCGGATGAGAAATCGAATTCTGTCTGGCATCATCCCGCGCGGGTACAAAAGAAGCCACGTCAACCCCCGGCTCGCCGGCGCTGCGCGAGACATCCTGACGTCCGTTCAGCACGATCCGGAAAACCGTTCTGCCTTGAGCCGTACGCTCCACAAAAATCTCGCCGCCGTGGTCTTGCACTATTTTGTGTACCACCGCGAGGCCCAGGCCAGTACCATTTTCTTTTCCGTAGCTGACAAAGGGATGAAACAGCCGGTCCCGGATAGACTCGGCGATGCCGGGACCATTGTCGGCCACCGAGATTGTAATGGAACCGGCGACCTCACCCGCGGTCACTTCCACTGCGCCTCCCAGTGGGGGAGCGGCTTCGCAGGCGTTCAGCAGCAGGTTATATAAAGCGCGTTCCAGCTTGCGCTGGTCAAACCAACCTGATACTTGCAGTCCGCAGAGCACATCGATAGAGCGGTTGTGATGCCGGGGATGCAACCGGACGGCCAGCACAGATCGCTGAATCGTTTCCGAGACGTTGGCATAAGCCGGGGTCAACGATTCGCGGGTACGGGCGAATTCCAGCAGGGAATCGATGAGGTCCGTCATCAGATTCACTCCGGTACGGACTTCCTGATACAGTTCCTCGCGCTGCAGCGGAGTGAGGTGACTGTCGCAAAGAAATTCGGAGTTGGCGACGATGGCGGCGAGGGAATGGCGCAGATCGTGAGAGATCGAACTGGCCATGCGCCCGATAGTGGCCAGTTGTTCAGACTCCAGCAAGTCGCGCTGGCTCTTGAGCAGGCTGGTGCGCATGCGATCGAAGGCGCGGGTCAGTTCGGCAACTTCGTCGCTACCCCGGGAATCGAGCGGGTGATGGAAGTCACCACCTTCCAGGGCGCGCACGCCGCCCACCAGATTTCCCAACGGCCGGGTGAAGGTGTGTGAGAGGAAAAACACCAATCCGCTGCCCACCAGGATCGCGGCCAGGCCCAGCAGCAGAAGATAGCGATTCAGCTGATCGAGAAATTTCGTCGCCTGATCGTAAGAACCAAGCACGCTCAGGCGCACCGGCGTCCCTGGTGCGCCAGACAAGACAAGGGAGGTCGCCAGGAAACGTTCGCTGCCGATCTCGATATCCCGTGGACCGTCATGGACCGAGCCTGCGATCAGATCCTGAATGTTGCCGCCCTGCAATTGGGCCGACGACAGAGTCGTGCCCACGATTTCGTTTCCGCTGGAGAAGGCGACCTGGCTGCCCGCCACCTTGCTGACTTGCGCGGCCAGACGGTCATTGATTTCGTATCCGATGACCAGGAACCCGAGCAGAGTGCCGTCCGTCCTTGATCCGCGGTAAACGGGCTGGATAAATGTCTGGTAGAGGTGATGCTCGCCCAGCCACCAGTGGCTGGATTCTCCGCGATCGTCATCGAGCGACTGCTGAAAGTATTTTTCCGCCGCTTCCCGCGTGAATCCAGGCGTCTTGGTGTGCAGCGCGACGACGCGGCCAGCCCGGTCGACCATGACAAACAGATCGCGGTCCGCGATCTGTGAAACGGCCTGGGATGCGTCCTGAATTGTGACCGGGTCGGGACTGGTCATGATGGCGCGGGTGATCGGCAGATCGGCCAGCAGAGCCACGTCGCTGGTCAGCATGGTTTCGCGCTCGTGGCGGAAATCCTGAAAGGCGGCAACAGAATTGTGCAGGTTGTCCGCAATACTCTGCCGGACATTGCTTTCCACGCTACGCCGCACCAGAAGCAGGCTGGTCGTGGTCAAGCCGGCGGTGATCAGCAGCATCGAGAGCAGGAAGCGCGTGCGCAGTCGCATGCGCAGGCGCGGCAGAATCGCAGCGGAAGATTCGCTTTGCAAATCGGTCTGGGAATCGGATTGGAAAGATTGGGGCACGGGTTCGGAAGCCGGGTTCACGGGAATTAGCGGACGAATTTATATCCCATGCCGTGGACTGTACGGAAATGAACCGGGCTCGACGGGTCCTTCTCCAGTTTCTGGCGAAGCTTCAGAATATGGTTGTCGACGGTGCGCGTGGAAGGATAGTTCTGGTAGCCCCACACTTCGTTCAGCAGTTCGTCGCGGCTGATGACCCGGTCGGCATTCTGCACCAGAAAGTGGAACGTCTTGAATTCCTGTGCGGTCAGGACGACCACCTGCCCATCGCGCTTGATCTCCATTTTCTTGAAGTCGGCGGAGATGCCGTCGAAACTGACGACCTGCACATCGGGGGTGCGCGCAGTGTGGCGCAACGCGGCCCGGACGCGGGCCAGCAGTTCGCGCGGACTGAAAGGCTTGGTCACATAGTCGTCCGCACCTAACTCGAGCAGCAGGACTTTGTCGGACACGTCACTGGCGGCGCTGAGCACCACGATCGGCAGCGTGGGGGCCATCGCCTTCAGTTCTTTACATACGTCACGGCCGGAAACTTTGGGAAGGCGCAGGTCCAGGACGACGGCGGCCGGCGCCGAAGCCTGAAAGCTGTCGAGCGCGGACCTGCCGTCGGACTGGGTCTCCACGGCATAGCCCTCGGTCTCAAACAGACGCCGCAGGGCCTTCTGCACGGCCGGGTCGTCTTCAACGACCAGGATGCGGCCGGACGGCTTGGCAGCGGGTGCCGGATTGGCAGCTCTTGCGATACTCATTGGCGTAGCAAGGTTCCCCATAAGAAATTGTCCTATGATCTGGGAGAGCTTCCGGCCTTACGAATTGCCCCACCGGAAGTGGCTCGACAACTGAAAGCTTACAACGGATCAGAGGGAAAGTCGGCCAGAATAGGCGGTTTTGACATTTTTTTTACAATTTCAAATTGGTGTCACGGGGGTATGCGGAAAGGCAATTGCTCGGCGGGATTTGACCTTCGCACCTGGTCCACCGACGCGACAGCCTGTCGTAGAATTGAGCTCTTGCCTGACCTTTCCGAACTAGACGGTCTCGTGGTGGTGCTGGTGCGCCCGCGCAATCCCCTGAACATCGGCGCGGCGGCACGGGCCATGAGCAACTTTGGCGCGCACCGCCTGCGCCTGGTGAATCCTTACACCCCCGGGTTTCGTGAGGCTCGCTCCGCCGTGGGCGCTTCTGATTTGCTGGAGACGGCGGAAGAATTTAACAGCGTCGCCGAGGCCGTTGCGGATTGCGCTCTGGTCGTAGGCACGACCGCGATTCGCAAGCGTGTCTTGCCGGACGCGGTGCGCCGGCTCGACGAAAATTCCGGGAGCGCGATTCGCCAGCAACTCCAGACTCAGAGGGTTGCTGTATTATTCGGCTCGGAAAAAATCGGATTGACGAATAAAGATTTCAGCCACTGTCACTGGCTGCTGAACATCCCTACCAAAGAGAAAAATATTTCCATGAATCTGGGGCAGTCCGTGGCGGTCTGTCTCTATGAACTGGCGCGCGGCGCGCCCCTCCAACAGGCTGTGCAAGAAGTTGAGCCGGCAGCCGCCGGCCAGATCGAGTACATCACCGACGCGCTTCTGGAGGCGCTTCGTATCAGCGGCTATGTGAAGCCGGGGACAGACGCCATGTTTGAGAAGAAAGCGCGCCGCCTGATCCTGCGTTTCAAACTGGAAGCCTACGACGCTAAGCTGCTGCTCGGCATGGTGCGGCAGATCGTGTGGAAGTTGCGTCAGTCGAAGTAGAGTTCTGCCGGCGTCCCTTCGACTTTCGCTCAGGGCAGGCTCCGCCGGCTGTCCCGGGGGCGTCTCGCCCGCGGTTTCGGGGACTAACGATTAACGCGTTCCGGTGACGCCTGCGTAGATGTTCGTTTGAAGCGAAACTGCAGGAGCCAGGTGCTGGTCGCCGGTTTTCCGTCAGCCACCGGGGAGGAGAACTCCCAGCCTTGTGCTGCCTTCAAGGCCAGCCCGGCAAAATATTTGCTGGGTCCGGGAGACGCGAGTTTCGCGGATGCAACCTTGCCCGAGGTATCCACTTCCACCCGCACATTGACTTTGATCGTTCCGGTGATCGTATTCCGCGCACTCTGCGGGACGTCAGGCAGAACCTGGTGCACGACTTCACCGCCGCGAGTCGCTACGGCTCTTGAGGGAGTTGGAACTGGAGCCGGAGTCGGCGCCGTGTGCGCCGCGGGTTTAGTATTCACAGGCTCGGAGTTTGCAGGCGCATCCTCCTCAATTTTGATTTGTCCAAGCTGGGTGGACGCCTTTGGCGCAAAGATCGTGCGAACGAAATGGACTCCGAGCGCCAACACCAGCGAGACCGCAATTGCAATGAGAATGCGCCAGGTGGTGCGGTAAGTGGGCGTGGGAGGCGATGCCGGAAGCGGAGCGGGAGCCGGCACCGAGCGTCCCTCCGGTTGCAACCGTGCCTGGATCTCCGCCAGCGAGCAACGCCGTTTGGGATCGAGATGCAGGCACTCGCGCGCAATGCCGCGGAACGGTTGTGGAACGGTGTCCGGTGGAGCGGGATCGGGATGCGAAGGATCAGCACCCGCGCTATTCTCAAAAGATACGTTCTGCGTCAGGGCGGCGACCAGCGTGACGCCGATGGACCACACATCGCCCGCGGGCGAAACGATTCCCGCTGCGGTCTCGGGCGCATCGTAAACATCGCGGCGCCGGCTCGCCGGTTCCGTAGTCGCGACGATCTGATCCGCCGAGAGTTTCAATTGGTCGCCCAAGGCGTGCACGTTCGAGGGCTTGACGCGGCCGTGTACAAATCCCTTGTCGTGCAGAAATGCAAGCGCGTCCAGCAGGGCAGGCAGCAAGTCGGTCACTTCGTTGGGCGCCAGCGCGCGCTGCGGAAGAATCTGCGAGAGATCCTCCTCCGCATATTCCATGATGAGATAAAGCAGCGGCGTGCCATCCAGGCGGCAACGTCCCGCTTCATAGATGCGCATCAGATGAGGATGAGAAAGTTGGGCCGCAGCGCGCCAGTGTGAAAGTTGGCGGTCGGCATCTGCGTCGGCCGCGATCAATTTGATCGCGACTTTCTCAGGGTGCCCGGGCCGCTCGGTGACAAACACAGCGCTGTGCTCAGAGCCGCCCAGCCACTGTCGAAGCGGAAATTTCCCGTCGACACGGCCTTCCCATTTTTTCCACTCCTCAGGACTGCTCATGAGCTCCCCGCGAACAGACATTCTATGCCATTGGCGAAAAAGCGGTAAATATGCCGGCATTTCGCGGGCGCAGTTTGACAAAGAACGATTCGTATCAGGGCATCGTCTTAGCGATCCCGAGCATGCCTGAGAATCCAGTTCATCTGGTTTTATAGCTGAAGGTCACCTTCGTTTCTTCATCCAGTACCAGCGGCCGGACAAAGCTGAACGACGTGCCGGTTCGCGGCACATCGACCGCCACCGGCAACACGCCCGCGACCCGCTTCTGCAAGTTCATCACGTTGATGGACGCATTCTGATTGGCGACCCCAGGAGCCAGAATCGTCAACGAGTTGATGTCGCGGCCGTTGATCGGGCCACCAATGCTGCCTGCCACGGCTTTATCCGCCGAGTAGGACCACGCATTTCCGTGAATTGCATTCGTCCCTGACTCGACATCAAACTGAGGCGCGCTCGCAGTAACCTCCACCGTCTC
>DATHQJ010000231.1:0-25081 GCA_035482825.1 Binatus sp. (SeqCode) | reverse complement strand
ACAAAGTCCGGCTCCAATCATCTGCACGGCACCGGTTTTTATTATCTGCGCGACAGTTCATTTGGCGCGGCCGATCCTTTCCTCGCTTTCAAGCCGCACAACCGCCAGCAGCAAGTCGGAGGCACCATCGGCGGCCCGCTCAAGCGCAACAAAGTCTTCTTCTTCGCCGGATTCGACCAGCACTTCTTCCACTCCCCCAACGTCGTCGAATTTCTCGATGGCAGTTCGCAAGTCATTCCACAGCCTGGCATCGGCCCTTACATCCCCGGAGACTACGAAGCCTCCGATCAAGCTTTGGTGTTCGCCGCCGCGGCGCAACTGACTTCACTTGCCGGCGAATATCCAGCCGCGCAAATCGGCAATACTTCCTATGCCAAGCTCGACATCAATCTCTCGCCGCGCCATCAACTTAACTTGCGTCTGAACACCACCCGGTATTGGGGAGCCAACAACGTATTCCTCGATCCCGCCAGCCCGGTCACCTACGACTCCATCAGCGACAATGGTCAGGAACTCGTCTCCACCGAGACCGGCTCGCTTTCACTCACGTCAAGCTTCACGCCGCGCTGGATGAGCCATCTCCGCGCCCAGTTTTCCCGCGATCTGCAGCAGTCTTACAGCAACACCAGCGACGTCCTGATAAAAATCCCCAACATCATCGACGGCATCGGACGCTCCAACCTGCTCCCGCGGCAGACTCGCGAGCACCGCCTGCACCTCGCCGAAACCATCAGCCACGAAGGCAGCCGCAATTCCTGGAAGTTCGGCGGCGACGGCCTGCTCACCTGGATCTACGACTTCTTCCCCAGCCAGCAGAGCGGCGAATATCTTTTCTATCCCATCAAGGTCGATCCGTTCACCTTCGAACCCATGGAGGCCGGACTCTACCTCACCCCCCTGCGCGCCTACGCTCACGAGGTCCCGCATTATTATCTGCAAAACTTCGGCAGCGCCGCGTCGAACCCCAATACCAACGAATATGCCGCTTTCGCCCAGGACACAATCCGCGTCACCGATCGCCTAGCCCTGAATCTCGGCGTGCGCTGGGACCTGCAAACTTTTACGACTGCTGGACTGCTCTCCAACCCGCTGTTCCCACCCTCCGGCAAAGTTCCTTTCCAGCCCTACAACTTCGCCCCGCGCGCCGGATTCGCCTACTCCTTCGGCAAAACTCGCCCGCTCGTCGTGCGCGCCGGATACGGCATCTTCTTCGTCCGCATTCCCCAGATTTATAATTCCGTCATCCAGACTGACAACGGTATCACCGACTCGAGCCTCTTCCTCAACAACACGAACTACTACGACCACCAGGTTTTCCCCAGCTATCCCAACGCGCTGGTGAGTTGTCCGCTCAACTCCCAGACCTGCGCGCTTCCCGCTGGATTCACCCAAGGCGTCACCAACAACCTCTCCGCCTTCGCCCCCAACTTCGTGACTCCGCGCGTGCAGCAAGCCAACCTCACGCTGGAAAAAGAAGTGGCGGCGCAAACCACAATGTCGTTGTCGTTGCTCACAGTTCGCGGCGAACACCTCATCCGTGCCCTCGATGTGAACCTTCCGCAACCAACCGCGCTGAACTATCCCATCTTCGACTCCACCGGATCCATCTTCCAGGGCGGCTTCTACACCGTCGACTCCTTCGCCACCTGGCAGTTCACGCAGTCGCTGACCTGCCCATTTCCACCCTGCATCAATCCGCTGGGCCGGCCCATCGCGCAACTCGGCGCCATCAACGAATTTCAGAGCGCCGCTTCCAGCTATTACAACGGAGCTACACTCTCCCTCAATCGCCGCGTAACCCGCGGCACCTACCTGCGCATCTCATTCACCTACGCCCACGCTATTGACGACGGCCAGGACGCTCTCGTGGCCGGACAGCCCGCCACCGTGCAGAATTCCTATGTTCCCAGTGCCGAGCGTGGGCCCAGCGTGACCGACCAGCGCGATCGCCTGGTTGCCGCTTTTTCAACCGAGCCGCACCCGTTTCATCGCGGCCACGAACTTCTCGGCCACATCTTTAATGACTTCAAAATTTCCACGGTCGTCAACTACGGCAGCGGACGCCCCTTCAGCGCCACCGTTACCGGCGATCCCAACCAGGACGGAAACGACCTCAACGACCGTCTCCCCGGCTACACCCGCAACGCCTTTACCGGCCCCGACTACTTCACCGCCGACCTCCGCCTCACGCGAACCGTGCGCCTCCACGAACGCTATAAACTGAACTTCGTCGCCGAATCCTTCAACCTGCTCAACCGCGACAACCAGCGCGTCTCCATTACATCCAACGGCCTCGTCTCTTCAGCGTCAACCTTCGTGCAAAGTTCCGTCACCACCACCATCGCTCCTTATCCCGGCTACTACGAGTTACCCAGCAACTTCACCAAACCCAACGCCGCCTACGCCCCGAGGCAAGTTCAGTTGGCGCTGAAATTTATCTTCTGACAGCCGCAGCCAACGGAGAAGTCTGGATGATATTTTGAAATTGTCATCCCGACCGAAGCTTCTCGCTCCCGAAGGGAACGAGAAGCGCAGTGGAGGGATCTGCTGTTTTCCGCCGCTACGAACAGGTTAGAAGCTCGATTAGCTTCCGCCGATTTGACCGCCCCCTTGCCCACATCTAGAATCGCCTGACAACAGCGGGGTTCTCATGAAACGTCTTGCCTGGTTGCTGCTCTTTTCCCTCCTCTGCACCTCAGTCGCCTTCGCCGACGACGATCAAGACAAAGACCACCATCACCACGAAGATCTCACCGAGACTCAACTCGGCACGGTCCATTTTCCCATTTCCTGCGCCGCGCCCGTGCAACAGCCCTTCACCCGCGGAGTCGCACTGCTGCATTCGTTCTGGTACGAAGAAGCCGAAAAAGAATTTCTCGATATCGCCAAAGACGATCCGCGCTGCGCCATGGCCCATTGGGGAATCGCGATGAGTATTTGGCATCAGTTGTGGAATGAGCCCGACGCCACCGCGATCGCTCGCGGCCTGAACGAGGCGAACACGGCAAGGAAGTTGTCCGCGAAGGCTACGCCGCGCGAGACTGCCTACATCGCCGCCATCACTTCCTTTTACAGCGACTCCGAGAAGTCCGACCACGCCGCCCGCGCCAAGGCCTATTCCGACGCGATGAAGAGGGTCTACGCAGCCTATCCCGACGATCACGAAGCTGCGGTGTTTTACGCACTCTCGCTGCTGGCCTCCGAGCCGCACGCAGACGCAACCTTCACCAATCGCAAACAAGCCGCCGCGATTCTCGAGAAGCTCTTCGCTACCGAACCCGACCATCCCGGAGTCGCCCACTACCTGATCCACGCCTACGACAAGCCGCAACTGGCGCAGCTGGGCATTCCCGCCGCGCGCCGCTATGCGCAGGTCGCGCCCGCCGCTCCCCACGCTCTGCACATGCCCTCGCACATTTTCGCCCGCGTCGGCCTCTGGCAGGACGACATCAACTCCAACCTCGCCTCCGTCGCCGCCACGCGAAAGACCGCCGCCATGGGCATGGGCGGCGAAGGTCACCAGTTCCACGCCATGGATTTTCTCGTCTACGCCTACCTGCAAAGCGGACGCGAAGCCGACGCTGCCAAAGTGATCGACGAAATCAGAATCATGCCGAAGATGGAGTCGATGTACGGCCACGACTTCGATCCGCAAACCAACGCCCTCAGCGCTTTCCCTGCGATGTACGATCTCGAGCTGCGCCACTGGTCGGAGGCAGCCGCTCTGAATCCAGTTCCCGGCGCTCTCGACGGCGATCTCGAGATCACTTACTGGGCGAGCACCATCGGCGCCGCCCGCGGTGGCGACCTCACGCAGGCGCACAAAAATCTGCGCGAGATCGAGAGTTTGCGTCAGAAGGCGCTGGCGGACAAGAAAGCCGACTTGGCGGAAACCTGGCTGCAGGACTATCACGAAGCCGAAGCCTGGATTCTGCACGCCGAAGGCGAAGACGACAAAGCGACCGCCATGTTGCGCACCATCGCCGACAGGAACGACAAGCTCGGCGACGAGCCCGAAAGCATCCCCGCCCGTGAAATGCTGGCCGACTTGCTGCTCGAAGCCAAGCATCCGCAGCAAGCGCTAGCCGAATATCAGACTGACCTGAGGCTAAATCCCAACCGCTTCAACGGCCTCTACGGCGCAGCCCGCGCCGCCGAAGCCGCCGGCCGGCAAAGCGACGCCAACGAGTACTACGCGCTCCTGGTGAAAGTGTGCGACGGTTCCAGTTCGACGCGACCAGAGCTGAGTCACGCGAGGGAGTTGCTGGCGAAGAAGTAATTTGTTTCTGTGTCGCCACAGAAAACTGTCATCCTGAGCGGAGGAATTGCTTCGCGAATGCGAAGCAATTCCGCAGTCGAAGGATCCCTATTCCTCTTCGATCACCTTGCGCCCGCCGGACATTTCCAACACGAACGACATTCAGCGAAGCAAGGTCATCTTGACAATTAGAGCGCCCGTTAACAGCACACATCCGAGGAGCGCGTTGTATTCCCGATGCTTCAGATAGAGATCGAAGGAAAATCCTCCGGTCGAATCTCCCGAACCTGGACGAATGCGCGGCAACATCCGCGGCACGCGCCGCGCGTATTCCTCGAACTCAGGAAACTTCTGCCGCAGAAACGCCTCTTCATCGCGAATCACCGGAAGATAAATCGCAAAGAACATCGCCACTAAAACCACGCCCACCCACCAACTGCGCGCTGCCACCGCAAACCCCACGCCCATCAGCAACGATCCGAGGTAGAGCGGATTCCGCGTATACGCATAAGGCCCCGAAGTCGCGAGCGCCTCATTCTTGCGCACATGTCCGGACGCGAGCGCGCGAATCAAAAGCCCTGGCACAATCACAGCCGTGCCGATAGCGAGGAAGCGCCACGTGGGCCGTGCCAGCCAGAAATACAGAACGGCAAACGCAAATCCGAGGGGCACCCGGATGCGGCGCGCGATCTTTGCCCATTGCATCCGCGACCCCTCAGCCATGAGTACCTTTCGTGTGGGGCAGACATTTCGGTCCACGATTGTTGTCGCCGGCCAGCAAGCGGCAGGCCGCGTCCACGACAGAATCGATTGTTATCTGCAGCATCGCATCATCAGGCTGCATGTTGCGCGCGTGCGTGGTCGGGCTCGCCGGGTTGCGGAGCACGATGCTCCGGGTTCCGTAAGGCCCGTTGCGCGCGGGATCCGTCGGTCCGAAAATCGCCACGACCGGAACCCGCAGTGCCGCTGCCAAGTGCATCGGCCCCGTATCTCCTCCGATGAACAATCGAGCCCGCCGCGTCAACGCAATCAACTCGCTGATTGAACACTCGATCAGCGTCGCCGTGCCTTCACTCGCGGCCGCAGCCTCGCTCGCCAGCTTTTCTTCGCCGGGACCGTAGTTCACGATCGCGTGCAGTCCGTCCGCTGCCAAAGCTCGAGCCACGCGACCGTAACGCTCCGCCGGCCAACGCTTCGCTCCCCAACCCGCCCCCGGATTCAGAATCGCAAATTCGCCGGTTCGCAGTTCTGCCAACTGCTGCTCAATTCTCCGTTCGGCAGCGACATCACGAGGAAGCTCCACGGCCGGCACCCGCATCTTTTTCTGAGCAACCACCTCTGCCATTGAAAGATTCTGCTCGACCACGTTCGCGCCGCGGGTGATGGCCCGCCGCGTGTACCACAAACTGGCCGGCGACTCGCGCGGCTCTGCGGCGCCATAGACTTCGCGCGCACCTGACAACCGTGCCAGCACCGCCGACCGAATCGCTCCTTGCAGATCGACCGCAACGTCGTAGCGTGCTCCGCGAACATCGTTCCAGGTTTTTGCGATCTGCTGCATAGTCGGAATCGTGAATAACGATTTCCTCCAACTCCTCAAGGTAAGCGGATGAATCCAATCGACCAGTGGCCGCTGCACCGATCGCGGTCCCCGCCGCGACGTTCCGGGCGCGCACAAAAGTTCGGCCCAGCGTTCTTCGATCACCCAGCCGATCATTGAGTCGGGAAAAGCGTCGCGCAGAGCCTGAGCCGCAGGCAAAGTGTGGATCACGTCTCCCATCGCGCTCAAACGCACGATGAGTAGGCGCTCGATGTTTCCACTGCCATCCATCGCCACAATCAAGATTTCCTCGGCGAGAGGCGCGAGCGAATGATCTCGCTGGTGGAATGATTCTTCGGATCGCCGACAATCTCGATGCGCCCGCCATACTCCACAACCGCGTCGCGCTCCGGAACAGAGTCCGCCGTGTAGTCGGTGCCCTTGGCCTGAACGTCCGGATGAATCTCGCGGATGATCGCCCGCACATCGAGCTCAGGAAAAATCACGACCGCATCCACATCGGCCAGCGCAGCCACAATTTCAGCCCGTTCTTCAGCGGGCATGACGGGCCGTCCTTCGCCTTTGAGCGCGCGAACCGATTCGTCAGAATTAATGGCGACGACTAAACGGCCGCCCAGCGCCTTCGCACCGCGCAAATACCGCACGTGCCCCACGTGCAGCAGATCAAAGTTCCCGTTGGCGAGCGTGATCCTCTCGCCGGCGCGCCGCCATTCCTCCACGCGCTGGCGGAGTTCTTTGCGGCTCAGGATTTTGTTGGCGGCATTCAATTGTGTACGTTTAATGTCGCAGTGCTAAAGTTTTCTTGTTCAATGCGTCCGCGTTGCCGGCGGCGTCTGTTCAATGGCGTCCACCAGTTCTTCCCTCGAAACCGTTGCCGTACCGCGTTTCATCACGACGATCCCGCCGGCATAGTTGGCGAGTTGCGCCGCTTCTTCCGTCGTCGCTCCGGCGGCCAACGCGACCGTAAACGCCGCGATCACGGTGTCGCCCGCACCGGTCACGTCCGCCACCTGGTCGGAGCCGAAGATCGGGATGTCGACCGGCTTGTGCTTGTGATCGAAAGCTACCATGCCATCACGCCCGCGAGTGATCACCAGAGACTGCAACTTCATGCGTGCAATCACCTGTTCTCCAGCGGCGATGACGTTGCTCCAGTCCTGCCCGATGCGAACGCCCAGCGCCTCCTCGACTTCCGGTTCATTCGGCGTCGCCGCCGTGACACCGGAATACTGCATCAACCGATAGCGCGAATCGACGACAATCGGCACTGCTCCCAGTTTGCCCCTCTCCTGCAAGGCGTCCACGATTGCGGGAGTGGCCGCGCCATACCCATAATCAGAAACGAGCAGCGCATCGGAGGCGTGCGCGTAATTCCTCGCCGCCAGATATAACTCGCGAGTCAGGTGAGCGTTGGGCGCTTCCTGCGGTTCGCGGTCGATGCGTACCACCTGCTGGCGCGCGGTATGCGTCATGCCGGCCAGAATGCGCGTTTTGGTGACCGTGGTGTAGCTTTTGTCCTTGAGCACGCCGCTGACCGCGATTCGTTTGTGGCGAAAATATTTCAGCAGCATGCGGCCCGGTTCATCATCTCCCACAATGCCGACGGGAAGAACATTCACGCCCAGCTCCGCGAGATTATTCGCGGCGTTGGCTGCGCCGCCGGGCACGACCGTGCGCTCGCGGTGCTTAAGGATCAGGACCGGCGCCTCGCGCGACACGCGGGAAATCTCGCCGAACACAAACTCGTCGGCCACCAGGTCGCCCAGCACAGTCACGGTTATTTTGGGAAAGGCTTCGACAATCTTCTTAAGACGGTCCGCCTCTTTGGGATGTTTGATCATGAGTGTGAAACCGCAGCGCCCTTACCAAGGGACGATTCTCTCATGCTCGGCACTTTCGTTCTTCGATCTTGTGCAGCATGGTATCGACTGCGTTAGCTGCATCCGAAAGTTCCATTTTCACGGGCACGACGGCTAGCGGCACGAGAGCGGAGAGATGGAGCCCCAGGTTCACAGCGTCTTTTTCAGTGGTGACGAAGCCGCCGGCCTCGCTCCGCTGCTTGAGTTCTAACAACTCACGGACATCTTTCTCGCTGTACGCATGATGGTCGCGGTAGAAGGCCTCGGCGACCGGGTCGAGGTTTGCCGCGCGCAGTTGCAGAACAAAGTTCTGCGGGCGGGCGATTCCGCAGAAAACCACCGGCCGCCGCGGAACGCTTTCTGGCGGAGCCGGCAGCACAATTCCGCGGCGCGAGCGCCAGATCAGTTTTCCTTCGACAGGGAACGAGTGCGCAGATGCGCCGCTGGCCAGCACAACAGCATCGGCGCGCCGCAGCGAACTCAACCCTTCACGGAGCCGCCCCGCCGGCAGCAATCGGTCGGTCGCGTCCTGTGGCGTCACTAGAACGATATTGAAATCGCGAGCCAACGCCCGGTGCTGAAAGCCGTCGTCGAGCACATGAAGTTGGGGACCGAATCTCGCTTCGGCAAAGCGGCCTGCGTCGTAGCGATCCTCTCCCACGATCACCGGCACTTGCAGCTTGCGCGCGATCAACAGCGGCTCGTCGCCAAAATCCTGCGGCAGACCCGCGGGATCAACCAGCAGCACGCCGCTCGACTTGCGCCCGTAACCCCGCGACAACACATCGAACTTGATTCCGCGAGCCTTGAGCAACTCGCCGAGCAGCATCACGAAAGGCGTCTTGCCCGACCCACCTGCGGAAAGGTTGCCGACACTGACCACGCCGCCCTGCAGGCGCCGCGCACTGAGGACTCCGCGGTCGTACAGCGCATTGCGCGCAACGACGATGCCACCGTAGATGGCTGAGAGGGGATTCAATCGGTGTGCGCAGCCTTCGACTGAGCGCCGAGTGGATCGCGATGCTCCGTCACTAATGTCTTCAGGGCTGTCATCGTTCGCTGCGTCGCGCCCGCCTGGGACCGCATGGTCTGTTCCGCGCGGCGCCCGAGAGCCTGACGTTCGGAATCGTCCGCGAGTAATTGCATCAGGGTCAAAGGCAACTCTGCCAAGGTCGCGATCCGCACGGCATCGTGATTTTGAAAAAGCGCCACAATGTCACGAAAGTTTTCCGTATGGTTCCCGGTCACGATGGCCACGCCGTGCTGAGCAGGCTCAATAATATTGTGTCCGCCGCGCGGCACCAGGCTTCCTCCGACGAATGCGACGTCGGCCAACGCATACAGCGCGGCGAGTTCTCCGATGGTATCCACCAGCAACACCGCTCCCGCGAGCGGCTCTCCCTGCCACTGCGAACGCCGGAACGACCGAATGCCCAACTGCTGAATTAAGATCGCGACATCGTCGAAGCGCTCGGGATGCCGTGGCGCCAGAATCATCACTGCGCGCGGATGTCCGACGCGTAAATGTTCAAACGCTTTCAGCAGCGGCGGTTCCTCGCCGTCGACCGTGCTGCCGCAAACCAGCACCGGCCCGGCGCCTTCTGCCGCCAATGACCTGCGCAGGCTTTCCACAATCGGCGAAGGCGTCGGCAGGCTTACATCGAACTTGAGATTTCCCGTGACCTGAATGCGTGCGGCTTCAGCTCCGATTGATTGCAGCCTCGCGCTATCCTCCGCGGTCTGCGCCAGAAACAAGTCGACGTGCACCAGCATCCTCCGCAGCGCCCAGCGAAATCGGCGATAGCTCGGCCACGACCGGTCGGAGAGGCGAGCGTTCACCACCGCAATCCGCGCGCCACCAGCGTCCGCCAGGTTCAGAAAGTTTGGCCAGAATTCGGTTTCCGCGAGCACGATCAGTTCCGGCTGCAAAGCGCGCAGATAGGGCCGGATCGCGAAGGCAAAGTCCATCGGAAAGTAAAATACGTTCTCTTCTCCGAAGCGTTTGCGGGCGAGATCCTGGCCGGTATCGGTCGTGGTCGAGACCAGTACCCGATGCTGGGGGAAAT
This sequence comes from Binatus sp. (SeqCode), assembly GCA_035482825.1. Taxonomy (GTDB): domain Bacteria; phylum Acidobacteriota; class Terriglobia; order Terriglobales; family Acidobacteriaceae; genus Sulfotelmatobacter. The sequence continues at coordinate 15,337 of DATHQJ010000231.1, read as the reverse complement.
TCTGCCGCATCTGCGCGACCAATCCGCTAACCGCGAGCACTTCGCCGACGGAAACGGCATGAACCCAGATGACCCGCCCCGGGCGCTCACCAGCGCCACTCGCCAGACGCACGGGAACTTTACCCATACGTTCGGCTAATCCGCTGCGGTACTTGCCGTGGCGCAGAATCTGATAGAGCCAATAAGGCAGGCTGAGCAGCATTCCCACCGCCAGCACCAGACTGTAGAGAAAATAGCTCAAGCTGAGACATTCTAAACTGCCTCACCTGAGGGCGCGCTCCGCTTCTATAATTAGAGACATGCGGCGACTCTCCTTAACATTCCATGGTTCGGCTTTCCTTGCGGCTGGATTTCTTCTGCCGGTCATGCTGGCGGCCAAGAACTTCGTGAAACCGGTCGCGAAAGCCGCCATTAACTATCCAGCGCACGATTTCCATCGCGATGAGAAAACCGCCATCGCCGCCGATCCCTACGACACTCCGGAAAAGGCCAAAATATTTTCAGTGGATTTCGCGGCGCACGGTTTCCTGCCCGTTTTCTTCATCGTGACCAACGACGGCGAACAGCCCGTTTCTATCGCCAACATGGAAATTAAACTGATCACCGTCAATCACTCCAAGCTCTCACCCATTACTCAGGAAGACTTATATCGACGGCTCTCCAATCCGCAGGCCAGTACGCGACCAAGTCCGATTCCTCTGCCGCACAAAGTAAAGACCGGAATCAGCAAGAAAGAAATGGACGAGATCGAATCCTCTCAGTTCGAGGCCCGGGCGGTTGAACCGCACACCACACAATCGGGATTCTTGTTTTTCGATGTGGGTGGTATTACCGCGCCGCTGGCGGGCGCGAACATCGACATCACAGGCGTCTCCGACGCCAAAGGGAACGAACTCCTTTACTTTGAAATCCCGGTGGACAAGTATTTGAACGCGCCGCAGAATCCGAACTAGCAGGACCTCCCCCACACCGACCTTTATAATCACTGCCTATGGTCACCACGCCGGCCGATTCCATTGCCGCCCACGCTAAGTATGAGCCGGTCATCGGCCTCGAAGTCCATGTTCAGCTACTGACGACAACCAAGATTTTCTGTTCGTGCTCGACGCGATTTGGCGCGCCGCCCAACACCAACGTCTGCCCGGTATGCCTCGGGATGCCCGGCGCGCTGCCCGTGCTCAACAAGAAAGTCGTCGAGTTCGCCACGCTGGCGGCGATGGCGCTGCAGTGCCGCGTCAACGAGACTTCGATTTTTGCGCGTAAGAATTATTTCTATCCCGACCTGCCCAAGGGATACCAGATTTCGCAGTATGACAAGCCGCTGGCCGAACACGGCTGCATAGAAATCCCCGCATCGAAAACCGCGGCCGGAAACCAGTCTCTGAGAACTGAGAACCGAGAACTGAGAACTAAAAGAATTGGCATCACTCGCGTACATCTCGAAGAAGACGCCGGCAAGAGCCTCCACGAAGGCTTTCCTGACTCCGAGGAGAAAACCGCCATCGACCTGAACCGAACGGGGGTTCCGCTGATTGAAATCGTCAGCGAGCCCGACCTCGCCACGCCCGATGAAGCTTACGAATACTTGACCCGGCTGAAAGAGATCATCCTCTACACCGGGGTCAGCGACTGCAACATGGAGGAGGGCTCGTTGCGCTGCGATGCCAACGTCAGCGTGCGGCCCCGTGGGCAGAAGGAATTCGGCACTAAAGCCGAAATCAAGAACGTGAATTCCTTCCGCTTCATTCGTGAAGCGCTGGAATACGAAATCGGCCGGCAGATCGACGTCATCGAGTCCGGCGGCAGGATCAAGCAAGAGACGCGCCTCTACAACGCGAACGAGGGTAAGACCTACAGCATGCGCTCGAAAGAGCAGGCGCACGATTACCGCTACTTCCCCGAGCCGGATCTGCTTCCGCTGGTGGTCGACGAAAAGTGGAAGGCCGAAATCGCGCGCGCTTTGCCGGAACTGCCCGATGCCCGCCGCGCCCGCATGGTGAAGGATTACGGTATCACCGAATATGATTCGCAGGTGCTGACGTCTCCAAAATCGCTCGCCGATCAGTTCGAAGAAGCTGCGAAGGCCGCGAAAAATCCCAAGCGCGTGGCCAACCTGGTGCAGAGCGAGTTGATGGGCCGCCTGAAGGCCAAGGGGATCGCGATCGAGCAATCTCCGATTTCGATGCGAGGAGTGGCGGCCTCGGCCGATCTGGTTGAAGCCGGAACAATCTCCGGAAAGATGCTCAAGGATCTCTACGATCTCAGCTTCGAGCGCGGCAAAGATTTTCCTTCGGTCTATGAAGAAGAAGGCCGCCCGCAGCAGTCCACCGACACCTCGGCGCTGGAGAAGATCATCGACGAGATTCTCGCGGCCAATCCTAAACAATTTGAACAGTACCGCGCCGGAAAAACCACCATGCTCGGGTTTTTCGTCGGCCAGGTGATGAAGGCCTCCAAGGGCCAGGCCAGCCCGCAACTGGTGAATGAGTTGCTGGCGAAGAAGCTCCAATAGCCTCCCCTCAGGACATCACTTTAGTCATCTAATCTCTGGCTCGATCGCGCCGTAGGATGACAGTGGGCCCGCCTGTCTGAGGCCGGCCGTCGCGAGGCGCTATGAAGAAATTCAAACTCGACCGCATCATCAGCATTGCCACGTTGCTGGCATCGTTGGTGGCCATTGTTCTGGTTCTGAAGAAACCTGCGCCAGTCGCGCCGTCGCAGGCTCCCGCTGCCATTGCGGAACACGCTCAGGCGTTCGATCAGAAGATGGCCGAGTTCCAGCAGGCGACGCAGCAATCGTCCGCGAGCACTTCCTCTGATTCTTCATCCCCTGCAGGACAGGGCGCGTCGGTGAATCCCAAGGCTGAGGTACGGATTAATTCCGACGAGATCGGCGCCGTGCTGGCACAGTCGTTAGGCACTGCGTCCGGAACCTCCAGCCTGTCTCCAGACTCCAACCTCGGCGGCGCTGCGCCCACCATCAAAGATCAGCAGGTGAGTTTCGACGGCGACCTCGTGCATGGTCAGTTCCTCACAGAAATCGCCGGCAAAGATGTTTGGATCACGGTCTCCGGTCACATCGGCGAAAAAGATGGCTATGCCACGTTCGATCCCACAGATTTCAAGGTGGGTGATCTGAGCGTTCCCGTTGCGCTGGTAAATCCAGCACTGCAAAAAAAGCTGGCTGAAGAACGCGACCGGCTGAAGCTTCCAGACAACGTGGGCGCCATGAAAATCGAGAACGGCGAACTGGTGATGCAGCAGAAATAGATCGCTGATTGGGGGCCCGGATATGAAGGGCCTGGGTAAGGACTGAAACTCGCGGGTTACAAGCGATTTTCAGCCGCCACCTTCGCATACCACCGTCCTGAATCTTTGATCGTCCGTTGCTGCGTCTTGAAATCCACGTAGGCAAGCCCGAAGCGCTGGCTGTAGCCTTCCGTCCACTCGAAGTTATCCAGCAGACTCCACGCGTGATACCCGCGAACATCGGCGCCCTCGGCGATGGCGCGCCCCAGCGCCGCGAGATACTCGCGGTGATATTCAATTCGCCGGCTGTCGCGAATCACGCCGCTCGCGTCCGGCCCGTCGTTATAAGAACATCCGCTCTCGGTAATTTCGATCACCGGCCGGTTGTAATCGCGTGTGAGGCGCATCACCATGTCATAGAGAGCTTTCGGCCAGACCTCCCAGCCGATGTCGGTCTTCGGACCCTGTAGTCCGCCTTCCATCTTCACTGGGAAGAGCCAATCCTGTGCGTGGGCCACGCGCTCCATCGCGCCTGGCGCCGAGGCAATCGTCCGGTAATAAAGATTGATGCCGATGAAATCCAGCGGCGCCCGGATCCTCTCCATGTCACCGGACTTGATCCTCATCGCAGTCTCGGGAAGAAAGGTCAACGCGTCGGGATAACTCCCGCGCAGCGCCGGTTCCAGAAACCAGATGTTGGTGATGGCGTGTGCGCGTGCGGCCGCGAGCTTGTCCGCAGCCGAATCGGTTGCTGGCTCGCTGGGCGACATGCTGAATGCCGAGCCCACGCGCGCGGCCGGTCGAACCGCTTTCAATGCGCGGAACCCTGCACCCTGCGCCAGGTTGACCACGTGCGTGGCCCGCAGAAAGTCGAGCAGGCTCTGCCGGCCGGGCGCATGCGTGCCCTCAAGATAACCCAGGTCAACGAACGCAGCTGGCTCGTTGACCAACATCCAGTCGGAGACCCGATCGCCGAGAGCGCGCGCGACCAACTGCACATAATCCGCAAACCGATCCGCGGTATCGCGATTGGGCCATCCTCCGGCATCTTCGAGCGCCTGCGGCAGATCCCAGTGAAAGAGCGTCACCAACGGCCGGATGCGGGCCTCGAGCAGCGTGTCCACCAATCGACTGTAATAATCGACGCCCTTCGCATTCGCCGCACCCGATCCCGCAGGTTGTATGCGCGGCCACGCAATCGAAAACCGGTAGCTGTTCAGGTTCATCGCTCGCATCAGGTCGATGTCTTCGCGCCAGCGATGATACGAATCGCAAGCCGCGTCGCCGGTATCACGATTCTTGATTTTTCCCGGAGCATGCGCGAACCGGTCCCAAATGGATTCGCCCTTGCCGTCTTCGTTCCACGCGCCTTCGATCTGGTAGGCAGCGGTGGCTGTCCCCCAGAAAAATCCCTTGGGAAATGCGACTGCGGAAGAGGTATCGAAGAGTTGAACCGGAGCGCTCGCCCGAGTGGTTGTGATCGCTTTGGAAGATCCGCTGCACGCCGAGAAAGCAGCCGGCAGCCCGGCAGCTGCGCCAGCCCCGAGCATCGATTGCACAAACTTGCGGCGTGTCAGGCGCAACTAGACTGGATCTCCTCGGAAAATTGCGGTTGCCGAAATGCCCCCGGCGGCTCTTATTCTCCCACAGACCCGCTCAGAACCGCAGGGCACGAATCGAAAGTCTAGAATATTGTTGACCCTTACCTAACGTCAGACCTTAAAACCTTGATAAGGGGAGCCGTGAACCAGACCTACCTGCCTCACGAGTTCGCGAAGCGCGCCGGAGTGACCATCCGCGCCCTGCATCACTACGACCGGCTCGGACTGCTCAAGCCCAGTGGTCGTACTGCCGCAGGGTATCGGGTGTACTCCGACCGCGACTTCGCGCGCCTGGAACAGATCGTGGCGTTGAAGTTCATCGGATTTCCCCTATTCCAAATCCGGGAACTCCTTCATCGCAAGGACCCCGATTTATCCGCCGCGCTTCGTCAGCAACGCCAGATCCTGGCCGAGAAGCGGGACCATCTCGACCGCGCGGTGCAGGCGATCGAGCGAGCGGAAAAAATCGTGGCCGCCGGTGGGGATCCCGATTGGGAGCCATTCCGCAAGGTTATTGAGGTCATTCAAATGCAAACCAGAAAAGACTGGATGAAAAAGTATTACACCGAGGAACAACTCGCGAACCTGCGCCAGCGCTGGTCGCCGGAAGTACAGGCGGAGTCGGAACGGGGTTGGGCCGCGTTGGCTCAAGACACCGAGGCCGCCATCGCGAGTGGAGCCGGCCCGGCCAGCGCCATCGGCCTGGAATTGGCCTCCCGGAGGCAACAACTGCTTAAGCTGTTCACCGGCGGCGACCCCGGCATCGAGCAGAATCTCCAAAACCTCTATGCCGACAAATCGAACTGGCCTTCGAGCTTCAAGAAGCCCTACAGCGACGCCGTCGACATGTTCCTCTGTCAGGCCGCTGAAGCGCTTGCAAGAACCCAGTCACACTGATACTGGAATAACAAACGATGAGAACTCAAGGCGCGCTTTCTCCGCGCCTTGAGTTCTTATTCGGGGTGCAAACTGTCGTACATCTTCCACAGCTTGTCCTGGGTGGGGCGATAAATCACCCAGCCGCTGCCGCCATCCGCAACTTCGCGGAACAGCAACTCACCGCGGCCGTCGCCGTCTGCGTCCACTGCGTCAATCAATTCGAGGCGCGGCGTGAGGTCGAGATGATATCTGTCCGTCACTCCCACGTAGACGCTGTGCAAGTTGTTGTAGATATCCGGATACGCCACTAACAAAATTGAATACTGTATATCGGAATCCGCAGCGGCATAAGGAGTGCCTGCGGGCGGCGGGGGCATGTGCGCGTCGGCGCTGAACACCAGGACGGGCTGATTCGTGGTCCACACGTCGAATGCTTTCATCTGCACGTTCTCGAGAATTGGATCCTTTCCCTTTGCGGCCGGAGCGCGCTTCGCAGACTGCGGGCCCGCCGGCTTCGACGTGGGCGTGGGCGTGATCCTTGCCTTGGCTCGCGCCTCCACATAGGCGCGAACCTGTTGCTTGGCCAGCGTCACCATCTGCGCCCGGCGTTCTCCTTCTTCATCCTTGAGCCACTCGAAGGCGAACGACCGTAGCGGTGGGCCCGTCGCATCAGAAATTGCAGGGACAATCTCGACCGGCCCTTTGTCTGCGGCAGGCTCCGCAGTCTTTGCGGCATTTGCGGGCGACGCAGCGGGAGCCACTGCGCCCGGCTTGCTGTAGCCCGGCACTACATCGTCGGGCAACGGCTCCACGGGCTTACCGCGCCGGAGCATCGGACGATTGGCCTCGGTGGCTCCGCTGTCGGATGCCGGCACGTTAGCGTGCTCCTCCGGCTTCGCATCGCTAGGTTTCGCGTCGCTCGGTTTAGCATCGCCCGGCTTCGTATCGCTCGGTTTCGAACTGTCGGGTTTTGAGTCAGCTGGCTTCTTGGGCGCAGTTGAATCTGACCCTGTCTGACTCTGGCCCGTCTGAGTCGAACCTGGCTGCGAGCTCGATGCGGGCGGCGAAACGCCTTTCGTCAATCGCGGCGGTTCGTCCCCCGAGGCGGACGGCGTACTCGATTGTGGAGGGGTCGAAGAGGGCGCGGCAGCAGGAGCTGGCTGCGCTACCTTCGCAGGATCGCGCGTCAACCGCGGTGGCTCGTCCCCCGGATCGATTCCCGCCGGAACGCTCTCCGCCTTCAGCGCCGGCGCTGCCGCCGCTTCGCTTCCCGCGGGAAGCCACGTGCCAGTGCCCAGCCACGGACTCAGAAGATTAACAGCGTTGCTGTGCAGAGCGGCGCTCACCGTGAACAGGCCCAACGAACTCCCTGAGCGTTCGCCTTCGTAGACTGTGCCGGACTCCAAAGCCATGGGGACCGGATCGGCCTTGTATGCCGAGGCGTCCCAGAATTTGCCGTTGATCAGAATCGCGATCGGCACCAGCGAAACCTTGCCATTCGCGGCCATCTGCAGCACACCTACTGCTCGCGGTCCAGCGTCCTTCTTCCGGGGAACTTTCCGCTCGCCCGGCATGATCTGCGGCCGCTCTTCCTGCGCAGCCGCGACCGCCGCCGACGACACCAGGCAGGCCAGCAGGGCGACCAGAAACAATCCGCCGTATAAAATCCTGCAGTGTAGAATCTTGAGCGGAGTTGGCTGACCTGACCCCGATTTCGCAGCATTCACGGTACTGGACTGTGCTTTTTCTGGAGAGACTCGCATGAACATCAATGATAAAGCTCCTGACTTCACTTTGCAGGACGAGAACGGAAAAGAGATCGCCTTGAAGGATCTGCTGGGCAAGACGGTTGTGCTTTATTTTTATCCGCGCGCCGACACACCCGGTTGAACCATCGAAGCTCGCGGGTTCCGCGACCTATACAAGAAGATGCAGAAGACCGGCGCCGTGCTGCTTGGGATCTCCCCCGACACTGCGAAAGCGCAAAAGAAATTCCAGGAAAAGTTCGACCTGCCCTTCAGCTTGCTCGCCGACGCCGACAAGAAAGTCGCCGAGGCGTTCGGGGTCATGAAAGAAAAAAATATGTACGGGAAAAAAGTCTGGGGAGTCGCGCGGACTACTTTCATCATCGGCCCCGACGGCAGGATCCAGCACATTTTCGAGAAGGTAAAGCCGGAGGGCCACGCCGAAGAAGTGCTGGAGTATTTGAAACAATCGGCCAAAGGGGCGGCCTAAGGGCAAACTTCCTCTCAATTCACAAGTCTCAAAGCGTAATCTCTGGAACGTCTATGAAAGCGATCGCTGTCATTCCCGCGCGTTTGGCTTCCACCCGTCTGCCCCGCAAAATGCTGCGCGAAATTTCGGGCAAGCCGCTGATTGGTGTGGTCTACGAAGCGGTGCGCTCTTCGCCGTTGCTCGCGGATGTCCTTATCGCCACAGACTCCGAAGAGATCATGCAGGTCTGCCGCGAACAGGGCTGGAACGCGCGGATGACTTCGGCGGCGCATCGCAGTGGGACCGAACGTGTTCATGAAGTGTCCGGCCACGAGGCGGCCGATGTCTACATCAATGTTCAGGGAGACGAGCCGCTTACGCGCCCGGAGCAGATAGCGACTCTGCTGCAAGTCATGGAAAATCCCGCAGCCCAGGTCGGAACGCTGATGACGCCGGCCGCCGAAATCGACATCGCGAATCCGAATGCCGTGAAAGTGGTGACAGATCTCAACGGCCGCGCGCTTTACTTTTCCCGCGCCACCATACCATTCGATCGCGACGGCGCGCGGCCCCGCTATTTCAAACACCTCGGCCTGTACGCCTATCGCAAACCTGCGCTCGACCGGTTTGTAACTCTGCCCGAGTCGGCGCTCGAAAAAAGTGAGCGTCTGGAGCAACTCCGCTTTCTTGACAATGGCATCTCGATTTATGTTGGAGAGACGCCACACGACAGCGTCGGTGTCGACACGGAAGAAGACCTGCAACGTGTAATCGAAATTCTGCGAAAACGCCAGTCCGCTTAAACCTGCGGATCCAGGTTGTGCTTGCGGCCCCACTCCTGCGCGGCCACCAGCCGCCTCGATATAGCGGGATGCGAATGGAAGAACCATTCCACCCACTTCGAAGGCGTCCGCTCCGCGAGATTCTGTTCCGCTAGTTTGTTCATCGAGGAGATGAAAGGCTCGACGCTGGCAATCGACTCGAAAGCATACCGGTCCGCCTGCCGCTCGTTGAAGCGTGAAAAGGCATTGAGCGCCGGCATCAGCACAAATGAAAGCACAACCGAAACCAGCGCCAGCAGCGGCAGGTTGGCAAAGTCGGACATTTCCTCAAACATGTGCTGGTCGACCGCGTAGTGCAGAGTCCAGTTCGCCGCCCAGAAACCGAAGAGCGTAATCGCGGCCTGAACGAAAATGCTCTTCAGAATGTGGCGATGCACATGATGCCCGAGTTCGTGCGCCAACACCGCTTCGATCTCTTCCGGCGAGTAGTTGTCGAGCAGCGTATCGGCCAGAATGATACGGCGGGTTGCACCCAGTCCGGTGAGGGCGGCATTCGCCTTCTTGCTTTTTTCCGAAAGCTTCCAGCGGTAAACGCCGCGCACCCGCGTCCCGGCGCGCTCGCTCAGCACCACCAAACGCCGCCGCAGGTCTTCGTTGTCGAGCGGTTCGAACTTGTAGAAAATGGGGAACAGCACGACCGGCGCAAGCTGCGCCAGCACGATGAACAGCCCCATGAACAGCGCCCAGGACACGATCCACCAATGCTGCGGCCATTGCCGGAGAGTGAAATACAGAACCTCCACCACCACAGCTCCCAACACCAGCCCGACCAGAAACCCCTTCACCTCGTCCCAAACCCACGAGCGTAGTCTCTGGGTGGAAAGTTTGAATCTGCGTTCGAGCGAAAAGCCGTAGTAGTCCAGGCCGATGCCCAAGGCTTTGCTGATCACAAGCAACAGCAGCAAATACATGAAGAGCGACAGAGAATAATTCTGAAATCCCAGCCGGTACGCCAGGTCGCGCAACCAATCCGACCAGTGCGTGGCCAATAGAACAATCAGAAACGCGAAGCCCAGAATAAAATCGCTGACACCCAGCCACCGCCGGATTCGGTTGTAGCGGCGCGCCTCAGGCGAGTCGGCCTGCACGGGATTGGGGTCGTCTGCCATATTGTCTCGCTGCCGGTTCATCGCAAACCGGCCACTGATCACAAGCCACTAGTCACTGTTCCTCGCAAAGCCCTCTCCAATGATTAGTAATTCGCTGACCAGTTCCGGCGAGGATGCCTCAGTGTAAAGCCGCAACAGCGGTTCCGTGCCCGACGCCCGGAACAGAACCCACGCCTCCGCTCCATTTCCGTTGGTCGGCGCATCGAGGAAAAATTTGATCCCGTCGAGATTCTCTTTCTTCAGCACACGGTAGCGGCCCAGAGCCTGCGTGCCCTCCGCGCGCGCCCGCTGAATTGCATTCTGCTTCATGTCTTCCGGAATGTGCAGATCGCGCCGCCCGTAATAATGCGGACCGAACTCACGCTGCAAATCGGCCACCAACTGTCCCAGCGGCTTGCCTTCCTCCGCCATCACGTTGGCCAGCAGCAGGCAGTTCAGCACTCCGTCGCGCTCGGGCAGAAAACGCGAGTACCCAATACCGCCGGACTCCTCTCCGCCAATCAGGATATCGCCCTCCATCATGAGATCGGCAATATATTTAAATCCGATGGCAGTTTCGTGCAGCTTGCGCCCATATTTTGCCGCAATGCGATCCAGCATGCGCGTGGTGTTGAACCCGCGGACTACATCTCCTGGCCATTTCTTGCGCTCCAGCAGCCAGTGCAGCAACACGGAATAGATTTTGTGCGAGTCCACGAATCTGCCGTCTTCAGCAACTGCGCCGATGCGATCTGCGTCGCCATCCGTCGCGAGCCCGGCGTCGCATTTCTCGCGAACCACTGTTTCCTGCAGCATCGCCGTGTTCGGTTGAATCGGTTCAGGATTGATTCCCGGAAACAGCGGGTTCAACTCCTGCCGAATCGCGACATACTGAACTCCGCGCTCGGCAAGGATTCCGCTCAGCACGCCGCGTCCAGAGCCATACATGGCGTCCACGGCGAACTTGAACTTCGTCTTCGCGATAAGATCCATGTCGGCGAATCGGCAGACCGCTGCGACGTAATCCTTCTTCAGATCAACTTCCTCGATGGCGGCCTCGCTCCCTTTCGGCGCCGCGCCCAGGGCAAGTTCTTCCTCGATCTTTTTCATGATCGTGGGTGTAGCCGAACCGCCGAACTCGGCCTTGAACTTCACGCCATTCCAGTTCCACGGATTGTGGCTCGAGGTAATCATCACGCCCCCGGCCGCGCCCAAGTGTTTCACCCCATAAGAAACTGCCGGCGTTGGCGTGTAATCGTTCGCCAGTTTCACCGGAATTCCGGCCGCGGCAATCTCTTCGGCCACGATCCGCGCGGCACGCGGCGACGCGAAGCGAGTGTCGTAGCCAACAACGACTCCGCGCTGAGGCTCCTCGTGTTTCAAAACATAAGATGCGATCGCGCCCGCGACCCGGCGCACGTTGTCGAAGGTGAAATCATCCGCGATGATCCCACGCCAGCCGTCGGTTCCGAATTTGATCTCTTGCGCCATGACTGGACCCTTCTTAGGTCAGCTTATGCAGCTTCTTCTCGTCGAGATACTTCACAACCTTGCCCACATCCTGCGCGTGCTGCAGGGTGGTAATCAGCAACGCGTCGGGAGTCTCCACGACAACCAGATCGCTCACTCCCACGGCCGCCACAAACTTCCCCGGAGCATAAATGTAATTACCGCGCGCATTCAGCAGGAACACGCCAGAACCCGCCACCAGATTGCCTTCCGGCGGACTGGTCTTCGAGCTATGGTGCTCATGCAGCGCCGCCCATGACCCCAGATCGTTCCAGCCAAAATCGGCGGGCAGGCAAAAAATATTTCCCGCGTGTTCGCCCTTCGCCGAACGCGGCTCAAGCACAGCATAGTCCACACTGATGTTGTCGCACTTGGGATACAGTCTGCGAAAAACAGCGGAGAAGTTGCGCGTACCAAACGCCGCGGCAATTTCTTCCAGAAGCGGCGCCGTCTTCGGCAAATGTTCCCGTAGTGCATCAGCCAGGGTGCGGGCGCTCCACAAAAACATCCCGCTGTTCCAAAAATAATTTCCGGCAGCGACAAACTCCGCGGCCTTCTCGGCGTCGGGTTTCTCGGTAAAGCGCCGCACACGCAGAGCCTCTCCCTGAAACCAGCTGCTCGCCTCAATGTACCCATAACCGGTCTCCGGTCGGTTGGGCCGGATGCCCAGCACTACAATGTTCGCGCCCGCCGCCGCAATCTCGATTCCGCGTTGCAGAGTCTCGCGATAGCGCTCCTCATCGGCGATCACGTGATCGGAAGGGAACATTCCAATCACAGCCTCGGGATTCTCCTGCAAAAGCAAGAACGCCGCCAGGCCAACAGCCGGAGCCGTATTCCGCCCCACCGGTTCAGCCAGCACCTGTGTCTTCGGCAGCTTGGGCAACTGTTTCGCGATGGCGCGCCGGAGATCTTCGTTGGTAATAATCCAGAAGTTGTTCGCCGGAGCCAGCGCCAGCAGACGCGCCACAGTCTGCTGAATCATGGTCTGCTTGCCGTCGAGAGCGAGCAACTGCTTCGCCCGCTTCTTGCGGCTCAGCGGCCAGAAGCGCGTGCCACGCCCTCCTGCCAGAATTACGGGATAGAAATTTAGATTCTTAGCCACGGATTCTCACGGATCTGCACCGATCAGAAATTGACCGCAACCGCACGGCCAACTACATTCTCGTTTCGGGCTCGGGCAGCGCTGTTCCGGGGACATAGGCGCGCAAAAACTCCAACGCCCATTGCGGCCGCACGCCAAACTTGCCGACACACGCTGGAACCACCACCGCGTCGCCTTTCGCCAATGTCACTGGATCCATCCCCGCGGCTTCGATCACTCCACATCCTTCCAAGGCCACGAGAATCTGCACCGAACTCCGCCCGGAATCGTCACAGGTTGCAAGCTCCAGTGGTTCCTTCGCTTCAAACATGTCCACCACAAAATAAGGAGCACTCACCAGCGGAGCCTGCCGATTCTTGCTGCCGTGAAGTTGCACTGGCGCAGGTCGCACCACCTTCCCCGAATTCGCATTCACCTTCACCGCCGCTAGGCCATCTTTCAAGTGCAACTCGCGCGGACGCCCGTAATCATACAAGCGATAAGTCGTATCGGACTGTTGCTGCGTCTCCACCACTACCGATCCCGGTCCCAGGGTGTGCACCGTGCCCCCGGCGACATAGATCATGTCCCCGGCATAGACATTGATCCAGTGGAGAACATCCTCGGCCCGCTTTTGGTGAATCGCCTCTTCCAACTGCGGCACACTGACTCCCGGCTTCAATCCCAGCGCAATCTGCGCCCCCGGTTTGGCGTGAGCAATGTACCAACACTCGGTCTTGCCCCACGGCTGGCCCACGCGCAAAGCCTGGGCATCGTCAGGATGAACTTGCACCGAAAGTTTATCGTGGGGAAAAAGAAATTTGAGCAGCAGCGGAAACCGCGTTGAGTCCCGCGCCGCATCACCCACCAGTTCGCGCTCGTGCTCCTGGCTCAACTGCGCTAGCGTTTTTCCTTTGAGCGGACCGTTTGCGACTTTGCAGTCGTCTCCGCTCAACCAGGCTTCACCGATCTTCTCGTCGAACTTGTGATTGGGATAAATCGGCGACAGATCCAGCGTACCCCAGGGGCGCGGATCAAATCCCGGAAGCATCAGTAATGGATAAAGATTTCCCATGCGAAAACTACGTCCACAAACACAAAAAAGACCGCCCAAAAATGGAACGGCCCTTGCCGAACCTCATCATCCTGTTTCAAACTGACAAGCCCGGCTCTACAGCGCGGCGAAAAAATTCCGCATCCGATCAAGGCCGCGATCCAACTCAGCTTTCGAAGTGGCATACGATACGCGAATGTGCGAGCCCGTGCCGAAGCCCTCGCCCGGAACCGTCGCCACGTGGGCTTCGCGCAACAGCCGTCCCGCCACGTCGGACGCGGACTTCAGCCCCCCTCGCCCCAGAAATGATGAGATGTTGGGGTAAGCATAAAATGCCCCTTCCGGCAGCGTGCAAGCCACGCCCGGAATCGACCGCAGCCCCTTCACGACGTGGTCGCGCAGCTGGATGTACTCCGCCCGCATCTGTTGCACGCACTCCTGCGGTCCTTTCAGCGCAGCCACCGCGGCCTTCTGCACGATCGAAGTCGGATTCGACGTGGACTGGCTTTGCAGTTTCGCCATCGCACTCGTCACCGCCGCCGGCGCCAGCGCGTATCCCAGCCGCCAGCCGGTCATCGCATAGGTTTTCGAGAGCGATCCCAGGACAACCATGCGTTCCTTATATTCACGCAGCGCCCCGACAGAAAAATTCTTGCCGGTGTAATTCAAGTACACGTAGCACTCATCCGACAGAACCCAGATTCCGCGCTCGTGTGCCAGGCGAACAACTTCCGTCATATCTTCCGGACTCATCACGGCGCCCGAGGGATTCGAGGGCGAATTGAGAATGATTACCCTGGTGCGCGGCGTGATCAGACGCACCACCATCTCCGCCGTGACGCGGAAACCCTGCGCCTCGTCGGACTCCAGCAGAACGCAATTCCCACCCGCGTAACGCACAATGTCTTTGAACGAAACCCAGTAGGGAACCGGCAGAATCACTTCGTCACCATGATCCACCAGAACCTGAATCGCGTTGAACAGCGCGTGCTTGCCTCCGGTCGAGGCGATCACTTCCTCGCGCCGGTAATCCGAATCGAAATCCGCGTGATGGCGTTGCACGATCGCATCGCGCAGCTCAGCCGTGCCCGCCACAGCCGTGTACTTCGTGAAGTTGCCCTGAATCGCGGCGATGCCGGCGTCTTTAATGTGCTGTGGCGTCGCGAAGTGCGGCTCGCCCGCACCCAAATCGACCACGTCAATTCCTTGCTGCCGCAGCTTGTCAGCGTCGGCCACCACCGCCATAGTGGCGGAAGGTTCGATGCGATTAATTCTGTCGGTCAGTTTGAGAGCTTCTATGGTTGCGGTAGTCATGCCTTCTTTTTCCTTTTTCTGGGGACTTCGATCAGATGCGTGTCCCGCAGCTTGTAGGCGGGGTCCAGTTTTTCACGCAACTTTTGTTCAACCGCCTCGGGGACAAGATCTTTCACCGGGCCCCCGGCCTGCGCCACCTCGCGCACCAGCCGCGAACTTACATACGAATACTTCACCGCCGGCATCATGAAGACGGTTTCGAGCGTGGGCTCCAGTTTGCGATTCATCAGCGCCATCTGCAGTTCGTATTCGTAGTCGCTGATGGCGCGAATGCCGCGCAGCACGCACATGGCGTCAATCGACTTGGCATATTCCACCATCAGGCCTTCGAAGGTATCGATTCGAACATTGCTCCAGTCGGCGGTGAGCTGCCGCAGCATTTCCAGCCGCTCGACCAGGCTGAACATCGGAGTCTTCTCCGAGTTGCGCAGGACCGCCACCACCAGCTGTTCGAACATTTTGCTGCCCCGCTCAATCAGATCGAGGTGCCCGTTGGTGGGCGG
>DATHQJ010000230.1:0-6809 GCA_035482825.1 Binatus sp. (SeqCode) | reverse complement strand
TCCACCAGATCCCGGTACCGGTCCTCGCTCTCACCCAGCGCATCTTCCACACGTTTTCGCTCGCTGATGTCGCGCGAAACCGCGACCACATACGCCCGGTCCAGTTGAATGAACTTCATGCTGGTTTCCACCGGAAAAACGGTTCCGTCCTTGCGCCGGTGAAACCCCTCCCGCACAAACGATCCCGCCTCCTGCAGCCTCGCCAATACTCTCGCGCGCGCCGACTCATCGATAAACGGATTGATGTCGAACACCGTCATCCCCAGCAGCTCCTCCCGCGTGTAGCCCAGATCCTTGCACGTCTTCTCGTTGACATCCAGGAACTGCAGCGTCTCCGGATCCACCACTTCCACCGCTTCGTTGGATTGGTCAATCAGCGTGCGGAAGAGTTGCAGTTTGTGCTCCGCCTGCTTCTGTTCCGTGATGTCATGCAGAATGCAGGCCACCCGGTCGATCCCAGTTGGGCCTTCGATGGGAAAATACGATACGGAAAAATCTCTCTCTCCAATCGTCGGGTAGTTGTACCTCTTCTCAAATTTCACCACCTTGCCCCGGAAGGCCTCGTCTAATCCTGGCTTGACGGTGGCTTCAAAGACACTCTCCCCCATGGTCTCCGCCAAGGAGTGTCCAATCAGTTGTTCTCGACTCACTCCACGGTAGGCCAGAAAGATGCGATTCGCCACCACATAGCGGTAGCGCCGATCCAGAATGATGATGCCCTCGTCCACGCCCGCCGCGGCTCGTTCAAATTCCCGCAGTCTTTCCGTGCGCCGCCGGTACATATCGGCCAGTCCACTAATCGCTACTCCCGCGATCGAAAACAGGATTAACCCATTCGCCTCGCGCGCCAGGCCAAAGCTTGATGGACTTTTCGGACCAGGAAATAAGTAACGGGCAGATACCGCCGACAACAAGACGGCGAACACGCCCGGCCCCACCCCCACCATCAAAGCGACCAAGAGGATTGCGGGGTAGAACAGGGCAAAAGGAAGATTACCGCCAATCAACTCCCCCACAGGGTATCGAAGCAGAGTTGCGGCGGCCACCACCACCACTGCAAGCCCATACCGGCGAGGCCTGGTCTGCAGCCAGTATGCGGACGATCCAATGGTTCCCTTTCGATCGGCAGAACTCATAGCCAACCTTTCACTGCATCGGGATTTCCCTGGGTCAAAACCGTGATGCGTGCGACTTCGCCTGATCGAAACTTCGGCGAAGCGCGAACCGCCTGCGGCAACGCTCCGTCCGCACGGGAGCGCTCCGTCCATCCATTGGCTCGCGCGCCCGGAGGAGGCCGCGAAACCATTGCCCCGGATCATAACAGGTGCTGTGACTCAAATCACTTCGCCAGTTAATCCCAAAATGGGAATCCGCCCCCGCGACGATTGATACCGGGGCACACTCGCAACCTGATCCGCTTGCAGGCGACCTTTGATTGCAACTAACTTGGATTGAACTAACTTGAAGGACTGACTTGGATCGCACTGAACTGAAGCGGATTCTAGAACGAATCCGAATAGAAAGCCCGCGGACTAGGCCCTGCATCCTGCCCCACGTTCGACCGCCCCACGGTTTGCTTGAGCAGTTCTGTGATCTCCGCTTCGAGCGTCTGACGCTCTTCCGCCCACAGATGCTCGAACCGGAACGGCTGCAAATAGCCCTGCGTACTCCACATCGGAAACAGCATTTCCGCGCTGGGGCGCACCATGCTTCTGCCGATCGAAAGCGTCAATCCGACCTTCGACCGTTCTTCCAAATACATCTCAACTTCCAACAACCCGCCTGTAACCGAGAGCTGATGCAGTTTGGCGGAAAGTTGTCGCCCATTTTCGAGCAGAACGATGACCGAAATTCTACCCTGCAGCGCCACCCGGGCGGCGCGTGTTGATCTTCGCATTCGAGGAGAATGTGTCATTTTGCAACCTCGCCTATTTCGCGGAAAACGCACTCCGCGATGAAGAAAGTATTGCAGCATCATGCTGCATCGCTGCCACCAGCAGCCGGTCAGTCCGCCGCATCATCACCCAGTCGTACTCATACGCCGTTCCACATCCCAGGCATATCTGGTAATAACGCCCGTCTTCCCCGCTGCGCGGCCAGGAAAACTTATGGGCACATCCTCTGCCAAACAACTGCTTCAGGAACCTCAATGGGTCACCCCTTCGTTGCGGCTCCTCCAATGATCGAGCCAGCGCGAGAAGAAGGGTTTGTGGCCGTCGTTCAGCAGATGCCGCAGCGTCGACAACAGAATGCTCGGCGGTTGCGATTTCGACAGGAACGAGTCCACCGACCTCAGCTTGCTCTTCGGAAGCGGCTCATACGCCGACAACAGCATGATCGGCACCTGCGCCTTGATCCGCTTCATCTTCGCCGCCACCACATCGCCGTTCATCCCCGGCATCTGGTAGTCGAGCACCACCGCGTCCACCGCATGCGCGCGAAACAGCTTCAGTCCCTCATCCCCGCCGGACGCTTCCAGTACCTCATAGCCGCTCTGTTCCAGCAGCATCTTGCGCCCAATCAGTCCGTTCCAATGGTCGTCAATGCACAGAATTCTTGCCTTTGCCCGAGACATCTCTCACGATCCCATCCGGCCAGGGTTGGTTTGCTCCAGCGGCGTCGCTCCCTAGTTTGAGAGCTGCGCTCGCCCGACTTGAAGTGGGGGCTCTTTCATTTTGCTTGCTCCGCCACGCCACTTCAAATTACGAACGGCCAAGCCGAGGTCCAGTTACCCACCCATCCCATCCGCCACGCGGCGGTATGGGAAGCCCCGGCACGGAAGTGCTGGGACAGAGTCACCTTGGAATCGAGTCCTGCAGGGACGACACTCGTTCCTCGCCGAACGACATTTCTACAAAATAAAAAGGCGAGTCGCCATCGACTCGCCCCACGCTTTTTGCTTGACGAAGATCTAGTGCTGCATCGATCCCATCAGATCGTTCTTCATCACGCTGATCTCCACTCGCCCTCCGCTCGGGGCTTTCGCCATGGTTCCATCCGCGCCCGCCATCGGCGCGCTTCCCATGCTCATGGAGTAAATGCGGTACACCGGTATCTGATGGTTGAGCACCAGATACCGCACCACCGAGTCAGCCATCTTCTGCGAGCTGGCAATCGCGGCCTGACCATGACCCGGAGCATATCCGCGCACTTCGATGATGTAGCTGCGCTGATCCTTCAGCGGAGCCGCCATCGCGTCCAACGCATCTTTCGCCGCCTTGCTCAGCACATTCTGTCCCGGACGGAAGCGAATCTCCGTCTGCCCGGTCCCCTTGTATTGATCCAGGTTTCCCACTACCTGCTCTTCCGTCGAAACCCGCGTCGAAACCTGCGTGGCTGCGCTCTGCGCCATCTGCGCCTTGTTGGCCGCGTCGGTGGCGTGCTGATCCGCCAGGCTGCTCTTCTCTGACGCCATCTGAACACCTTGCGTCGCCCGCGCATCCACATCCTTAATCGACTTGCTGTTTTCCGAGGTCAACTCATCGAGTTCGTTGATCCGGTCCCGGATCGGTCCCACCTGCCGCTGGACATACTTCTTGTTCGCGAACGGGTGCGTCACTAGATTCAGCAGATTCGGGTCATCCCCGTCCCAGAAGTCCTTGGGCTTGTCGGGTGGAAGAGGGGTAAGGTCCGGAGCGCTCTGCGACCCAGGCCCCGTAGCGGCCGGCGGCGCGCCTGAGTTGGACGAAGTCTGTTGCGCGAACCCCGGCAGCGCCAGCACTGCCGACAGCAGCATGCATAGCAATATTCGATTTTTCATGTTTAGACTTTCTTCTTCCGAGTGGCACATTGGGGGCTCCACTCCAGCCAGATGGGCGTCCTGCTTGACTCCTGCTTGACACTTAAGATTGTGCCCCCACCCGGCCAAACACGCAAGCATTTCAAGGTTGCCACGCAAGGATTTTGCACCTCAATCTTGCATATGTGCAGAATCTTTCACCTTGACAACCTCCCGTGGAACCATAATCACTTCGGATATCTCGTGTTCTTGCGGTCCTTCTTGATCATCTTGCGTTGCGCCTTCCGCTGTGCCTTCGCGTACTTCTTCTGCGCCTTGCGCTGCTGCTTCTCCGCCTTCCGGGACGCCCGGCTTTGCGACCGTGCATCGGAACGCGCCCCCGCCAAGGCCGGCATCGCCCACCCCACACTCAATATCCCCAACAAGATGACGGCTGCAAGTCTCTTCATAAAACCTCGGCGAATGGCACTCCGCCACTGATCATACAACAGAGCGGCCCGAAGACCTCCAGCCAAAGAAACCCGACTGGCCCGTGAGAATTATCCGCGAGAATCCGCGTAGATCCGCGGCAAAAGGCTTTGCGTTAGTCCTTGACGGCCTTGTCCGTAATCTCCAGCCCCTTATCGATAATGGCAAACGCCTCCCGCAACTGCGCTTCGTTAATGCACAGCGGAGGATTCGTATAAAACGAGTTCCAGCGCACGATGGTATACAGACCCTGCTCGCGGAAGAACCGCCCCAGCGCGCCCATCTCCTCCGATGTCCCGTTGAACGGAGCCATCGGCTGCATCGTCTTCCGGCTGCGGACAAGTTCCATAATCCCAAACAACCCGATCGACCGCACCGCCCCCACCGACGGATGTTTCGCCTGCAACTCCGCCCCCAGTTCCTTCATGATCGCGCCCATCTTCCGCGCGTTCTCGATCAGCTTGTCCTCTTCATACACCCGAATCGTAGCCAGCGCCGCCGCGCAGCCCATGGGATGCGAGTTGTAAGTCAGCCCGCCATAGAACACCTTGTCCTGAAAGTGCTGCGCAATGTGATGCCGCATTCCCACCGCACCCAGCGGCAGATAACTCGCCGTCAGCCCCTTGGCCATGCAAATCAAATCCGGCACAACCTTCCAGTGATCGATCGCAAACCACTCCCCCGTGCGCCCAAAGCCAGCCATGACTTCGTCGGCGATCATCAGAATCCCGTACTTGTCACAAAGCTTGCGCACGCCCTGCATATACCCATCCGGCGGAATGAGAATCCCGTTGGTCCCGACCACAGTCTCTAGGATGAATGCCGCAATCGTCTGCGGCCCTTCGAGTTGCATGGTCTCTTCGATCATGGCCAGCGAAGTCTCCGCCGACTCCCACCCGCGCTCGATGCCGTGATAAGGATCGAGCACGCGCACCACGCCCGGAATGCCCGGCTCAGCCGCCCACCGCCGCGGATCGCCTGTCAAACTGATCGCGCCCGCTGTCGCTCCGTGATAAGACCGGTAACGCGCCATGATCTTGTGTCGCCCGGTAAAGAAGCGCGAGATCTTAATCGCGTTCTCGTTGGCCTCAGCCCCGCCGTTGGTGAAGAAAAACGTGTCGATGTCGCCGGGAGTAATCTCCGCCAGCTTTGCCCCCAGCCGCGCCCGCGGCTCGGTCGCCATGAAAGGATTCGCATAAGCAAGAGTCTGAGCCTGTTCGTGAATCGCCTGAATGACACGTTCGTCTCCGTGCCCAATGTTGACTGACATCAACTGACTATTGAAGTCGATAAAGCGCTTGCCCTCCGGCGTCCAAAAGTAAATTCCCTTGGCCTTGGCAATAGGGATGGGATCGACCTTCGCTTGCGCCGACCACTCAAACAGCGTGTGCTTCTTGGTAAGCTCAACAATTTCCTGCCCGGTCATCGCCGGATTGGCAACGGTAGTAGTCATAATTTCCTCTTTTGAAAATCATTTACCACAGAGCCACAGAGACGCAGAGAAAACCTTTAAAGGATTCTTCGGATGATCCCCTGCGTCAGTAATGGGACGTTGAAATTGATTAGTAGTCCGACTGGTTTGGCTGCGAGTTTCATGTACGTGAGAAGCTGTGCTTCATGGACTGGAAGAATTCGCTCTACTACCTTCAATTCGACGACAATGTCTTCGCAGACGATTAAATCTATCCTGAAGCCGCAGTCGAGGGTTAGGCCCTTATATGAAACGGGCAAATCAACTTGGCGTTTGAAAGAAAGTCCGCGAAGGTGAAGTTCGTGGCACAAACATTGTTCGTAGGCAGATTCCAGCAATCCGGGACCGAGGTGACGGTGAACTTCAATCGCCGCGCCAATGACCGGGCTGGTCCGAGGATCTTTCTCGTTTTCGATTTCTCTGTGTCTCTGTGACTCTGTGGTGAGAAGTTTCATTGTTCCTTTGGATCAGAATTTTCTCGAGTGCTCTTTCGCCCAGCGTTCCACGACAACTTTCTTATCGGTGTAAAACTCAATCGCATCGCGCCCCTGGCCGTGGAGATCGCCGAAGAAACTGTTCTTCCATCCGCTGAACGGGAAGTAGGCCATGGGCGCCGCGACCCCAATGTTGATTCCGATATTCCCCGCCGGCGCTTCGTAGCGAAAGCGCCGCGCCGCCGATCCGCTCGACGTGAACAGCGACGCCTGATTGCCGTACGCGCTGCGTTCGAGGAAGGCCAGCGCTTCGTCCATGTCATCGGCGTGAACCAGACTGAGCACCGGGCCAAAGATTTCCGTGTCGGCAAGATCGCTGGTCGCCGGCACATCATCGAGAATCGTGGGCTTCACGAAGTTTCCAGTTTCATATTTCGGAATCTTCGCGTTGCGCCCGTCGAGCAGAACCTTCGCACCCTGCTTCTCGCCAAGGCCGATAAGCGACTCGACCCGCTCCTTGCTCTGCTGGGTAATCACGGGCCCCATGTGGACGCCCTCTTCCAGGCCGTTGCCGACTTTGAGTTTCGAGGCCGCGTCCGCGATCGAATCGCGGAACGTCTTCTGCGCTTCACCGATCGTGACCGCGACCGAGACGGCAAGACAGCGCTGTCCTGCGCACCCGAAGGCACTGTCGCTG
>DATHQJ010000229.1:0-7391 GCA_035482825.1 Binatus sp. (SeqCode) | reverse complement strand
TAGGCGTAGCCGGACTTCCTCTGCACGGTACGTCTCCCAAAGAACTAATCGAGGCCGCCGACGCCGCGCTCTACCGCGCCAAAAAGGAAGGCCGCGACCGGGTAGTAACCGCCGAAGCGCCGGAAGAAAAACGACTGAACCCGGAGATGGCGAGTTCCGAGTAGCGCCGGCGTCCCTTCGACTTCGCTCAGGGCAGGCTCCGCCGGCTGTCGCGGGGGCGTCTCGCCCGCGCATTCTGTGACCCGAAAAAGCAACGGGAAGCTGAAAAGGGAAGAAAGTACTCGCAAGAATCAAGAAAGGCGCTGTTTCTTGTCCTGCGTGCGCGGGCGGGACGCCCCCGCAACAGCCGCCGAGACGGCGGCGCTACAAAAAAAAGGCCCAGCCTTCGCGGGCTGGGCTTGTGAAAACCAAATCCGCAACTCTTTAGCTCCGTTGCCCGGGTCCCTTGCTTTCATCGCTGGCGATGACGCCATCTTTAATGTGGATGACGCGATGCGCGTACTCGGCGATATCGCCTTCGTGCGTGACCAGAATAATGGTGTTGCCCTCGGCGTGCAGCCGGTCGAACAGGGCCATGATTTCAATGCCGGTTTGGGAGTCCAGGTTGCCCGTGGGCTCGTCCGCCAGAATGATTGAGGGCTTGTTCACCAGGGCGCGCGCGATGGCGACGCGCTGGCGCTGGCCGCCGGAAAGTTCGTTGGGCTTATGGCTCATGCGCTGTTCCATGCCCACCGCCGCCAGTGAGCCCTTAGCGCGCTCCATGCGTTCTTCGGTGGGAATGCCGGCGTAGATCAGCGGCAATTCTACATTGTGCAGGGCCGTGGCCCGGGCCAGCAGGTTGAAGGTCTGGAATACGAATCCGATTTCCTTATTGCGGATGCGCGCCAGTTCGTCGTCGTCCAGTTCGCTCACCAGTTGGCTGTTCAGCCAGTACTTTCCCTGCGAAGGCGTGTCGAGGCAGCCAATCAGGTTCATCAGGGTCGACTTGCCCGAACCCGACGGCCCCATGATGGCGACGTATTCGTTGCGCTGGATGCGCAAATTCACGCCGCGCAGCGCGTGCACCTGCTGCTCCGATCCCATGTCGTAGGTCTTCCAGAGATCCTCGGCCGCGATCATGCAGGACTCGGGCGGGGCTAGGTTCGCGGGGTTGGGCATACTGATGACTTCAGCGGTTGCCATTTTTTTCTCCTGGTCGCTCACTCTGTCTGGTGCCACTGAGCTCTCCGATCGTTTTGGGGTTCAGTATTTCCAGCAGGCTCCGTTTTCTGAGACGCCGTACTTATGTCGTACTTCGAGACCTCGACCGGCTTCCCGTTGGACGTACCAGGCCGGCTAAGGTTATGACTCATCTTCTTTCTTGGGTACCGAATTGTCGATCTTCACGCTGCTCCCGGGACGCAATGTACGCAAGATTTTGTAACTCCCGGTAATGACTTCGTCCCCTTCTTTCAGGCCGTCGAGCACTTCGATATCGGTGGTCCCGGTAATTCCGGTTGTGACCGGGACGAACATCGCCTTTTTATTGCGGATGACGAAGACCCCCTGCACGTCATCCCCTTTCTTCGACTTGGATGCGGCATCTTGCGCCGCCGGTGCCGCGGCGTGCACCGAACCCGGCGGATTATTCTGTTGCTCATACTGGTCCTTGGTGCGCAGGGTCAGGGCCTGGATCGGCAGGGCCAGCACGTTCGTCCGGGTGGCGGTCGTAATCTTTGCCGTGGTCGAAAGTCCCGGACGCAGGTCTTTCGGCGGATCCGATAACGTCACCACTACCTTGAAGTCCTTGGCCTCTTCACTCGCCGTCGCGGATTGCGACGTGGAAACGCCGCTGGAGCGCACGATCGCGTTGTCTCCAATCTCTGAAACGGTGCCATGAAATATCTTCTTGGGAATCGCGTCAATCGTGACTTCCGCCGATTGCCCCAGGTGCACATTCACAATATCGGTTTCATCGACTTTTACTTCAGCCGTAATCACCGACATGTCGGCGATGGTCATCAGGATACTGCCCAGAGCGTTCTGGATTCCCACCACCACTGACTCGCCTTCCCGCACCGGCAGGTTGGTGACGATGCCGTCGTAGGGCGCATTGTAAGTCGTTTTCTGCAGCACATCACTGACCCGCGTCAAATTTGCGCGCGCTTGCGATGTGTGTTTGTCCGCCGAATCGTTCTGCGCCTTGGCTTGCGCCACGCGCGCCTGGGCTTGCACCAGTCCGGCGTCGGCCGTGGCCCATGCATTCTTGCGGCTGTCGAAATCGGACTTCGCAATCAGCCCATCTTTGTACAAACTCTGTGCCCGATCCCAGTCGAGTTTGTTGCGGTCATAGTCGGCTTGCGCGCGAACCAGGTCGGCCTGCGACGTCTTCAGCGCGGCGTCAGCTGCCAGTGCGTCGGTTTCAGCCGCCTGCACCGAGGCCTGATTCGCCGTCACATCCGCCGTCGACTGCACGTTCTCCAGTTGCGCCACCAATTGACCCTTCGTTACGCGATCCCCTTCCTTTACGTACAAGTGGGTGATCTTTCCATAGGCGTTGGCGCCGATGTTCACGTAAGTCTTCGGTTTAATCTCGCCCGAAGCGCTCACCACCGTCGCCAAATCCTGCCGCTGCAGCTTTCCGGTTTGCACCGTTACGACGTTCTTCCTGCTCTGGTTCACCATCAAAGCGACAAGGATTGCGAGCCCAACCGCAATCCCAACGCCGATCGCAATTTTTTTCCAAGCTTTCATGATTTCCGTCACTGTCCGGGTGATTTATCAACCTGCCTGGCCAAGTTTGAGAGCCAAGTCCTGCCCCACCCTGCACTTACAAAAAACCGCCCTGGCTGATTTGGCTTGGGTGACGGACACACACCCTCTGTTACGATCCTGGTGCCGAGAAAGTTCCCGATCAGGAATATAAAGGAAGTGGCCGCGACCCTTTACGCGTGGCGAGTGATAGTGACTGCCCCGGAACGCACCATTATAGCCCGACCGCTAGTCGTTTGGGCGGTTTTCGTAGCATCGGCGTCCCTTCGGCCGTCGCGTGGGCTTCCTCGTCCACGCAAGCGGCCAAAACCAACCCCGCGAGGGCGATCCAACCAACGGCACTAACGACAAACAACAAGAAAGCCGGCGCTTGCCGATTTGCGTCAACCCTAGGCAACTCGGGGATGCCTCCCCAGCTTCTTAGATCGACAGCGGTAGTTCGTTTACACGGTTCGTAGGTAAGGTTCTTGGGGCGCGACTTAATCTTGCTTTCACACGACGAACGGGCCTAAAATAGGCAGACGACGGTTGTCTGGCAGGAGTCCCTCTCATGTTCCCGGTTGCTAAATATCAAGCTGTTCTCCGCACTCTGTTCGTATCCGTTGGTTTGTTGGCCGGCTGCGCCCTGGCCCAGAATCAGCCGGCGCAGAGTCAACCTGCACAGGATCAGCTGGCGCAGGGTCAACCGGCGCAGGGTCAACCGGCGCAGGACCAGCTCGCCCAGAAATCCGCCGATAAACCCGCCCAGGACGTGGCCGCCGCACCGGCTCAGCCCGCCGACGCCGTCGATCCTCTCAAGCGTTCAATCGACGCCAAGCAAAGAAAGAAGAACGAGCGCGCTTTCAAGCAGGAAGTCAGCAGGACCTACAAGAAGTGGCTGGAAGAAGACGTCATCTATATCATCACCGACGAAGAGCGCGCCGCCTTCAAGCAGCTCTCTAACGACGAAGAGCGCGACAACTTCATCGAAGCCTTCTGGCAGCGTCGCGACCCCACGCCTGACACCGAAGAGAACGAATACAAGGAAGAGCACTACCAGCGCATCGCCTACGCCAACGAGCATTTCGCAGCGGGCGTCCCAGGCTGGAGAACCGATCGCGGCCGCATCTACATCGTGTACGGCAAGCCCGATGAGATCGATTCCCATCCCTCCGGCGGAAGTTACCAGCGCCCCATGGAAGAAGGCGGCGGCGAAACTTCCACATTCCCGTTTGAAGACTGGCGGTACCGTTATATCGATGGTATTGGCCAGGAAGTCATCATCGAATTCGTCGACACCTGTATGTGCGGCGAGTTTCACATGACTCTCGACCGCTCCGAAAAAGACGCCCTGCTCTATACCCCGAACGCCGGCCTGACCCTCTATGAGCAGATGGGAATGGCGAACAAGACGCAGCGTTTCCAGGGCGGCGGCCTGGAACGCCTGGGCCAGGGTCCCGACAGCTCGATGCAGGCCAGCAAAGAGTTTGATCGCCTCGATCAATTTGCCAAGCTGCAGGCCGCTCCCAAGGTGAAGTTTGCCGATCTGGAAGAGGAAGTCAACTCCAAGATGATCCTCAACCCGATGCCGTTCGATGTGCGAACCGACTTCGTGAAAGTCACCAGTGACACGGTGCTGGTGCCGGTCACGCTGCAGATGAAGAATCGCGATATCACCTTCGTCAACAAAGACGGCGTTCAGCGCGGCACCGTGAACATCTACGCCCGCTTGACAACCCTGACGGGCAAGATCGTGCAAACTTTTGAAGAGACCGTGCAAGTCGACGTTCCCGCCGAGCTTTTGCCGCGCACCGCGGAGAACTCCGAACTGTACACCAAAGCTTTGCCGCTGCGCCCGGGCCTGTACAAGCTCTATGTCGCGGTGAAAGACGTGAACGGAGACCGCAAGGGAATTTGGAGCCGCAGCATCCATGTGCCGGAGTTCGCCGAAGACAAGCTTTCCACTTCAAGTCTGGTGGTTGCGGACCTGATGGAGCCGGTTCCTACCAAGGATATCGGTACCGGTATGTTCGTAATCGGCACCATGAAAGTTCGGCCGCGCGTGGCTCCGGCCAACGGCACGCCGGCTGTGTTCAAAAAAGGTAAAGACCAGAAGCTGAATTTCTGGATGCAAGTCTATAATCTCGGCGTGGATGAGAAGACCCACAAGCCTTCCGCCACTTTCGAATACAACATCACCAATCTCGCAACCAATAAATCGGTGGTGCAGAAAACCGAAACCACTGACACCATGGGCAACATCGGCGAACAAGTGACGCTGCAGAAGTCGATTGTCGCGGCTAATCTGCAGCCCGGCACCTACAAGATCGAAATCAAAGTAAACGACAATATTTCCAAGCAGACCATTGATCCGTCGGCGGTGTTTGCAGTAGAGTAACTCCCTGCGAATTTCCCCCCCAGGGGGTGGGGTGGAGTGAGCCTGCGTAAGCTCGGAACCTGGGCCATCGGAACGTCGGCCATCGTAACTTCGGTGATCGTGTTGGGATTGTCGCTTCCCGTTTGGGCCGCAGAGAGGCCCGGAGCGATCACGGGATACGTTCGCAATGTCTCCGGTACACCCCAGATGGGCGCCATCGTGCAGATTCTTGGCGCCGCCGATCGCACCTTCACCGTATTTACCGACGGCGCGGGATACTATGCTGCTACCGGTCTGTTGCCCGGCCTTTACACTCTCAGAGTCACCGCCCCATCCTTCCTGCCGGCATTGCGCGAGAAAGTCGGTCTTCAACCCGGGGACAGCGTCCGCATCAACGTAACCTTGAGCACCCTGCTCGGCGCCATGCAACTCGGACCCATCCGCCCGGTTTCGGATGATGACGACTGGAAATGGACTCTGCGTTCGGTCGCGAACCGTCCCATCCTGCGTGTGTTTGACGACCCCACGCTGCCCGTGCCTCTGGAGAAGGAAAAGCAGTCTCGCGAATTGCGCGGCTCGGTCGCATTCTTCGCGGGCTCCGCCGCCGCCGGCTACGGTACGGGCTCGGACATGAGCACCGGCTTCACCCTGGAACGATCGATCTTCTCCGAAGGACATCTGGGCTTCAGCGGCAATGTGGCTTACGGCGACGGAGTTCCCGCCGGGGTGGTGCGTACCAGCTTTTCTCATCGTCTCGCTGACGGGTCTGAGCCGTCCATGGCGCTGACGGTCCTTCGTTTTGCCGCTTCCGATCCTAACCTGCATAACGCCGCTTTGCAGGCCATTGCTCTTTCCGCCAGCGACAACCTTAGCGTCGGCGATGTTTTGGAATTAAAGTTTGGCAGCGAGTTGCAGACCATCCAATTCCTCGGTCACGTTTCCGCGTTCCGCCCTTACGGCACCGCCGATCTTCACCTTTCACCCGACACGATTCTGGAATACAACTACGCGACTTCCCGTCCTGACCTGCGCAGCGAGAAGGGATTCGATTCCGCCCCGGATGATCTGAGCGAGTCCAATCCCCGCGTCAGCCTGGTCGGCTTCGCTCCCAAGGTTGAGCGAGCTCACCATCAGGAACTCAGCGTCTCGCACCGCATGGGCAAGAACACTGTCCAGGTCGCCGCCTTCATCGACCGGGTGGGCGATCCCGCTCTCACCGGCACCGGCGTCACCACGGCTGCCGGTGGATTCCTCTTGCCTGACATCTCCTCCGGCACCTTCAACTACACCGGCCCGTCCCTCGGCACCAACGGTCTGCGCGTCGTCCTGCAACGCAAATTTTCTGACGACCTGACCGCCACTCTCGACTACGGTTTCGGCGGCGTGCTCGATCTCTCCAAACCCGATGTCGCTCTGCAGGAAGCGCAGCAGTATCTCAACACCCAGCGCCGTCATGCCATCGCCGCCAAATTCAGTGGAGTTGTGCCGCGCACCCACACCCGCTGGATCGCCTCCTACCGCTGGGTCAATGGCACCGCCGTCACTCCCGTCGATATGTTCAACGCTTCTACCGGACAGAGCGACCCCTTCCTCAACGTCTTCCTGCGCCAGCCCATCCCCATGCTGGGCGGCCACATGGAAGCCCTAATCGACCTGCGCAACCTCCTGGCACAAGGCTATATCCCGGTGCTCGGCCAGGATGGCCAGACCGTCTACCTCGTCCAGTCCGCCCGCTCGGTGCGTGGCGGCGTCGCGTTCACCTTCTAAAGCAGCTCTCCGGCCCGCGCGAGCATTGTTCTCCAAACCTTTTACATTCAAAGTTTTAGGGTTGGCGTATCGAGAAATTCGATGCGCCCGCCTCGGCGAGGCACACTTCCGTGACTGGCACAATGTTGTTTTCCATAGATCGACGTCTCCCGATCCGTAATTCCGTATCTGTATGTCCGCTATCGGCTTGCAAGTTATTGAAATACATATGCATTAGACAATTCCAAGATTTGGCTGGAAAAGTGCCTTGTCATCTCTACAACGATAGTTCAGCTTGGGGGCCTTAGTTCAGCCCGAACATCG
This sequence comes from Binatus sp. (SeqCode), assembly GCA_035482825.1. GTDB lineage: Bacteria > Acidobacteriota > Terriglobia > Terriglobales > Acidobacteriaceae > Sulfotelmatobacter. The sequence continues at coordinate 214 of DATHQJ010000229.1, read as the reverse complement.
ACTTCACACACGAGGGCGACAATGGAAATGAATATGCGACGCTGGTTTGGTCTGGTTCTTGCAGTCCTGCTAATTACGGTTAGCGCTTACGGCCAGACGTTCCGGGGTGCGATCAATGGCACGGTGACCGACCCGTCGGGAGCGGTTGTAGCTGGGGCGAGCGTCAAGGCAACCAATGATTCGACCGCTGCGGTGCACGAGGCGACGACCACCA
>DATHQJ010000228.1:0-9697 GCA_035482825.1 Binatus sp. (SeqCode) | reverse complement strand
TCAGCGCGCTTCCAGGATTCAGCACCCCGGCCGCCAGCGACCCGAAGTCCGAACCAATGAGCGCAGCGCCTGCGCAGGTTGTGCGCGGCCCGGATTTCCGCCCCGGTTCCGGAACCACTCCACCAAGGTTAGTCGTGCAGCATGAGCCCGAGTTCAGCGAACCGGCCCGTGCGGCGAAATATCAGGGGACGGTGACGCTTAAGGTGGTCGTGACCCAGGAAGGCGTTCCGGCAAATATTCGCATTCTTACTCCGCTGGGATGTGGGCTGGATGCCAAGGCCGTGCAGGCTGTGGAGAGCTGGAAATTTACGCCAGCGGAAAGATCAGGACAGGCAATCACCACTGAGCTCCTAATCGAAGTCAATTTCCACCTGTACTAAGAAGAGCTGCTGAAAAAAATCGTCGCTCGTCTAAGCTGAAAGCCGCTAATACTTCCGTAGCACCCCAATCACCCGCCCCTGCACATCGACCGACGCGGCCGGAACAATAATCGGCTTCATGGTCGCGTTTGACGGCTGCAGCCGGATGTTGTCGCCCTCATGGTAAAAGCGTTTGAGCGTCGCATCACTCTGATCCACCAGCGCGACCACGATGTCTCCGTTGTGCGCGGTGCGCGCTTTTTCGACGAGCACATAATCGCCGTTCAGAATGGCTTCATCCTGCATGGAGTCGCCCCGCACCTCGAGGACAAACACCTCTTTCGAGCGCACAAAATCGGCCAGAGAAATCGTCTCGTTGTTTTGCACCGCCTCAATCGGCTGGCCTGCAGCAATGCGCCCGAGCAACGGCAGCACCAGGCCGGTGTTCACACTCATGGCCTGCTTCAGGCGTCCCTTAGGCGGCAGCAGATCGATGGAGCGGCTGCGGTTGTAGTCGCGCGTGAGCAAGCCTTTCTTTTCGAGGTTGGTGACGTGCTTATGCACAGTGGCCAGAGAAGTCAGCTCCAGCCCCTTGCCAATCTCCTCAAATGACGGAGAATATTGGTGCTCCGCCACGAATCGCGAAATGAAGTCGTACACTTCCCGCTGCCTGCGTGTGATCGCCATGTGCCCATTATTGGCGAACATAAGGCGAAAAAGCAAGTGGGAAATGGGGTGCGCTGAAGGGCGCTGTTGGATTGAAACTTTTTCACCTCCGCCGACTCCAATCCGGTAGCCCAGATAATCCGTACTCAGAAGGGGAAACGAAAATGTCATCATCCGCTCGCGGCGCTTTACTCCTGTTTGCTTCGCTGATCGGCGCGACAGCGTGCAACGCTAAGGCCAGCCCTGCATCATCCGTGCCTGCGCCAGTGCTCGACGCTCAGCGTGCAGCAACTGCCGGGAAACAAACCGCCGTCATTTCCGGCGGATGCTTCTGGGGCATCCAGGCAGTCTTTCAGCATGTAAAGGGCGTGATCAGCGCGACCTCCGGCTACTCCGGAGGCTCGGCCAAGACTGCCGAATATGAAATCGTCAGCACCGGAGAAACCGGGCACGCCGAGTCGGTGCAGATCGTCTACGATCCTTCGCAGATCACTTATGGCGAACTGCTGCGCGTGTTCTTCTCAGTAGCGCACGATCCCACGCAACTCAATCGGCAAGGCCCCGACGAAGGCACGCAATATCGATCTTCAATTTTCTATAGCAACGACGAGCAGAAACGCATCGCCGAGGCTTACATCGCGCAACTCGATCACGCGAAAATATTCCCGCGGCCGATCGTGACCAAGGTGGTGCCGCTGCAGGCTTTCTATCCGGCCGAGGCCTATCACCAGAATTATGCGGCGCTGCATCCCAATCAGCCCTACATCATGTTCAACGACGCGCCCAAGGTCGAACATCTGCGCCAGGAGTTCCCCGACCTCTACACGGGAAAGTAGGAGAGGGTCAGCCGCGAAGCGGCGAAAGAATGCAGCCCACAGCGCAAGCTGTGGGTAGAAAGTGGAAAGCTAGCGAGCCCCGGAGGGGCGGAAGAAGACTGTCCGAGCAAGAGGAGACGATGTTCGATTCCAATCGCACGACAACGAATGAAGCCTCCACCGATCCGCGACGCCGCGTTTTTCTCGCGGGTGCCGTAGCAACCGTCGCGGGCCTGGCACTCTGGCAATGGAGAAAGCCCACGATCCTCGCAGCGGCCCACGCCGCACCCGGCGAGCCCAAAGACGTCACGATCGTTTCGTTTTCCGATGCCGGTGAGCGGCTGAAAAAAGATCGCGTCCCAAAGGTTGTGAAGACGGAAGACGAGTGGCGCAAGCAACTCTCCGGCAACGCGTTCGACATCACGCGCCACGCGGACACCGAAATCGCATTCTCTGGAAAATACTGGAACCTGCACGACAAAGGCCTCTACCGCTGCATCTGCTGCGACAATGCGCTTTTCGATTCCGCCACGAAATTCGAGTCCGGCACGGGATGGCCCAGCTTCTGGGCGCCCATCGCCGCCGAGAATGTCACCGAGATCCGCGACTCCACCTTCGGCATGGTTCGCACCGCTGTCGCCTGCACGGAATGCGACGCCCATCTCGGCCACGTCTTCGATGACGGCCCCGAGCCCACGCATCTTCGCTACTGCATGAACTCCGCTTCGCTGCGTTTTGTGCAACACGGCTGAGGAATCGTCGACAACTGTTTCAATGCCACTATAATCGAGGGATGAACTCCCCCGTTCCCACGTTCCGCGAACCCACGGGCGTCGAAAAAATCTTCAATCGCGTGTTCGGATTCCTCGTCGGTCTCGGCCTGGGCTTCCCTCACAATTACCTGCTCGAAGTTCGCGGACGAAAATCCGGCAAACTCTACTCCACTCCGGTCGATCTGCTGGAACTCGACGGCAAACGTTACCTGGTGGCGCCGCGGGGACGCACGCAATGGGTGCGCAACGCCGAAGCCGCCGGGGAAGTTACGCTAAAGAAAGGGAGCAGTCGCCAGAAATTTCATCTGCGGCCGTTGCCCGACGCCGACAAACCGCAGATTCTGAAAGCGTATCTCGACAACTTCAAGCGCGAAGTGCAAACCTACTTTCCGATTCCAGCGGGCTCGCCTGTAGAATCATTCGTTGCGATCGCGGAGAGTTACCCAGCATTCGAACTTTCCGCAGCTTGATTTGCTTTTGAACTCGGCAAAAATAATCCTGGAAAATCTATTTTTCCTCTTGCACAAATCTTAAAGTTATGGCATCTTCAAACATCCCCATAGGAAAGGATGCCCAAATTTGTCAATATACGCGCACAAATCGCTTAGCGGGCTGACATGGCCGAATACCAGCCAAGTCGGTTTTAGGGCGTCCGATGAACGCGTCAGTTAATCCTCGACGCCCTTAACGCAAAGCTAACAAAACAAAAGCACGCTGGGTGGCGCAGGCCGCGGTTTCTTCGCCTTGACACGGATACGTCCGCGGTCGCTGATTCCCCCAGCAAAGGCTCCCTCGCGTAAGGGCGGACGCATTCGTCCGTCCCGTCGAGCGCAACTCGACGCACGCGCAAGCCGGTCAGTGGTGAAAGGTGACGGATACTTCTCTTGGTAGAAACAGTTCTGATTTCGCAAGAAATCAGACTGTGAGGTTCGACTCCTCATGGGCGCAAGCCCGCTCCGCGGCCGCACGTTCCCTGACCATTGTTGTTTCTCGTAACAGCGCGCTCAGAAATGGCGCGGAAAAAGTTCAGTCAGTGGTGAAGTTCACGGCAACTTCGTGGCGTGCCTGTTCTTAGGCCGGGGTTCGAGCCCTCAACCGTGATCCCAGTTCCCTGGCTGCAATGCGAGTGTGGCGCGGGCGTTCTCTGAAATCAAAGGGTTCGCCCGCGCTGCACGAAGAATCGGTTTCGCCGGTGGTGAAAGAGAAGAGTTACTTCGCGCCAAAGCACGGCCTACGACAGGAGCAGGAAGCGAACCCTGCCGAGGCGCCGATCTGCGGCAACGCCGGGATCCGCAAGGATCTGGGGGCGTCGTCCCGAAACTCAGGGTTGCCGCAGAAACCGGCCTCGAGTCGAATCTCTTCTCGCAGGTTCCCCGGCGAGAGTAAACCGCGTTGAGGAATGGAAAAAGGAAGTGCGCAGAAGGTAAACAAGTTCGGCCGGTGGTGAAGATAAGGGTTACTTCGCCTCAAGAGCGGGAGATGCAGGTTCGAATCCTGCCGCGGGAATTGTGCCCGCGTGGCTAAATTGGCAAAGCGCCTAACCGTACCTTTGTCGCTGATTCCCCGGCTGATTGACTCAACCCCTAAGTCCGGCGCGAGCCGGTTAGAGAGCCGTGTATGAGCATCGTCATTCGAAACGGAAAGCCGCAGATCAGCGAGTCGCTGTGCAACTCCTGCTACTGGGCGCACATCCAGCGCGGATTCGCAGAGAGCGAGGAGATCATCCTGTGCGCTTTCCTGCGTCCGGCGCGGCTGGTGCCGTTCAAGGTGAGCATGTGCACCGACTACAACGACAAGCGAGTGCCCAGCAAAGCCGACATGGAAGAGATCGCCTGGATCATTCGCACCAAGGATGTGAATCGCCCGGTGGGATTCACGCAGAAAGAAACGGACGACGAGTCCGAGAAGGAAGACGAGACCGAGCAAGAGAACGAGTTGGAACTCGTTCCGTCGGAATAGTTCGCAAACGAATATGACTGAATTTCTCAAACACGTGCTGAACGGCCAGAACCAGTTCGCTTCTGGTGGCTTGCTGCTCATGATCGTCGGCGGCCTCGGCGTCTGGCTGCGAGCCATTCCTCTGCGCGCGTGGCACTGGTTGGTCGAGCAATCCACGCTGATGGTCACGGTGAACGACGAAGACGCGGCGTTTGTCTGGGTGAAGGAGTGGTTTCTGGAACAGAAGTTCCTGAAGAGCATTCGCAGGGTTGACCTTGACACAACACTGCGAGGCGACAGTCTTGCCCTGGTTCCAGCGCCTGGAACGCACTGGTTCTGGTATGGGGGAAGGCCTTTCATCGTGTACTTCTACCGTACGGAAGATACGAAGGGTTTTACCAACAGGCGCAGCGAGGGACTCACGTTCCGCACCATCGGTCGAAGGCAGAGTTTCCTGAAGCAGTTTGTGAAGGAAATCGTGGCATGCCACGAGAAGAACGTGGGCGACAAGTCCTCGCTGTTCGTGCACGCCGATTATTGGGACCGTGTGCAGGGATACGTGCCGCGCGCACTGGAGTCGGTGATCCTGCGGCCCGGTGAAAAGGAGCGCCTGCTGGAGGATGTGGAGAAGTTCAAGAACGCGAGGCAGCGTTACCGTCATCTCGGTGTGCCGTATCACCGTGGGTATCTGCTCTACGGACCGCCAGGAACGGGGAAGACGTCGTTGGTGTCGGCAATCGCGGAAAAATTTGCAGTGTCGATCTACGCGATCAACCTCGCAGACTTTAACGACCGAAGTCTGATGAAGGCGATCAACGATGTTCCGCCGGGCTCAGTCGTGTTGTTTGAGGACATCGACTGCATGAAAGGAGGGAAGGCGCGAGAGAGCGTCGAGCAATCGGGGGCGCAAAAGAAAGTGGAGCAGCGGGACGAAAAGAAAGCGGACATTTTCGGTGTGACGCTGTCGGGATTGCTGAACGTTCTTGACGGATTTCACACTCCCGACAACGTGCTGTTCATGATGACCAGCAACCACATCGATGCGCTCGATCCGGCTTTGCTGCGGCCGGGGCGAATCGATTACCGGCTGTATCTGGGCGCTGCAACCGACGAGCAAAAGGTCGAACTGTATCTCCGATTTTTTCCGCGCGCTGCAGAACGTGAAGCATACGCCTTTGTCGATGCTCATGCAGGAGCGACGACGATGGCAGAGTTTCAGGGAACGTTGCTGGCCGTGGCAGAGAATCGCCCGAGCCTTGATACGGAGGCAAGCCCGGATCGGACAGAGTCGGATCGGACAAGGCAGGAAGAGCCGGTACTCGCGCCGCGATGAGCGGCGCTTGCACCGGAAGTGTTTCGCCGGTGGTGAAGGTAACGGTTCCTTCGAAGGGCGCAGGTTCGAGTCCTGCCATGTTCCTTTACGGAATGTGTAGCTCAGTTGGCAGAGCAATACCGTTGCCGCTAAATTCCCCGGCGAGTTCTAATGCAGCACGACAACCACTTTCGCCGGTGGTGAAGACGAGGGTTACTTCATAAGCCGAAGGTTGCGGGTTCGAATCCCGTCATGGCGCGAGCCATGTAGCTCAAACTTGGATAGAGCAACGGAAAAATACCGTCGTCGCCGAATTCCCCGGCGATTGAAACAACAACAGATTCCTCACCGGCAGAGAGCGCCGGTTCGGAATGACAACAAGTTTGGCGGGAAGCTAGCAGCACGAAGCTTCTGGCTGAAAGCTGACAGCTGATAGCTGACAGCGACAAAGGAGGCCACTCATGGCTCGACTGAATCTACTCAACCTGAACTTTGGTCTGCGCACGCACGAAGGCGCGCCGGCCCGCAACATCTCGACCGAACTGCAACTGCGGCGCTCGGTGCTGGCTTGCCTGCTTTGGGAGAGCCAGTTCTACGAGGACGGAGTCGAGATCGCGGGACGCATTGCGCAGCTTGTGCCCAAGGTCGAAGCCGAGAAGGTGGCATCCCTCGCAGTCGAAGCTCGCGAGAAGATGAAGCTGCGTCACGCACCGCTGCTTCTGGTTCGCGAGATGGCGCGTCACGCCACGCATCGCAAGCTGGTGGCGGAGACGTTGGCGCGCGTCATCCAGCGTGCCGACGAACTCGCTGAGTTCGTCGCCATCTACTGGAAGGACGGGCGCGTCCCGCTTTCGGCGCAGGTCAAGAAGGGGCTGGCCGCGGCTTTCCCTAAGTTTGATGAGTACGCGCTGGCGAAGTACGATCGCGGCGGACCCATCAAGCTCCGAGACGTCTTGTTCCTCGCTCACGCGAAGCCGCGTGATGAGGCACAGGCCGAGGTGTGGAAGCGTCTGATCGCGGGCGAGCTCGCTGCTCCTGACACGTGGGAAGTTGCACTCTCGTCTGGCGCGAACAAGCGCGAGGCCTGGGAGCGGCTGCTCCGCGAGCAGAAGCTGGGTGCTCTCGCACTGCTCCGCAACCTGCGCAACATGCGGGAAGCCGGAGCGAACGAAGACCTCGTGCTCGCCGCGCTCGGTTCCATGAGCACGGCGCGTGTGCTTCCGTTCCGTTTTCTGGCTGCGGCGCGTTACGCTCCGCAGTGGGAAGAGGCGCTGGAGCAGGCCATGCTGAAGTGTGTTACTTCTCGTGAAAACGCACAGGAGAAGCTGCCCGGCAAGACCATCGTGCTGGTCGACGTTTCCGGCTCGATGACCGCGCCGCTTTCTCACCGTTCCGAGATGCAGCGCACGGATGCGGCATACGGGCTCGCGGTGTTGCTGCGTGAGATCGGCGAGAAGGTAGCAGTGTTCAGCTTCTCGAACTCGCTGGTCGAAGTGCCGGCGCGTCGCGGCTTCGCACTGCGCGACGCGATCGACAAGTCGCAGCCGCACAGCGCGACCTACCTGGGGAAGGCTGTCGACGAGCTCAACCAGAAGCACGGCTACGATCGCCTGATCGTCATCACCGACGAGCAGGCGCACGACACGGTGCCTGCGCCGAAGGGCAAGGGTTACGTGATCAACGTGGCCAGCAACAAGAACGGCGTCGGCTACGGCAAGTGGACGCACATCGACGGCTGGAGCGAGGCGGTCGTCGAGTACATCCGCACGCTGGAGCAGACGGAATAAGCAATTGGAACCGCAGGGGATGGGCGAGAGCGTCTGTCCTCTGCGGGTTTCCGCGAGCTGCGGTTTACTTGGTGTCGCTGTCGATCTGGCCGGCGCTCCGTTTACCGGGCCTTTCGGAATGGCATCGTACGACCTTTGAGGGCCTTGCCACTTGCCTCCGAAGGCGCTTCAAAACCAATCCGGGTGCGGGTTGCTTCCGCAGGACTCATGAGTTCGACGATCGCTTCCATCAACTCCCGGATATCGGTGTCGTGACCCTCCAGCCGGCCTTCCAGTTCCGCCAGCTTCGTAAGGATCTGGCGATTGCCGGCGATGGCGCGGCGCATCCTCACAAAAGCAAGAACCACAAACACGCTCATCTCGATGGCGCGTTTGGAGTTCAGCACGGTGGCCGCCATGATCGTGCCGTGCTCCGTAAAGACATAGGGACGATAACGCGTGCCGCCGTGTCCCTCACTTGAGATCACATTTTGTGATTTCAAGATTTTGAATTCGTGCTCGGAGAGTTGAAAGCGGAAGGCCAGAGGAAAACGCTCCGCATTGCGCTTAGCTTGCTGGTTCAGGTGCCTGACCTGAACCCCGTAGAGTTCGGCGAGGTCGGTGTCGAGGATGACTCTCTGCCCACGAAGAACGAAGATTTTCGAATCAACTTTTCTTTCCATCGCGATCGCAGTCTTAGCCATATTTTCAGCTCATTCCAAAACTTGAGATCACAAATTGTGATCTCAAGTTCTCCAGAAAAAGATAGCAGCAGAATAGCAGCCGGCAGGGCTTTCGAGCGCCGCGAAAGTACATTCCTTTGCGCGCCAGATCCTGAAAACGCTCAGGCTCCGGTTACGAAGAAGCTCTCGTCGGGCTTGGTGTTTATCTTTTCTGGGGGGACGGTGGTAGTTACGTCCTGCACGAAGTCGCGGCGGCGTTCCGGGCCTTTGCGTTCGAGCACGCGCACGCGCCGGGTGGGCATGGTGCTGGGTTCGAGGCTGATGATGCGGCCGTCGCGTACCTGAATCTGCGAACGGAACCAGTCAGTCCGAAACATGCGGCCGGCGGCATAGAACGTCATGGACGCGGCGATCGGGCCTTCGAATTCCGGTCCGGTACAGGCCAGAATGCGGCGACCCATTTCCTGTGACCAGGTCAGGCCGCCGACCAGCGGATCGTTCAGGCGGCAGCGCTCGAAGGGCATCGCATGCGAGATCTTACGTAATTGCAGCAACTGCAACAGCACCGAAGTTTTGGCCAGGTTGGTGACGACAATGCGGGCCTCGTTCGCCGAGACTCGTTCCATCTTGATATGCAGATCGGGAGACCATTCGCGCTCGAATTCTTCGCGGGCCAGAGCCAGGCCTTTGTCGGTGGCTTCCACGTAGCGCAGAGTGGCGCGAGCCAGAACTATGCTGAAAAAAGTGGTCACGATCGTCGCGATCACCGGGATGTAGCTCAACAGCGTGGTGAAAGGGATGCTATACGAGTTCATCAACTGCATGTGCATAGTTGCGTGTGGCTCCTGCGGACTCTGGTTTCGAGAACGGGTAACGATCTGGATGAGTCTAGCGAGACAGGAGCGGAGCCTCCAGATGCGCATGGTGCTTGTGCGGTAACTGGCGCGGGACAAGGACTTTGGTAACCAAGGCGAGAGCCGCGATTGGCAGTTATTTTGACGGAAAGAGTTGTCGGACGGAGCTTGTCCGGAGCGGAGCCGAAGCGAGTGCCCGACCTGATTCCTCTACTCTAATACGCTATCGTCGAGTTTTTTCCTGCCCCAGTCGGCGGCGGCCTGAACAAAAGCCAGAACGACGGGATGCGGCTTCTTTTCCGTCGATGACAGCTGCGGTTGGAAGAGCGTGGCCAGAAAGAAACGGTGCGTGGGAGATTCAATCGCGCGGATCTCCCCCTCGCCGCCGCGGGCGACCACGGGAAATCCGGCCTCCATGGCGGCCCATTCAAAGTCGGGATTAACTTCGAAGTTGCAAAAGAACTCTTCGGTCGCCGTCTCTTTGTCCTTCCCGTAGAAAGACTGCAGATACGAGCCGGGACGCAGGCGAAT
>DATHQJ010000227.1:0-4988 GCA_035482825.1 Binatus sp. (SeqCode) | reverse complement strand
AACGAATGATGGAAAGTTCCAGGTGAAATACCGCACCATGTTGAGCAGTTCATCTTCCTGCAAACCGCAGCGCGCATGCAGAAACGATCCACTGCTCGTCATCTCGGCGGTGAGACGGTCCGCCATTTCCTCCATCTCGCTCGTCGCGTCCGTTCCTTCCTTCTCCGGAGCCTCAACCAGCACGAAAAGTTGGTTGCCATAACCCAGTTCTTTTCCGATCTGGCTCGCGGCCCTCCATTGCGGATCGCGATTTCCAAACAGATCAGTCAGGTCGGTGCCGGTTCGCAGGTTGTGAATGTTCGCGTACAACAATAAGGTCCCGACCAGGCTAAGCGCGACCACCAGCCCCGGATGCCCCACAACCACGCGTCCCACCCCGCGCATGAAGCGGACCATTACGCCCCGGACCATCATGCGGCCCCCTCCGCCGCGACTTCTGTCATCGGTTTCTTCGCGATGAAAAGAATATGCGCCAGCGGCAGCCGGTTCCGGAATCGCCGCTCTTCCACCTGCATCCCCGCATCCTCCAGCGCCCGACGGTAATCGACGGCCGGAAGAATCAAAGGCCGCGTGCCCGCACGTCCACACGCGAATATGACCCGGTCGAACGCCATTGTGATTACAGACCACAGCCCGCGCTCGCGATCGTGCACCCGGAAGATCAATTTTCCCCGGGGTACGAGCGCGGAACAGCATCGTTTCAGCAAGCCCAGTTGCTCATCCGCGGGCAGATACTGCAACACATCCAAAATCAGAATCAAACCCGCCGGCGGAAGATGAAAAGTGCGAACATCCGCTACGCGCAAGTCCGCGTTCGATGAACTGAGAGCCTGCCGGCCAACCGCGATGCGATGCTCATCCAGATCGCAACCGACCAGTCGCCGCTTGCTGTCCCTAAAAGCCGCAAAACTCAATGCGATGCCGTAGCCACAGCCCAGATCAACGACGGTCCCCGAACCTTGATCCTCGGCGGCCAGCAATTCAGCAAGCAATTCAAATATCCGATCCAGCCGCAGCTTCCACCGCACAAACGCGCGGTCGCCTCGCGCGCATCCGGCAAACATCCGATTCACAAGAACAATGCGCTCCCGCAATCCTGTATCTGCGTTCGCCTTCGCCCGAACCACCACCGCCGTAATCGCCGCCCCCGCGCCGCCCAACACGACTCCCACCACCACGCTGCCCATGAACCACGCCAGCAGCTCTTCCTTCATATGCGCGCCCGTCACCGACCCCCACCACCCCGCCCACCCCATCCTTAGAATGAGTTTAGGTAACATCATGAAAGGTTCCGTCAGAGCGGAAAGATGAAACGGCCGGAACGCACCACTGCGCAGAAAATATCCCACCTCCACCGACGACGCCACAATCACTGGCTGCAGCAGCGGATTGTTAATGAAAGTGCTGGCCAGAGTCAGCGGCTTGTTGAGTCGGAACAAAAATGCCAGACCCGCCGCCGTTAGCAGTTGAATCCCGTAGATCGGAACGACGCCGATGAAGATTCCTAGGAACACAGCCGCGGCGGCCTTGCCCGGCGTGAGATTCTCCTTCAACAGAACGGTGGCGAACTCCCGCACGCGAGTCTGAAATGTCCGGATCACAATTCAACCCGCGACCACCGACAATTCGCCGCTCGCAACCATCTCTCCATCCACCCACACTGTGCCGCCGATGTAAGCCAGCTTCCCCGCCTCAGTCAACTTCTTGGTCTCAATGCGCAGTTCCTGCCCCGGAGTCACTGGTTTCAGAAACTTGAAGCGGTTTACCGCAGCCAGCAAAGCAATCCCGCCCGCCGCCTCTTGCGACCCGGCCGACCCCAACATTACTCCCGCAGTTTGCGCCACCGCTTCAATCAGAAGAACCCCCGGCAAAATAGCCTGGGCGGGAAAATGTCCGGCAAAAATCGGATCCACCGGATCGATCAACTTCACCGCAACACAACGCTCTCCTGGCTCCAGTTCTTCCACCCGGTCGATCCACAGGAACGGAGCCCGATGCGGAATCATCGCCTCAATCTCATTCCGCCCGAGAGCCTTGTGCGTAGTCACTATGGCTTGTAAACCTCAAACGTTTCCGCCGGAATCTTCGGGTTCAATGAATTAACGTCGATCACGAATACACTATCGACCCCACTCTTGCCGTTTACCTCCAGCGATCGCAGCAGGAAATCGCGCTTGTCCAGCTTCACCACCAGATAATTCAGCCGCTTACGAAACGCATCCGTCCGCGGAACCAGTTTCATTTCGTAATCCCCGCTGTCCTCTCGCACGGTGATGGTGAAGTTTTTTTTCAGGTTCCCGATGGAATTCTCCCGGCTGAAATAAGACTGCGCCCGCCGCACGCTGCCCCCCACCTCCATCACCTCGGTCTTGTCGCCGGTCGTGAGGTTGAGGTAACCATCGTTGTAGCGGATGCGTACCTTGGACGGTTCGGAATATTCCAATGAAAACCGCGTGGTGCCCTCGGCGCAAAACTTTCCCCGCAGCAGCATCGGTTTCACCATCAGGCTGGAGGTTCGGGTTTCGGTAATGGTCCCGCAGCTGCTCGTATATTTCTGCTGCGCCTGCTGCACCCCATCCCAGATGCGCGTCAGCAGGTCATCGGAGCGATCGGAGTGAGGATCGTCAGACTGCCCAGCCAGCACCCCCTGAAAAATCAGCAACCCCAGCAGAGCGCAAAGCAGCCTGATCCGCAGGATCATCTCACGCCCTCACGCGCCCAAAAAACGAAACGCGACCGACCACAGGCAGACCCGCACCGTGTCTCGCACCGGCCTCATCTTGGAGCGCGCCTCGCCATCGTGATAGATCGTCCGCACCGGCGCGTGCGCGATCGTGCAGCCCGACCGCGCCATCTTGATCAGCATTTCCATTTCCAGTTCGTAGTACCGGCTCCGCAGTTTCGTCCCAAGAAGCTTATCCAGCCGGAACAGCCGGAACCCGCTCTGGCTGTCACGAATCTCGCGCCCCACCAGCGACGACGCCACCCGGCTGCCAATCGTGTTCGAATAATAACGAGACCGCGGCATCGAAGCCCGATCGAACGACCGCGCCCCAATCACCAGATCCGCTCCCGTCTCCTCAGCCACGCGCAGCATCCCAGGAATATCTTCCGGCCAGTGCTGTCCGTCGCCATCGAGCGTAAGCACGTGAGTGAAATTCTCCGCCGCCCGCGCGAAGTCGATCCCCATCCGCAAAGCCGAGGCCTTCCCGCGATTCCTCGGCGACCGCAAGCATGTAGCTCCGGCCGCCCGCGCAACCTGCCCGGTTCCATCCCCGGAGCCGTCGTCAATCACCACGACTTTTTCCACGTGCGGCTGCGTTCCCTTCACTACATCCGCGATGTAGGGGACTTCGTTGAACGCCGGAATGAGCGCGCAGGTTCGCATGACCAAGACTTCCAGCGGGCGCGGAAACGCGCCAAACGCGCCGGAACTGGCTGAGTGTATCACGCGTCCGACGCCCCCAGAAACAAGTCCTGCTCCCCTTCGTGATACTTCGTATCCTTGGTGGTTGATGCCTTTTCTTTCCGTCTCCCCACTTCAATTCCGCCTTGCAATCCATCACCTGGGAGGAGTAACCTACCGCGATAATTGTGAGACCCTGGGCCTGTCTCTTCAAAACTTCTAAAGCGCAGCGCAAAACTTTCTAGGATGCGAAGACTATGAAAGCACTCCTCGTGCAATGCCCCGCGACCTCACCCTGGGTTCCAAGACGGCAGTGGGAACCGCCATCCGTAGCGCTGGCCACCATCGCCGCGCAAATTGACAACCACGACGTCAAAGTCCTCGACTTGGCGCCCGCGCGGAAGCGCGCCATTCCAATTCTGATGGAGACGCTGCAGAATGAGCGCCCCGACGTCGTCGGCTTTTCCGGCATGGCCTTCCAGTACGAATGCAATCTTGGGATGGCGTACCTCACCAAGCAGTTCGATCCCAAGATAAAAACCGTGCTCGGCGGCTACCACGCCACGCTGTCCTACGACACCATCGAGGGTTCGGCTGGAGCCGACTACTGGGACTTCATCGTGCGCGGCGAGGGCGATTTCAGCTTCGGCGAACTACTCGACTCACTGGACGCGCAAGGCCGCGGCCTCGACAGCGTCCTGGGCGTGTCTTACAAAACTGAAAACCGCCAGTTCCATCACAACGCCCCACGTCCGCTGGAAGATGTCACCAAGATCAAGATGCCAGCGCGCGACAAGCGCATCATCAAAAACTTCCACATGTACTTCCGCCGCGCCGACGTCATCGAGACCTCCCGCGGCTGCCTCTACCACTGTAATTTCTGCAGCATTCATCAGATGTATGGCAGCTCGATCCGCCAGTATCCGCTGGAACGCGTGCTGGCCGATATTGAAGATGCCTACAGCCGCGGCGCCCGCCACATTTTCTGCACCGACGACAACATCACCCAGAACATGGAGCGCTTCGAGCAACTGATCGATGGCGTGATCTCGCTCAAACTGAAAAATCTGCACTTCACCACGCAGGCTACCGTCCTCGGCTTCTCTCAACATCCGCAAGTCATCAAGAAATTGCCCAAGGCTGGCTTCGTCTCCATCTTCCTCGGCATTGAAAACGCCTCAACCAAAAACCTGCGGGCCATGAAGAAGCCCAACACCCTCCCCGCTATCAAGAAAGCGATTGCCGAGTTGCAGAAGGAGAACGTAGTCGTCATCGCCGGCCTCATCAACGGCCTGCCCGACGACGATCCCGAGAGCATGCGCGAGAACTACCGCTTCATCAAGGAGCAGGGAGTCAGCAGCATCATGGATCAGATTATGACCCCCTATCCCAAGACCCCTTTGCGCGACAACATGCTCCGCGACGGCCAGATCCAGAATCTTTCCGACTTCCGCTGGTACGACGGCTACTTCAGCAACGTCCGCACTTCCAATCTTTCACCGGAAGAACTCAGCTTTGCCCGCTGGAAAATCCGCCGCGAGATCATCGGAATGTGGTGGCCCACGAAGAGCGACTGGAAATT
>DATHQJ010000226.1:0-15848 GCA_035482825.1 Binatus sp. (SeqCode) | reverse complement strand
GCGCGGATGATGCTGGCGACGGAGGCCTACGTCCACCGCTGGCTGGGGACGTACCGCAAGTGCGTCGACCAGTTCCTGGCGCCCAGCCAGTTTGTGCGTGACAAGTTCGTGGAGCACGGATGGGACGGAGATAAGTTCGCCGTGCTGCCACATTTTCAGAAGATTCATCCTCTGCGGAACGCGCATGGTGACCACGGGCCGCTGCTCTACTTTGGCAGATTGTCGGCGGAGAAGGGCGTCGATGATTTGCTGCGGTCGATGCAGAAAATTCCGCACCTGCGGTTGATTATCGCGGGCGACGGGCCGCAGCGCGGGGAATTGCAGGAGTTGGCGGCTGCGTTGCGATTGTCCAATGTGGAGTTTGTGGGGCATGTGGGACGCGCGGAGCGGGATGCGCTGATCGCGCGGTCGCGGTTCACGGTGCTGCCTTCGCATGCTTACGAGACGCTGGGCAAGACCATCCTGGAATCGTATGCGGAAGGGCGTGCAGTCGTGGCTTCGGATTTGGGATCGAGGCGCGAGTTGATTGACGAAGGTGAGACAGGATTGCTGTATCGTAAGGGGGACGTGGATGAACTTGCAGGGACGATCCGTGCCTTAGCGTCGATGCCGGACTTGGCGGAAAAGATGGGGCGAGCGGGATGGGAGATGGTGCGGCGGCGGTACGCACCCGAGGGGCACTATCAGAAATTGCTGAGTTTGTATGAAGGGCTGGTTTCGAGGAAGGCGCGAGTGCCGAGTCCGGCTTCTTCGCGGGGAGTTGAGAAGTTTCCAATGCTTGAGAAACGGCGGCTGCGGGTGGCCTTTATCGGTGGGCGGGGAGTGATTTCGAAATACAGCGGGATTGAAACCTATTACGAAGAAGTCGGAAAACGGTTAGTCGAGATGGGGCACGAAGTCACGGTCTACTGCCGCAACTACTTTACTCCGAGGCTGGCCGAGCATCACGGCATGCGGCTGATGCGGCTGCCCACGATCCGGTCGAAACATCTTGAGACCGTCGTCCACACCACGCTGAGTACCGTCCACGCGCTTACTCAGAACTATGACGTAGTGCATTATCACGCTCTGGGGCCGGCACTGTTTTCGGGGATTCCGCGGCTGCTCGGGAAGAAGACGGCCGTGACCGTGCAAGGGCTCGACTGGCAGCGCAAGAAATGGGGACGGCTGGCGTCGGCGGTGCTGCGACTGGGAGAGCGGGCGTCGGTGCGTCTGCCGAACGGGACGATGGTAGTATCGCAGGCTCTGCAGCAGCGTTACCGCGAAATGCACGGGGTTGAGGCGTTCTATGTGCCCAACGGCGGCCTGCTGCGGGAACGACGCGAGCCGCGGAAAATTCTGGAGTGGGGACTGGAACCTGGGAAGTACATTCTCTTCCTGGGAAGATTTTCGCCCGAGAAAGGATGCCATTTGCTGGTCGAGGCGTTTGAGCAGATCGATGCGGATGTTAAATCGGATGTGAAGCTGGTGATGGCTGGGGCGGCGAGTTACTGCGACGAATACTGCCGCGAGTTGAGGATGCATGCGAGCGAAAAGATCCGCACGCTGGACTGGGTTTCAGGCGAGACGCTGGACGAACTGCTGACCAACGCGATGATCTTCGTGTTGCCGTCGGACTTGGAGGGTTTGTCTCTGGCGCTGCTGGACGCCATGGGAGCAGGTTTGTGCGTGCTGACCAGCGATGTTCCGGAAAATCGCGAGGTGGTCGCCGGCGCGGGATTTACTTTTCAGCGAGGCAGTGCGGCGGACCTGGCCGACCGGTTGCAGTTTCTGATTGCGAATCCTGCGGTGCGGGAGAGTGCGGGGCGAACGGCGCGGAAGCGAATCGAAGAGCAGTACCAGTGGCAAGAAGTCGCCGAAGGCATTGAGAAGGCCTACTTCACAATGATGGGATGGGAACTGACAGGGATGCCGGCCAAGAGGCCGAACGTGAGAGCTATGACAGTTGGAGCGAGTGAAGACGCCGAAAGACGGGCGGGTTAGTCACCGCTTCAGAACCTCGCTAGATAGCAGTAAGCATCGACATTGGGGCGGAGGACGGGGCCATCCCCGTCTTTTTTTATTACAATCAAGTGCGTGGTTCGCGACGGGGCGCGGAGCGCGACGACTCTGACGCCGCCACATTCCGCATGCGCAATACCATTCTAGTCACCGGAGGGGCTGGGTTTATCGGCTCCAACTTCGTGCTGCAGCAGATGCAGGCGGCGTCGGCGTCCATTGTGAATCTGGATAAGCTGACGTACGCCGGGAACCTGCACAATCTGGAGAGCGTCACGGCCGGTGAACGGTACGAGTTCGTTCACGGCGATATCGGCGATCGAGCGCTGGTGCAGCGACTGATGGAGAAACATCAGCCCGGAGCAATTGTCCATTTCGCCGCGGAGAGCCACGTGGACCGCTCGATCCGGGGGCCGGAAGATTTTATTCGCACCAACGTGGACGGGACGTTCGCGCTGCTGGAGGAGACTCGGGCGTACTGGAGTGCGCTAGCGGAAAGCGAGCGGAAGAATTTCCGGTTCCTGCACGTCTCCACCGACGAAGTGTACGGCTCGCTGGGGCCGGACGATCCGCCCTTCAGCGAAACCACCCCGTACGCGCCGAACAGCCCATATGCCGCGTCGAAGGCAGCGTCGGATCATCTGGTGCGGGCCTATCACCACACGTATGGGCTGCCGACGCTGACTACAAACTGCTCGAATAACTATGGACGATTTCAGTTTCCGGAAAAGCTGATTCCTCTGGTAATCCTTAATTCGCGGGATGGGAAGACCTTGCCGGTTTATGGGGACGGCAAGAACGTGCGCGACTGGATTTATGTGGAGGATCATTGCGAGGCGATCGCGACGGTGCTCAAGGGCGGGCGTCCCGGAGAGACCTACAACATCGGCGGATGGAACGAAAAGCCGAACATCGAGATCGTGCACGCGATTTGCGATCTGGTGGACGAGATGGCGCCGCGCGCGGGCGGTTCGCGACGAGAGTTGATCACTTTCGTGAAGGACCGGCCGGGACACGATCGCCGTTATGCCATGGACGCGCGCAAGATTGAACGCGAGTTGGGATGGAAGCCGAAGGCGACCTTTGAAAACGGTCTGCGCAAAACGGTTCGCTGGTATCTTGAGAACGAAGCGTGGGTGCGGGACGTGACCAGCGGAAGTTACCGGCAGTGGGTAGCCACGCATTATTCCGGGTAGCAAGACAGATCAAAATCATGAAAGAGAGTGCGCTCTACAAAGGCATCATTCTGGCGGGAGGGTCGGGCACGCGCCTGTATCCCGTGACCCAGGTCATGGGGAAAAGTCTGCTCCCCGTGTACAACAAGCCGATGATTTATTACCCGCTGTGCACACTGATGCTGGCGGGAATCCGCGACATTCTGGTGATTTCTACTCCCGAGGACGCGCCCAGATTTCAGGCGCTGCTGCGGGATGGAAGCCAGTACGGAATTCGCCTGCAATATCTGGCGCAGCAAAAGCCGGAGGGAATAGCGCAAGCATTCCTGCTGGGGGAGAAGTTCTTAGAGGGCAAACCTTGCGCGCTGGTGCTGGGGGATAATATTTTTTACGGGCACGATCTGGCGAAAGATCTGCGCGAGGCGGCGGGAAAGGTTCATGGGGCGCGAGTGTTTGCATATCCCGTGCACGATCCGGAGCGGTACGGAGTGGTGGAGTTTGATGCCGACGGACGCGCGCTGAGCATTGAGGAGAAACCGAAGCAGCCGAAATCGCGATACGCGGTGACGGGACTTTATTTTTACGATGACCAGGTGGTGAAGATTGCGAAGTCGCTGAAACCGAGTGCGCGCGGCGAACTCGAGATCACCGACGTTAACCGGGCGTACCTGAAGGATGGACAACTCGAAGTCGTCGTGATGGGACGCGGCATGGCCTGGCTGGATACGGGCACGCATGAATCGTTGATGGATGCGGCGAATTACATTCAGGCGATCGAAAAGCGGCAGGGGTTGATGGTGGCATGCCCGGAGGAAATTGCGTATCGCTCCGGCTACATCAGTGCAGCTCAGGTGGAGAAAATTGGAAGCCGCATGAAGAACAGCAGCTACGGCGCTTACCTGCTGCAACTGTTGCGGGAAAGGGTGTTCTGAGATACCTGCAGTTCGAGGACTCCGCTGAGCGATGGATGCGATCAACAAAATTCCGACCTCGTTGCCCGGTGTCGTGATTCTGGAGCCGCGCGTGTTTGGCGACGAGCGCGGATTTTTTCTGGAAAGTTACAACGAAAAAGTGTTCGCCGAGTTGGGGATCACAGAGCGGTTCGTTCAAGACAATCATTCCAGCTCGCAGCGGAACGTGTTGCGCGGCCTGCATTATCAGATCAAACAGACGCAGGGAAAACTGGTGCGCGCGGTGGAAGGGGAGATTCTGGACGTTGCCGTCGACGTGCGCCGGAGTTCCCCAATGTTTGGCGGATGGGAAGCGGTGCGCTTGTCGGGCGAAAACAAACGCATGCTGTGGATCCCGGCGGGCTTTGCGCACGGCTTCTGCGTGATTTCGGAAAAGGCGCAGGTGCTCTACAAGGCGACCGACTACTATGCTCCGGAATACGAACGCACGCTGGCATGGAATGATCCGGACTTGAAGATTGAATGGGAACTGGCAGGCGCGCCGATCGTTTCGGCAAAAGACCAGCGCGGCCTCGCTCTGCGTGATGCCGAAACATTCGCGTAGCCACAGGAAAAATCAACCGACATGAAAGCCATGATTATTGGCGCCACGGGACTGCTCGGTAAGGCGCTCACGCACGAATGGAGCGGTGACGAGGTTGTCGGTCTCGGCTCGCGCGATGTGGACATCCGCGACGCGGATAGAATGCGCGAGGTGGTCGAGAGTCATCGGCCCGACTGGATCGTCTTGGCAGCGGCTTATACCAACGTTGACGATTGCGAGACTCATCCGGATTTGGCGTTGGCGGTGAATCGCGATGGCGCGGTGAATGTCGCTCAGGCTGCGAAACAGACCGGCGCGAAGCTTTTGTTTCTCAGTTCAGATTACGTGTTCGACGGGAAGAAGACGTCACCCTATGAGACCGAAGATGCGCGGAATCCGCAGAGCGTTTATGGACGATCGAAAGCGGAAGCGGAAGTGCGGCTGCTGGACGTGTTGCCGGAGTGTTGCATCGCGCGGACTTCGTGGCTGTTTGGCACTGGCGGAAAATGTTTTCCGGATACGATTCTGAAACTGGCCGCAAGCCGGCCGGCTTTGGATGTGGTGAATGACCAGCGTGGGTGCCCGACATATTCGGTTGATTTGTCGAGAGCGATCATCCAGCTATGCCGCAACCATGCCAGCGGAATTGTGCATGTCACGAATGCGGGCGAGTGTTCGTGGTTTGACTTTGCGTGCGAGATCGTAAAAGGCGGCGGACTTGCGACCGAGATACGTCCGGTCAGCAGCCAGCAAATGGCGCGTCCAGCACCGCGTCCGGCGTATTCTGTTCTCTCGCCGAAGAGCCTGCGGCCCTATGGTGTCACCGTGCCCACATGGCAGGATGCGCTGCCGCGATATTTGCGGGAGCGCGGAAACTGATATTGGTCGTGACATGCCCTGGCGACATTGCTTCGTCTTACTCGAGGCTGTTACGATGCGGCGGGGTTCTCGCCAATTGAAGTCCATCCTGAATTACATCGACGGAAAGTTCGTGCGCGGGCCGCGGGAGTTCGCCGATGTGAATCCGGCGGACGGAAGTGTGATCGCGCAGGTTTCGGAAGCGGACGAGGGATTAGTCGACGACGCGGTACGCGCGGCCCGCAGAGCTTTGCGAGGAGAGTGGGGCCGCCTGGGAGTTCGCGATCGCGCTGCCCGATTGCTCAAAGTGGCCGAGGCGATCGAGGCCCGGTTTGACTGTTTCGTCGCCGCCGAAGTTGCGGATACTGGCAAGCCGGTGGCGCTAGCTTCCCGGTTGGATGTTCCGCGTGCAGCCGCGAATTTTCGCGCGTTTGCGGACGTGATCAAGACGGTGGGACTGGAGTCGTTTCAGACGGAGACTCCTGACGGCAAGAACGCGCTTAATTATGCCGTGCGCAAACCGCTGGGAGTCGTGGGAATCATTACTCCGTGGAACCTTCCTCTGTTATTGCTTACGTGGAAAGTCGCGCCAGCCTTAGCGTGCGGCAACGCTGTTGTCGTGAAACCGTCGGAGGAAACTCCGGCGACCGCGACCCTGCTCGCTGAGGTAATGAACGAAGCGGGAATTCCTGACGGCGTCTATAACGTAGTCCACGGATTCGGGCCGAACTCGGCGGGCGAATTTCTCACGCGGCATCCGGATGTGAATGCGGTCACTTTCACGGGCGAGTCGCAGACTGGCGCTGCGATCATGAAGACGGTGGCCGCTTCGGTGAAGCCGGTTTCTTTTGAACTCGGCGGCAAGAACGCGGCGATCGTTTTTGCCGATTGCGATTTTGAGGAAACGGTGAATGGGATCAGCGAGGCTGTGTTCCTGAATACGGGACAAGTCTGCCTGTGCATGGAGCGCGTGTACGTCGAACGCTCAGTGTTCGAACGATTCGTTGAAGCCCTGAGATGCAAAGCCGAGAACCTGCGAGTTGGATCGCCGCTCGAAAAATCCACTGACCTTGGGCCCTTGATTTCATCGCAGCATCGCGAGAAAGTGCTGTCGTATTACAAGTTGGCGCGTGAAGAGGGAGCGGTGGCGGTGACCGGCGGCGGCGTCCCTCAGTTCGGCAATGAGCTCGATCAAGGATTCTACGTGCAGCCGACGATCTATACTGGGTTGCCGGAATCGGCGCGCTGCGTGAAAGAAGAAATTTTCGGGCCGGTGTGCCACATTGCTCCTTTCGATACGGAAGAGGAGGCGATCAGCCTGGCGAACGATACGAAGTACGGTTTGGCCGCGTCGATCTGGACGACGAATTTGAAGCGCGGGCACCGCGTGGCGCAGCAGATGAATGTTGGGATTACGTGGGTGAATTGCTGGTTCCTGCGGGACCTGCGAACTCCGTTTGGGGGCGCCGGGCTTTCCGGGATTGGGCGCGAAGGCGGCGTACATTCGCTGAATTTTTATTCGGAGCTGAATAATATCTGTATCCGGATGTGACCGTTTTTCAGCACGCGGCGAGCGCGGACGAAAACATGGGGAAAGTCGAAAGCAAAGTGATTGCGGGGAAAGCGAAGCCGCGCGGGAAGTATCCGCACATCAAGCGCGCGGGCGACTTCCTGTTTGTGTCGGGGACGAGCTCGCGGCGCGCGGATAATTCGATTGCCGGCGCGGAAGTGGATGAGTTTGGCACAACGCATCTCGATATTCGAGCGCAGACCAGGGCCGTGATCGAGAACGTGCGCGACATTCTGAAAAGCGTCGGCGCGCGGCTCGATGATGTGGTCGAAGTAACGACGTATCTCGTCAACATGAACGATTTCGCGGGGTACAACGAGGTGTATGGCGAGTTTTTTGGTTACGACGGACCCGCTCGAACCACCGTGGCCGTGCACCAGTTGCCGCATCCTCACTTACTGATCGAAGTCCGGGCTATGGCATACAAGCCGAAGAGAACAAGATAAGGGGGCGCAATGCCGTCCATCAAGAACCTAAAGGCTTTTAACTTCCAGGGTTGGATCGAAGAGAACAAAGAAAAGTTCAAACCGCCTGTAGGAAACGCGCAGGTGTGGGAAGACGGCGAGATGATGGTGACCGTGGTGGGAGGACCGAACAACCGGCGTGACTACCATGACGATCCGACCGAAGAGTTTTTCTATCAAATGAAGGGCGATATTTTCCTTCGCCTCATGGAGACTCCGGGCAAGCCGCCGCTGGAAATTCCCATCAAGGAGGGCGAGATTTTTCTGCTGCCGAAACATATGCGGCATTCCCCGCAGCGGCTGAAGGAAGGGACCATCGGGGTGGTCGTGGAAATGCCGCGGCCGGAGGGCGCTCTCGACGGATTCGAATGGTATTGCCAGAATTGTCATCAACTGGTGCATCGCGCGGAAGTGAAACTGAAAAGCATTGTGCGCGATCTGCCGCCCCTGTTCGAGCAGTTCTATAGCAATGAGAGCCTGCGCAAGTGCAAGCATTGCGGCGCGGTTCATCCCGGCAAACCGTAAATGCCAGTTATCGACATTCATAATCATTTCTTTCCGCAGTCGTGGCCGGACTTGGCGGCGCGCTATGGTACGCCAAACTGGCCGTGGATCAAGCACACCGAACCGGGCAAAGCCGAGATCATGGTGGGTGATCGGGTCTTTCGCAAGATTTATTCCGCTTGCTGGGACGCCGCGGTGCGGCTGAGCGAAATGGATCGGGACGGCGTCGAGATGCAGGTGCTGTCGGTCACGCCGGTGCTTTTTGCGTACGAGCGCCCGGTGGAACATGCGTTGGATTGCGCGCGACTGTTCAATGATGCGGCGCTAGAGCTGTGTGCGCAGGGCCGCGGCCGGCTGAAATCTTTGTGCCAGGTTCCTCTGCAGGATATTGACGCGTCGTGCAAGGAACTGACGCGGTGCATGCGAGCGGGCCATCTTGGGGTGCAGATTGGCAATCACGTTGGCGACAAAAATCTTGACGACCCTGGCATTGTGACCTTCCTGCAACATTGTGCGGACGAAGGGGCAGCGGTGCTGGTGCATCCGTGGGACATGCTGGGAGCGCAGCGGATGCCGAAGTACATGATGCCGTGGACTGTGGGCATGCCCGCGGAGACGCAGCTCGGCATTGTGGCAATGATCCTGAGCGGCGCGTTCGACAGGTTGCCACCGAAGCTGCGCATTTGCTTCGCACACGGCGGCGGAAGTTTCGCATTTCTACTGGGACGGCTGGAGAACGCATGGCAGCATCATCCGGTGGCGCACGGCGTTTGCGAGTTGCCGCCCAGTCAGTATC
This sequence comes from Binatus sp. (SeqCode), assembly GCA_035482825.1. Taxonomy (GTDB): domain Bacteria; phylum Acidobacteriota; class Terriglobia; order Terriglobales; family Acidobacteriaceae; genus Sulfotelmatobacter. Next base: position 6,989 of record DATHQJ010000226.1, on the reverse strand, counting down.
TGAATCGCTTCTATGTAGATTCGGCGGTGTTCGATGCGCGCGCGCTGCAGTTTCTGGTGGGAACCGTGGGAGCGGAGCGTGTGATGCTGGGTTCGGACTATCCGTTTCCATTGGGCGAGCATCGAGTGGGGACGTTGATTCGATCGAGCCAGTTGACCGCGCAAGCGAAGGATCGGCTACTGGGCGGGAATGCGGTGGAGTTTCTTGGCCTTTCGAGCAAGAATGCCGCCGCGACTGTTGATGGCAAAACGGCTTCGGCGGCGGGGACACCCATCGTGCCGCAGGGCGAGCAGTTGACTTACAGTTCGTATCTTAAAGTTCCGGAACTGCTGAAGTTGCAAGATGCACAGTCTTCGCCGCCGCATCACGACGAACTGCTGTTCATCATCGTGCACCAGACCTACGAGTTGTGGTTCAAGGAGTTGCTGCACGATTTGGATGCGGTGGTGGCAAATCTGCGGGGTGCAGCAGCGAATCCGGAGTCGCGCGACGAGGTGTATGAAGCCGCGCGTTTGTTGCGTCGTTGCACCGAGATTACGCGAGTGCTGGTGGAGCAGTTCACGATTCTTGAGACCATGTTGCCCACGCACTTTATGGCGTTTCGCGGAAAGCTGGAGCCGGCCAGCGGATTCCAGTCGGAGCAGTTTCGAGAATTGGAATTCCTGTGTGGCCTGAAGGACGCGAAAATGTTGCGCTATCACCGTCCGACTCCGGAAGCCCATGCCCTGCTCGAACGGCGATTACGCGAACCGTCTCTGCACGAAGTGTTTTTTGACGCGCTGCGTGCCTTGGGCAAGCTGCAAGTCGATGACAACGCGACCGAGCGTGAACGGTTTGATGCACGTGCTCGCGCCGTGCTCGCTCTTTATCGGGATGAACGCAGCCATCGCGACTGGATTGACGTGTGCGAGCGGCTCACGGAGTTTGACGAACTGGTGGTGAGCTGGAGGTTGCGGCATATTCAACTGGTGGAGCGCGTGATTGGCGTGCGCATGGGAACGGGCGGCAGCGCAGGGTCGTCTTACTTGAAACTTACGCTGGACAAGAAATTCTTTCCGGAACTGTGGGAGGCACGTACGCTGCTGACGGAGTAGCGAAGAGTGACTCTGCGCCGCGCGGATCGCAATCGTCCTTTTACGTCGTTTCTAATTCCTAATTCCTGATGACTGGCAAACCCGAAACCGTCACGTTGATTGGCGCGGGGCTTAATGGGCCTCTGCTGGCCCTTGGTTTGGTCAAGCGCGGTTTTTGCGTGGAGATCTACGAAAGACGTCCGGACATGCGGCGCATTCCGATCAGCGCGGGCCGGTCGATTAACCTGGCCCTGTCGACGCGTGGAATTCATGCCCTCGCCGAAGCGGGATTGTGGAACGACATGCGGAGAACCGCCATTCCAATGAAAGGGAGGATGATGCACTCGGCCGCATCCGAACTCACGTTTCAACCCTATGGAAAGGATGAGGCGGAAGTCATCTATTCGATTTCGCGCGCCGAGCTGAATATTGCGCTGATGAACGCCGCGGAGTCGCAGGGTGTGAAGATCCATTTTCACCAACGCTGCCACGGGATCGACCTCAAGACGGGCACACTTCATCTGCGGGACGAACGGACTGGCGAGGAGCGAACGCTCGAGTCCAGCGTGGTGATCGGTTGTGATGGATCGGCGTCGGCGATTCGTGGGGAGATGCTGAAGCTCGGCCGCTTCAATTTTTCGCAGCAGTACCTCGACTATGGCTACAAGGAACTGACGATTCCGGCGGGTCCTGGCGGAGAGCACGTCCTGGAAACAAACGCCTTACATATCTGGCCGCGCGGCAACTACATGCTCATCGCACTGCCCAATGTTGACGGCACGTTTGCCTGCATTTTATTTCTGCCATTTGAAGGGCCCGACAGCTTTGCTCATTTAACCTCGCAGTCCGCAGTGCTCGAGTATTTTCGGGCGCGCTTCCCGGACGTGCTTCCTGTGATGCCGGACCTGGCTGACAACTTCTTCGCCAATCCCACGGGTGCGATGGTGACGATCAAGTGCTCGCCCTGGCACGTAGAGGGGAGGGTTCTGCTGCTTGGGGACGCGGCGCATGCGATCGTTCCTTTCTTTGGACAGGGAATCAATTGCGGCTTTGAAGATTGCACTTGCTTGCTGGAACTTCTCGATCGACACGGCGCAGAGTGGGAGCACGTGTTCAGCGGATTTGAGGACGCCAGAAAAATAAATACCGATGCGATCGCTGACATGGCGGTCGACAACTTTGTCGAGATGAGAGATCGCGTGGCTGATCCTCGATTTCTCTTTCGCAAAAAGATTGAGCTCGCACTGGAAGCAAAATATCCTCAACGTTTTGTTCCCAAGTACGCGATGGTGACCTTTCATCGCATCCCGTACGCGACTGCCTTGCAGCGGGGGCTGGTACAGGACCGCATGCTCTCCGAACTCTGCGAGTCGATCGAGCGGGTGGAGGACCTTGATTGGAGCAAGGCCGACCGGTTGATCAGCCGCGGGTTGAGCCCGCTGGAGCCGGTGGCATGATCGGCGCGCCGTTTCAAGCTGGCGAAAAATTTGCCGCGGCTATGGATGCCGGCGATTCTCTGGCTCATTTCCGCGAGCGCTTCTGTTTACCAAAGACCAAGGGCGGGGATGACTGCATTTATTTATGCGGACACTCGCTGGGGCTGCAGCCGAAAACTGCGCGTGCCTATCTCGATCAGGAGCTCCAGGACTGGGCGCAACTCGGAGTGGAAGGACACTTCCACGGCAAGGACCCGTGGATGCCGTATCACCGCTTGCTGACGAAGCAGACGGCGGCGTTGGTCGGCGGGCAGCCGGCGGAAGTTGTGGTGATGAACTCCCTTACCGTAAACCTGCACCTCATGATGACGTCGTTTTATCGACCGACCAGCGGGAGACACAAGATTTTGATCGAGCGCGGAGCGTTCCCTTCGGATCAGTATGCAGTGAATTCGCAAATCCGATTTCATGGGTATGATCCGGCATCATGCCTGCTCGAACTCGCGCCGCGCGACGGCGAGAACTGCATGCGTGACGAAGATATCGAATCGCTGATCGAGCGCGAAGGCGATTCGATTGCCCTGATCCTGCTGGGGGGAGTGAACTACGCCACCGGGCAAGCTTTTGACATCGCCGCGATCACGAAGGCGGGGCAACGCAAGGGATGCGTCGTGGGATTCGATCTGGCGCACGCCGCTGGAAATATACCCCTGCATCTTCATGATTGGGGCGTAGATTTCGCGGTGTGGTGCAGCTACAAATATTTGAACGGCGGTCCGGGATGCGTTGCCGGATGTTTCGTGCACGAGCGGCATGCCCGCGCGTGGGATCTGCCGCGCTTCGCGGGATGGTGGGGGCACGACGAAACAACCCGGTTCCTCATGGGGCCGGACTTTCGTCCGATGGCGGGGGCGGAGGGCTGGCAATTGAGCAACCCTCCGATTCTCGCACTGGCCGCTCTGCGCGCCTCGATGGAGATTTTTTCCGAAGCAGGCATCGAACGCTTGCGTACCAAGAGCGTGTCCCTCACCGGATACATGGAATTTCAAATCGGCCAACTTGCTTCTCCGAAGGTCTCAATTATCACGCCGCATGAGCCGGAGCGAAGAGGCGCTCAGCTTTCCATTCGAGTGCCGGGCGAGGGACGCGAGTTGTGCAGCCGGTTGGCGGCGGAGGGAGTAATCGGAGACTGGCGTGAACCGGACACGTTCCGGGTGGCCGCGGTCCCGCTATACAACTCATATCAGGATGTTTACCGTTTCGTGCGGCGTTTTAGCGCGGCCCTTTAGTAAGCCAACACCCCCACCTCGGTCTGTGCGTATCGATTACTTCGGTAACATCTTCGCCTGGTCCAGCGAACATACAATCTGAAACGTGGGAACTTCTCCGCTCCAGCACGCTCGGAAGTGGACGGCCATCGTGTGCGCCGTGGTGTGCGTTCACATGCTGCTGTCGTTGCTGGCACCGCGCGGATTTGCCCTCACAGCTTTTGGCGACATTCTGCAGAACGTTATTCTTCTTTGCGCTACGGTGGCTGTTCTGGGCAACATTCGAACGGCGTCTCCGCGGGCCCGGCTATTCTGGGCGCTGATGGGTCTGGGCTTGGGGATGTGGCTGGTCTCGCAAGTCATGTGGACTTATATCGAAGTCTATCTGCGGCATGAGGCGCCCAACCCGTTCGTCGGAGACGTCATTCTTTTTCTGCATATTGTTCCGATGATGGCCGCGGTGGCGCTGCAACCCCACGTGCAAAAGGATGATCGCACGCTGCGTGTGGGAACACTTGATTTTGCGCTCCTGTTTACCTGGTGGCTGTTTCTTTACTTCTTTGTGGTGATCCCGTGGCAGTACGTACACCCGGTCGAAGTCTTATATGGACGGAGCTTTGACCTGCTGTACGTGTGCGAAGAGCTGGTTCTGGCGACGAGCTTGATGCTGGTATGGCGACGCAGCCAGGGAGCGTGGCGCAGGCTCTACTTCCATCTCTTCGTGGCTACGCTGTTCTATTGCGTCGCTTCCCTGATGGCCAGCGAGGCGATCGATTTACACCTTTATTACACCGGGAGTTTGTTTGACGTGCCGTTGGTGGCTGGAATGGTCTGGTTCGTGCGGATTGGTTTCTTGCCGCGCGAGGCCACGACGAGCGATCCGCTCGATGAGGCTCCAACTCGCGGTTACGAAATTTGGAAAGCTCGTATCGCCATGGTGGCGGTGTTCGTTACGCCATTAATGATGGCCTGGGCGCAATTCGGCGGAGATGCACCGCAGAGTGTCCGCACCTACCGGATGCTTCTGACGGTTGCTGTCATGCTGGTGATGGGCGCGCTGGTATTTCTCAAGCAGCATCTGCTCGACCGGGAATTGCTCAGCCTGCTGCGACTGTCGCGGCATAACCTGGATGAAATGTGCCGGCTCAAGGACGAACTGGAAAACAAAGAGCATTCTCTGCGGTGGCACAGCCTGGAGCTGCAGCGGAAAAATCTGGAGCTGCAGGAAATCTCTTTTACGGATGTGCTGACCGGGGTGTGGAACCGGCGCTATCTGGAAGAGATTCTCACAGCCGAGGCCGGTCAGGTTCTGCGAAATTATCAGCGGGCGCATGGAACCGACATTCGGAAAATGGATCATCGCGACCTGGTATTCATTATGGTCGACGTGGATTTCTTCAAGCAGGTCAACGATCGGCACGGTCATCCTGCGGGCGACCGGCTGCTCCAACTCGTGGCGCAAAGGCTGTCGACAGTTGTGCGCAAGTCCGATGTGCTGGTGCGCTGGGGCGGCGAAGAATTTCTGATCATGAGCCGGTCCACCGATCCCTCGGGGACTCCGGCATTTTGCAGCCGCGTGCTGGAGGTGATGGCGTCGGAACCGTTCGATCTTGGCCACGGCGTCATGGTGACGAAGACGTGCTCGGTGGGTTGGTCGGCGTATCCCTGGAGCCGCGGCGCTTTTGAAGCGATTTGCGCGGAGGAGTCGATTGCTCTGGCGGATGCCGCCCTGTATCGGGCCAAGGCTTTTGGCAGAAATCAGGGTGTGGGAATTCTGGCGACGGACGCGGCGAGTCAGAATCCTGAAGGGATTAGTCTGGTGTCGATACGCGAAGGCAAACCACCTTTCGCGCGCATCGTAAGAACCGAATGCCCAGGCGCCGAGGCCGGCGGTGAGGCGGCGGAGCATTCCGTTGTCCAGCACGACGACAAGTCCAATACCTAAGCTCGTGCTTGTAGTGATGCCGGTTTGAATCGTCATCCAACCACCAGCGCTTGACCTGTGCGACCGCGTTGAATACATTGAGTAGCCAGCTTCATGGCTGCAGAGGCACAACTCCTAATGAATGCAAAGACTCCTTCGCGCAAGACCGGCCTTCGTCAGAAGGCACAACTCATGTCGGCATCTGAAATTGAACGTACGCTGGTTCGACTGGCCTACGAGATCGTGGAAAAAAATGGCGGGGTCGAGGGTTTGGGCCTGGTCGGAATTCGCCGCCGCGGAGTTCCGATCGCCGAACGGCTGGGTAAGATCATCACCCGCATTGAAAACGCCAAAGTGCCCGTCGGGACTTTGGATATAACATTCTACCGCGATGACTTGTCGACGTTAGGACCCAAGCCGGTAGTTCAGGAGAAAGAGATTGGGTTTGAGATCGAGGACAAGAACATCGTGCTGGTCGATGATGTTCTGTACACCGGTAGAACCACGCGGGCGGCGCTGGACGCGCTGTTCTCCCATGGCCGGCCGCGGCGCGTGCAACTATGCGTTCTGATTGACCGCGGCCATCGCGAAATTCCTGTTGAGGCGACGTTCGTGGGCAGGAATGTGCAGACTACGGCAAATGAAGTGATCGAGGTCAAGCTGACCGAGATCGATGATGCGGAGAAAGTTCTGCTGATGGAAAAATAGCGGGTATACGAGCGCATCAAAGCAAAGGACGGTGGTTTGAGCCACCGTCCTTTGTCTTTTGAAGCGCAAGTTGCCGTGCCGACGCTACGCGATTCTCGTGCACACCGCTTTGGTCTGAGTGTAGAGATTGAGAACGTCGTGTCCCATCTCTCGTCCCCAGCCGGATTGTTTGTAACCTCCGAACGGCATTGCTGCGTCGAAGATGTTGTAGCAGTTGATCCAGACGGTGCCGGCGCGAAGTTGCTCCGCCATGCGATGTGCCTTGCCGATGTCGCGCGTCCACACAGCAGCGGCCAGGCCGTATTCGCTGTTGTTAGCGCGCGGGACGATTTCCTCGGGGTCAGTGAATGGCATCGCCACCACCACCGGTCCGAAGATTTCTTCCTGCACGACTTTCATGCTTTCTTTCGTGTTGACGAAAACCGTGGGTTCGACGAAGTATCCGCGATCGCCGGACCTGTGCCCGCCGGCGACAGCTTTCGCACCCTCGGAGAATCCCGAGTCCAAGTATCCGCACACGCGATCCATTTGCTCTTGTGAAACCAGAGGGCCCATTTGCGCATCAGGATCGAGCCCCGAG
>DATHQJ010000225.1:0-20507 GCA_035482825.1 Binatus sp. (SeqCode) | reverse complement strand
GGCGATGCACCCGTGCCGGTTCCACGCCGCCCCCGACGGGAATCGGCCTTGCGCATGCGGGGCGCGCATGAATTAGGGGAAGCGGATACAGCGTATAAATGTACGCCCCGTCCCGGCCTGCTGGGGCTCGGCCGGACGATTACTAACTGACGATTACTAACTAACGACCAGTAAGCTAACGCCAAGAGTATATACCTGCGGGTGGGGAGTGGGTAGGGAAGCCGAGTGCGGGTCTCAGGTCTGGGTGTTCGACCTTGGTTCTTCTGGTCTGGGGAGCAGGGTCTTAAGGCTGACCTTCGCCTACAGTTTTTTCGGTCCACATTTACAGGAAAAGATTCGGGGCAGGGATTGCTGTCCGGGCATCTGAATTGGGCAATCGCGAAACTGCTGCATCGGCAGATCGCCGGCCATGGGTTGTCACGGATAGTTCCCAGCTAGTTATTCAGATCGCAAGGAGGTAAACATATGCGAGCTTTCAGATTATTGAACGTTGCGGTTTTCTCGGTCCTGATCGCGGCTTCGGCGGCGGTCTATGGACAGGACGAGAAACCACAGCAGGAAGAACCCAAACAACAGGAAGAAACCAAGCCTGCCGACAAGCGGCCAGACGCCAAGCAGGACGAGGCCAAGCCTGCGAAACCGGACAAGAACGAGAAAAAACAACAGGAGAAACAATCGCCGGACGAGATGAAGGCGGGCCAGCAACAGCAGGAACACGGCCGTCCTGCCGGCAAGAGCGCGCGCATTCCCGACGATAAGTTCCGCGCCCAGTTTGGCCGCAGCCATACGTTTCGGGCACAACGACCGGAAATCGTTAACGGTCAGCCACGCTTCCAGTATGGCGGCTACTCGTTCGTGATTGTCGATGCCTGGCCCGTGGATTGGGCCTACACCGACGATTGCTACATCGACTATGTCGACGGCGAATATTTTCTGTTTGACCTGTTGCACCCGGGAGTGCGCATCGCGCTCTTTGTGGTGCTGTAGAAACCGGGGACCGATCGGTGTTGGGGGTTGGGTTCGCAGTCTTTGGTCCGCAGTCTTGGGCCTGACCCCTGACACTCGAGTCCCCCGCGCTGCTGCGCTCGCGAACTCTCCCGCCTGCTAAACTTTTCCCCATGAAAGCCCTGGTTCTCACCAGTCTGTCCGGACCGGATGCGCTCGCTGTCCAGAATGTTCTCGAACCCACGTTGAAGGCGGGACAGACGTGCATACGGGTGGCAGCGGGCGGGATGAATTTTGCGGACCTGATGACCACGCGCGGGGGCTATCCGGGAACTCCGCAACCGCCGCTGGTGGTCGGGCGGGAATTTGCCGGAGTCGAACTCGCGGGCGACGGGAGCAGCGGTCGTCGCGTGATGGGATACGGCCAGTGGGCCGCGTTCGCGGAGAAAACTTCCGCCTATTCAAATATGTTATGGCCGGTTCCAGAAAACTGGACCGACGAGCAGGCTGCCGCGTTCCCCGTCAACTACTTCACCGCTTATCTGGGATACTGGCAAGCCGGCATGACTCAATTGGAATCGGGTGCCCCATCCTTGTCGCGTCCTTTGCGACAGGGTGGGGATTTTGATTCCGTCAAGGCGAGTCGCACTCCTCGCGTGCTCATCCACGCTGTCGCCGGAGGCGTTGGCACGGCGGCCGTGCAAATTGGCCAGTTGCTCGGGGTCGAAATGTACGGGACTTCGTCATCCGGCGAGAAATTATCTCGCGTGAAGGGGCTGGGCCTGCAGCACGGCATCAACTACAAGCAGCATGACTATGAAGAGGTCGTCAGGAATCTCACGCACGGGGAAGGCGTTGACGCCGTCTTCGAAATGCTGGGCGGAGAACACACTGCGAAGAGCCTGCGCTGTCTGCGCGATTTCGGACGCGTCATTCAATACGGCACGGCCACCGGCAAACAGCCGCAATTGGACGTGCGCGCCATGTATGCCAAGTCGGCCAGCGTGCAGGGACTGTGGCTGACTTATTTGTCGCAGAAGCGCGAGATCATGGAGCCGGCCTGGCAACAGCTTTCAACATGGATCGGCGATGGAAAGCTGACTCCGCAGATTGGCCACGTGTTTCCGCTCGAGCGCGCGGTCGAAGCCTACAAGCTGTTGCAGGATGGCAAGAACTACGGCAAAGTAATTTTGAAGATCGACTGACCCAACGTGGGGTGGACACTCCTTTCGACTTCGCTCAGGTTTTCCGTTGCCAGGATGACAGACTTCTTGCTCTGCTATCATCGCTGACGGAGTCCTTCAGCATCATGGAATATCTCGACGACGAATACCTCGATGACGAAGACTTCGAGGACGAAGAGATACCCGTCATATCCGCTAGAGGAAGAGGAGAGGGAATCATGGAGGAAGCCGTGGGCACCAGCGCGGGCGCTGGGCGCCGTAATGAAGACATTGCACTCGACCTCATGAAATTCATCGCCATGACCACGGGGTATGGCAAGACCGCCAGCAGCGGGGGCGTCGGTTTCACCGGTGGCGGCGCGGCTGCCAAGCCCGAAGACTACGCCGCGCATCTGCTTGAGCTGTACGGCAAGTGCCTGGGCGCGGTGGGGTCGAAGAAGTAGAAGAAGAGAAAAGAAGAAGTGACGAGTCGCCGTTCCGGAAGCTTCCCCGTTTCCCGCTGAACGAGGTGACGTGTATGCGATCTGGAATTCTGCTGGCTGTTCTGCTCTCCGCATCGGTTGGAGTCCCGGTGCCCGCCCAGGTGGATACGAAGAAAGACCAGACGAAGCAAGCAGAGAAGCCCGCTGCTTTGTCTCCCGCTTCCGCGTCGCCGGACTACTCGAAGGAAGCCTACGTCATCGAGAAGATGCACACGGTGATCGTCGAACAGGCGGACGGTACCGGCACGCGGGAACATACCGCGGTAATCAGAATCCTCGCCGAAGCTGGAGTAAAAGCCTTCGCCGTCCTGAATTTCACCTATACCAGCGCCAATGAGACCGTCGAGGTCGACTACGTGCGGGTGCGCAAGCCGGACGGCACAGTGGTCAAGACTCCGGATTACAACATTCAGGACATGCCCGCGGACGTGACCCGCACCGCTCCCCTCTACAGTGATATTCATGAGAAGCACATCGCGGTCAAAGGTCTGGGAGTCGGCGACGTGCTGGAATCCCTGGTCCGTTATCGCGTGGTGAAACCTGAGGTCCCCGGACATTTCTGGTACGAAGAATCGTTCATAAAGAATGCGATCGTGAAGGATCATCGGTTGGAGATCAGCGTTCCGGCTGACAAATACGTGAAGGTCGTGAGCCCCGAGTTCAAGCCTGAAGTCAGGGAAGAAGGCGGGCGGCGCATTTACCAGTGGTCGCAACCTAATCTGGAAGTGAAAGAAAAGGATCCCGCCGAAGTGCCGCGGCGCATTCCGCCGAATCCAGATGTGCAGATGACCACGTTCGCCAGTTGGGACGAAGTAGGGCAGTGGTACGGAGGGCTGCAGAAAGAATCGCTCGCGGTGACGCCGGCGATTCGGGACAAAGCGGCGGAACTCACCAAAGGCCTGAAGACCGACGACGAGAAAACTCGCGCGCTCTATACCTTCGTCTCGCTGAAGTTCCACTACATCGGCCTCGACTTCGGCATTGGACGCTACCAGCCGCACGCGGCCGACGACGTTCTCGACAACGGCTACGGCGACTGCAAAGACAAACACACGCTGCTGGCGTCGCTGCTGAAGGCGGAGGGGTATGACGCGTGGCCGGCGTTGATCCATGCGAGCCGAAAGCTCGATCCGGATGTTCCGTCCCCCGCGCAGTTCAATCACGTCATCACGGTGGTCGCGAAAGCCGGCGGTGAGTACACCTGGCTCGACACCACGCCGGAAGTCGCGCCTTACGGCTTGCTGATGCAGCAACTGCGGGACAAGCAAGCGCTGGTCATTCCATCGAGCAAGCCGCCCGTGCTGATGACGACGCCGGCGAATCCGCCGTTCCCGCAGGAGCAGAGATTCACTTCAGAAGGGAAGCTGGATACTTCCGGAACCTTCACTGGCCGCGTCGAGCAGATCTACCGCGGCGACACTGAAGTTGCGCTGCGCATGATGTTCCGGCAACTCTCGGAGTCGCAGTGGAAGGAGGGAGTGCAGCGGTTCTCGTACGCGTTGGGATTTGGGGGCGACGTCAGCAATGTGACGGTGACGCCCGCGGACGAGACCGACAAGCCTTTCCGGATATCCTACGACTACGTGCGCAAGAGCTATGGTGGCTGGGAGGACCACCAGATCACGCCGCCGGTGCCCCCCAACATGGGGATTGAATCCACTAAAGATACAAAGAAGCCGAAGGAGTCTGTTCTGCTGGGTGCGCCCGGCGAGATCGTGTACCAGTCGAAGCTTACGCTGCCGGAGGGCTACTCCCTGGTGGCACCGAAGGCGGTGGATCTGGTTGAGCCTTATGCGGAGTATCACGCCACGGCAAGGCTGGAGGATGGCGCGCTGATCTCCTCGCGCCGCTTGGTTATCAAGAGAACTGAAGTTGCGTTGGACCGCTGGGAGAATTACCGTGACTTCGGCAAAGCCGTTTCGGATGACGAGTGGAAGCAGATCCCGATCAGCAGCGACCACATGGAAGCCAGCGCAAGCCCGGGAAACCACGCCGACCTGGATCAGAAATTCCGTGACGCCTACACGGCCATGCAGAGCGGGGACCGCAGCCGGGCGCAGGAACTGTTTGAGCAGGTGATCCGCGGAGATCCTAAGTACCCCGGAGCTCACATGAACCTGGGAACCCTCCTCATGATGCAGAACAAGCCTAACGAGGCGCTGGCCGAGTGGCACAAGGAGCAGGAAGTGAGTCCCGAGAACCTCCGCGCCTACCAGGGGCCGGCGAATTACCTGACCTATATGAACCGCAAGGATGAAGCCATTGAGGAATGGCGCAAGGTGTTGAAGGTGGATCCCAAGAATCACGATGCGGCCCTGAAACTCAGCGGGCTGCTGACGTCCGAGAGCAAGAATGCGGATGCGGCCGCGGTACTGGAGAACGCGGTGAAGGGGTCACCGGACAGCGCCAGCCTCAACCTGGCGCTGGGGGAAGCGTACGTACAAAGTGGTCAGGCGGACAAAGGCATTCCCTATATTCAGAAAGCTATTCAGGCCGGAACTGATCCGAAGGGGGTTGATCCGGGAGTCTTGAACGATGCGGCTTATCTGCTGGCGGTGAACAAAACGCACCTCGATCTGGCGAAGGAGTATGCGGAGAAGGCTGTGGCCGCACTCGATGCTCGTTCCGTCGGCGCGGCGGGTTCTGACGATGCCAGTGCTCCAATCAGCGCGCGGTTCGCGGCCACTTGGGACACCGCGGGCTGGGTCTATTTTCAAATGGGAGATACCTTGCGGGCTGAGAGCTTTCTGCGCGCGTCATGGATGCTGGGACAGCAGAGCGTCGTCGGCGACCATTTGGGCCAGACTTACGAAAAGTTGGGAAAAAAGAAACAGGCCGAGCGCGTGTATGAGCAGGCGCTCGCCGCGCAGTACACAAGGCCAACCTCCGCATCAGCGGGACTTGATCCGGCCACCTCCTATCAGGCGAGACGAAATGAGATTCTTACGCATTACAAAAACCTGACGGGTCGCGCGTCCCCGCCGCCGATTGACATTCATCGGCTGCCCAACGGGGAGTGGACAAAGACACGCGCCGACGAACTGAAAGATGCGCTTGAGGCCAGGGTTAGCAGTACTACGACGCTGTCCGGCGTCGCGTTCTTTTCCGTGGTGTTCGCGCCCGGCAAAGTGGAGCAGGTGCGCTATATCAAGGGCGACGAAGAATTGAAGCCGATGATGGGGAAGCTCGAAACCGCGCCGTACCAGATGGAATTCCCGGAAGGGAGCGGAGCCAAGATTGTGCGGCGCGTGACGCTCACCTGCCATCCGAAAGCCGGGTGCACCGCGGAAATGTCTCCGCTGAATCAGGTAATCCCCGGAGCGTACTAGAACTCCCGCGGCGTGGAAACCGGTCTCGTCGATTGTCCTGATTCTGCGTTACTTAGCCAGCGCGTTGTACTGAATTCCTAACTGATCGAATAAGAAGCTGAACACATCGGCGTCCTGCTCGAGCTGTTCGTCGAGAGACGCGCCGATTGCGCCGTGGCCGGCGTTCGAGCTGGTGCGGAGCAGGATGGGATGATCGGAACTACTCGCGGCCTGCAGGCGTGCGATCATTTTTCGGGATTGCATGGGGTTGACGCGGTGATCGTTCTCGCCGGTGGGCATGTAGATTGCGGGATAGGGCGTGCCGTCCTTTACGTGGTGATAGGGCGAGTAGGCGTAGAGCGCTTTGAACTGGTCGGGATCTTTGACGGTGCCGAACTCGGTGACGTTGAAGGCGCCGTTGGGATCGAGTTCGACGCGCAGCATGTCGTAGATGCCGACTTCGGAAACGACGGCGCGGAACAGGTCGGGGCGCTGGGTGAAGGCCGCGCCCATGAGCAGGCCTCCGTTGCTGCCGCCGAGAATCGCGAGATGCGCCGGCGAGGTGTATTTCTGGTCGATCAGATATTGGGCGCAGGCCAGGAAATCATCGAACACATTCTGCTTGTGGGTTAAGTTGCCGGCGCTGTGCCATTCCTCGCCGTACTCGGCGCCGCCGCGAAGATTGGCGTCGACGTAGACGCCGCCCTGATCGAGCCACATGCGCGCGAATGATCCGAGGAAAAACGGCTGCTCGCTGATGCCGTAGCCGCCGTATCCATAGAGCAGGGTCGGGTTGGCGCCGTCCAGCTTCGTTCCTTTGCGGCGGATGATGTTGACTGGGACGCGGGTGCCGTCTTTTGAAATAGCGAAGTCGCGAACCACCTCGGCATCGTCGAAGTTCACAGACGAAGTTTCGAAGAGCGCGGTGCGTGCGGCTTTCTCGCTGGCGGCGTCGAAGTGGTACCACGCGGGCGGGTCGAGATAAGTAGAAGTGTTGAAGAGCACGTCGCCACCGCCGATGGGAACTACCTGGCCGACGAACGACAGCGGCGGCAGGTCTACCGCTGGCAGTTGATCGAAGGAGGGGGACGGCGCCCGGCCTCCGCCCGCGCTTCGGTCGGGAGACCTTCCTCCGAAAATCCGCACTCGCGATGGACCGCCCATAATGTCAATCACGTAGAGGTGATTCCAGGTAGGCACGAAGTTTTCTATGGAAGCCCGGCTAGCTTCGTCGGCGCCCGCGCCCGGAGTTTGTGGAACCACGACGTTGGCCTGGGCAAGATCAAGATGAGCGAGCGGCAGGCGCAGAATCTGTCCGCGGGGCGCATCTTTGCGGGAGAGCAAGTAGAGCGCCGGATCCACTCCAAACTTCACCGAGACGATTCCGTCTTCGAAGTGCGTGAGCTGCGTCCAGTGGCCGTCCAGATCCATCAGGTAGTGCGCGAACTGGCCGCCATCGCCATTGCCGACGGCGGCGAGCAGCCAGAGGCCGTCGTCGCTGGTGCGAAGTTGAATCTCGGCGATGCGGGGAAGATCTTTGCCGATCACGTAGGTGTCTTGTTTGGGATCGGCCCCGAGTTTGTGAAAATAAACCTGCTGGTAGAAATTGGCATCTTCCGGCGGACGCTCCGCACCTTGCGGATAACGGGTGTAGTAAAAACCGGAGCTGTCGGCCTTCCACGCAATGCTGCCGCCCGCGGTGGCGAAGTTTACGCGCGGCACGATGTCGGTCAGTTCTTTGCCGGTGGCTACTTCGAAGACGTGCGCTGAAGCGTCTTCCGAGCCTCCCTCGGAGAGGGCGACGGCCACGTACTTGCCGCCGAACGACGGCACGTAGAAATCCATTGCAAGCGATCCCTTGGCACTGGCGGTGTTGGGATCGAAAATTAACTTCGCGCTGGCGGGATCGTCGGCGGAGCGCATTACTACCAGCATGGGCTGCTGTTGCGGCGGCTGGTACTTCATGGCAAACAACATTCCCGCGCGGAATTGCAGGTAGTAGTACGAAGCGGAGCCGGCGGCGACCAGTTCCTTCAAGCGCTGTTTGATGGCGGGGCGCGCGGGCAAGTGATCGAGATATTCGCGGGTGCGTGCGTTCTCGGCCGCGCTCCACTGCTTGACAGCGGGATCGTCCCAGTTCTCCAGCCAGCGGTAGTCGTCAGTGACTTTGACGCCTTGGTATTCGTCGCTGACGGCGTGCCTCGGCGTGTCGGGCGGCTTTGGGATGGTCGGACTCTGCGCCAAGGCAGAGAGCGTGAAAATGCATGTGGCGAGGCAGGCTTGCAGCGGGCGCGACGCTTTCATGGGGAACCTTTCCGAGCGGGCGGCGGAATTATACGCCGAGTGATGCCGACAAATACGGCAAGAAAAAAACCGGTAGTGGGTCAGTTTGATTTCCACGGACTTCCCGCGTCCATGACAAACGGATTGACAAGGGGCCTATCCTGAAAGCACTCGGCGAAAAGACAGGTGCATGACAACATTCAAAACCATCTGGTTTGTGGTAATGATTCTCGGATTTGCGGTCTGTGGTTGGCTGTGCGTATTTAGGACGGACATACTGGTGACGTGGGGACGGAAGAACGCGAAAACGAAATTCGCATGGTCTCCGTTTTCAAGCATACCCAAGAAGCCTCAGTACCCCACATACATTCGTTGCGCTGGAATATTCCTTTGGCTTTGGGCTATCGCCATCATTTACGCAGTGGTTGTCCTCGATTTCCGTTAGCCGTGGAAATCAAACTGACCCACTACCAAAAAACCGCGCCCAGGGTCGGGCGCGGTTCTGATGCGTTGCTTACCGGAGGCGTTCGCGGCCAGCAGCCGACTTAACGCCGCTTCTTGCCTTTTTTCTTGGCGGGTTTCTTCGCGGCTTTTTTCTTTGCCGGCTTCTTGGCAGATTTCTTCTTGGCGGGCTTTTTCGGAGCCTTCTTTGCCTTTGCCGGTTTCTTTTTGGCAGCGGGTTTCTTCGGCGCTTTCTTTTTTGCTTTGGGTTTGCCGCCTCCGCCGCTCGGGGCGGAGGGCGCGGGCCTGGGCGCGGGAGGCGCGGGAGCGGACATGGGTTCCGGTTCAATGGCTGCGGGAGCCGGCAAGCCGGATTCTTCTTCCTCTTCTTCCTCTTCGAAATCTTCTTCCAGCGACTCGGTGTAAGCGCCGCTATCGCCGAATTCTTCTTCTTCATCACGGGCGTAGAGAGTGGGATCGTTGAACGTCATTGCTCCTCCTGATTTCATTGGCAGCCGGGTGCGCATGCGCTCCGCGGCTGCGGACACGAAGAATTTAAAATACCACCGGAAACCTTCTGCTGTAACGGCGCGCGATTATAGCACGAGATTCGGTGCCGCCTGCAAGGACTGCGCGCACAAACTGTGGGCTGCTCGCTTAGGTCTCGCGGTTCTCATCCGCACCGCCGCAATGCTCCCAATAAGTGAAGGGCGCTTGCCCCAGATTGTTCATTTGGGCGATGCTCCACACCCGGTTAAAGCGGGTTTCGTGCTCCGCGTCAAACACGTCCTTGTAACGGACGAATCCTGTAAAGTGAACAAAAGATTTGAGTTGGCGAATGCTGTCGATCTCTTCCTCGGTGAAAGGATGCAACACATCCTGCGCCGTGACGACCGGGTTCTGGGCGGTGATGGCGCTGGGGATGGGCATGGGTTTGCCCGTTCCGAGGCTCGGATCTGGTTCGCGGGAATCGCTGACATAAACTGCGGCGTGCGAGCTGAGGACGAAGGCGTCGGTCGAACCCTCGTGCTGCACCGCATAGTTGGCGGGCGAGGGGGCGCCGAAGTTGAGATAAAACGGCGCCAGTTCGATGCGCAGACGGGCTCTTTCTTTTTTGACAATCAAGTCTACATTTTCCCGGGCCGCAGTTGCGCTCGCACTGGCGGCGCTGGCCGTGTCTTTGAGGGCCGAGAGTTGCGCCGCCATGATTTTGAGTTGCTCGTCCATTACGCTGCTTTGATGTTCCATTTCGTGAGCATGACTGGCGTTGCCGCGAAGAATTTTGCGAAGTGCGAAGCCTTGCCAGATCAGCGTGAGTAATTGCAGAGCGGCAACTAACGCCAAGGCTTCGGTGAACCGGGTCAATCGAATCACAAGGTCCGAGTCGGTAAGGTTGGTGCGGAGACCGCCGGGCGGAGCGGCGGCTCCGGCGGACGATCCTGCCCCGGGATTGCCCGGCACTGGCCCGGAAGCCATGGGAGATCCGGCGGAAGAAGCATTTGGTTTCTGCTGACTCGCTGGAGTCGTAACGCGGGGAGGGTCGCTCTTCGCGGGGACACTGCCGCCCGCGGGCTTTCCCGGCTGCTGGGCGAGCCCCAGGCTGATCGCGGCTGCCACAACCCAGAACTTCATAGCGGCAAGAGTGTAACACGAGAAAAAACTCGGGGATGGGACTTAGCGCACGGACTGCACGATCAGGATCATGCCCGGGCGGAGGACTGCGGTGTTGCGGTTGTCGCGCTTGAGGGCGGCGACGGTGGTGCGGTAGGCGCGGGCGATGGAGTACAGGGTCTCGCCGCTTTTTACGGTGTGGTGGACGACCGCGGCTTGTACGGGTACGCGTTCGATCTGCGCGGACTTGGTGGCCGGCGGTTTGGTCACGGCTGTTTCCGTGGGCTTCGTTGCGGCGGCCGGATGTTTCGCCTTGGTGTGCGACGACGCTACTTCCGATTCGTGCGTGCTCGGCGACACCGGCAGATGCAGAGCTACTATTTTCCGCCCGCGGAGGCTATCGCCACGGATGCCGTTCCAGCGGCGCAGCATTTGGGGCGAGACGCCGAAATTTTCGGCGACGCTCTCCACTGTGTCCCCGGCACGAACTTTGTAGCGGGTGATGCGGCGGGCGTAGGTCGCCGTGTCACTCATGGGATGCTTGCCGGGTGCGACTGGAATCACCAGCTTCGCGTCGGCCTCAAGTTCGGCGCCGTTGCTGCCACTTTCAAGGTGATTGGTTTCCGCGATCGACTTGGCCGTGGTGTGGTAGGTACGAGCCAGCGAGGCTAGCGTATCACCGGAATGAACTGTGTGATAGCGCCACCATAGCCGCATGTCGGGGGGAACCGCGGCGATCGCCGTCGCGTACTCGTCTCTGGTCCCAGACGGCAGATGCAACTCAAAAGTGCCTTCGCGCGGGGTGGTCAGGCGCAACAGGCTGGGATTCAACTCCTGCAGTTCTTCGGGGGTCGAGTTGACGCACTCGGCCACCAGGCGCAAATCCACGGGGTAGCTGATTTTGACGCTGTCGTAATCCACCGGACGATCCTTCGCCACCTGGTCGAGCCCGTACTGCGAAGGGTTCTTGGTCATGATGGTCATCGCCATGATGATGGGGACGTAGTTGCGCGTCTCCTTGGGCAGCACGTTGCGGCGGTAGAGTTCCCAGAAATCGGCATAGCCCGTGCGCTTCACCGCGGCCTGCACCGTGCCCGGGCCAGAGTTGTACGCGGCCATGGCGAGATACCAATCTCCGAACTGGTTGTAGAGATCTTTCAGATGGCGAGCGGCGGCGCGGGTGGATTTCTCCGGATCCTGCCGGTCGTCGACCCACATATTGTGGTGCAGGCCGTAGCCGCGTCCGCGGCTGGCCATGAATTGCCAGATGCCGCGAGCGCCCACGCGCGAAACCGCCAGCGGATGGAATCCTGACTCGGCCTGCGCCAGATAGATCAGATCCTGGGGGACACCTTCTTCCTTTAACGTGGACACGATCATGTCGTGGTAGCGGCCGGAGCGGGCGAAGGCGCGCTCGAAGACGCCGCGTCCGCGGCCGGAGAAGTAAGTGATGTAGCCGGCGACCTGGTCGGTCATCATCAGCGGCAGGTCGGAGCGGGTGTTCTTGATCTCGGCTTGTGCTTTGGCTTTAACACTGGCATCGGCGGCGGGAGTGACGCCGTTAGTTGCGTCGTTGGTTAGATCGATCGGCGCGGGCTCGGATTTCTGCTGGGCTTCCTGTTGCGAGTCTGCGTCGGCACTGGTGCCGCCGGGATAGAGTTGGTTGACGCCGGCCACGATGCGGTCGAATTCCGCCTGCAGACGATCGTCAGAGCGAACGTCAAGATTGCTGCTCAGCAGTGCATTGAGCGCGTTATCGAAGTTCTGCTTGGCGTCGTCCGTCTTGCCGGCCTGATGGTTCGCCAGTCCCGCCTGGTATTCCTTTTCGGCGCGGGCAACCAGATCGCCAACTGGATCGGAAGTTGGGGATGAAGCCTGGGCCGTGGCCGTGCCATTGGCTGGCGCCGGCGATTGCGGCGATGGAGATTTTTGAGCCGGAACGTTCTGGGTCTGCGCCACCGCCGGCTTTGCTACTGGAGTCGGAACCTGAGCAGCGGGCGGAGTCGGCTTAAGCGCGGGCGCCGTGGTCGGCGGCAGGAGAGAAACCGGCTTCTGCGCGGTCTGGCAAGAACAAGCCGCCAGAACCAGAGAGGCAAGCACGGCAGTCCGGAGACAGAGGTTGGCAAATCGCATATTTCTCTATGAGTTGCGCGTCCTCTCCTGATATGCCAGCGGGCATGCCCCGGCTATGAATGCCCGGTGAATTCTACCAAATCGTACTCGTAGGGCCGCGACCGGGTCAATCGCCGAAAAGGGTCAGCCGGGGTTACTTTCGGCACCTGCACCGGAAGGTTACCGGGACGGCCGGGAGCTCAGTTCTCAGTTGGATGACTGATCTCTGGCTGGTGTTGCGCCGAGGTCAGTGACCGTAACGGGTTTATAAAACGTTTCTGCGCCGCCACTTACCGACGACTTGAAGGGCGGGCCGTCAGGATCGGCGTGACCGGGTTCTCCTTCGGGGTTGCCAAGTGTCTTCGGTGGATCCGAACGTGATGCGTTTCTTAGAAGTAGACCTTCAGCCCCAACTGCAGTTCGCGCGCGCTGCTGAGGGTAACTCCGTTGCTACCTTGAACGATCTGACCGTAAGTGCCGCTGGCAGCGTTCGTATTCGGAGCTTTGAATTGTGGGTGATTCAGCGCGTTGGTGGCCTCCGCGCGAAATTCGATCCGCATCCCTTCATGAACCCTTTCCATGGGGAACTCCTTGAAGAGGGCTAGCTCCGCATTCCGGGTACCAGGGGAAAGCACACTGGTCGTTGTCCGGGGGGCATTGCCGAACGTGAAATCAGGGGGCACCGACAATGCGTTGGGATTGGCGAAGTAACTGGCTGTTGGTGCCGCGAGACCATTCACTAAGTGCTGATACGACGTTGAGGAGCGCTGGAGGGGTGCCGACAAATTGGGTCTCTGACCATAGGTTGGGATAGAGGCATGGGATCCCGTTAGAGTAAGTGGTCTGCCGTCGCTTATGGTCACAATGCCGCTGGTCTGCCACCCGCCCACAATGGTGTTCAAGATGGGATTCATGTTGCCTCCCAAAGCCTTGCCACGACCAATCGGCAACTCATAAACGTAACTGACCTGAAAAACTTGTGGGATGTCGAACACAGATACGGCCCGGTCGCCCCTTGGGTTATATGGGTCTTGGCGCGAGGCCGCACCTCCTCCATTACCCAGAAACTGGTTGCTGAAATCCTGGAACGAGGAATTGTCAATGGACTTCGACCAGGTGTAGGTGAACAGGAACTCCAGTCCATTGGCAAACGACCTTTCGGCGCGGACCTGCAAAGCGTCGTAGCTGGAATCGGCGGTCGGGAAAGCATCACCGCCAAAGCCGGCAAACTGTGGGAATGGTGACAGAAGCTGGGTCGCACCGATCTGTGCGACCTGCGAACCCTCGCCACTCGTGGGGTTGCAAATGTAATTGGGGTCCGTGAGGCTAGTGCATGTGGCTGGAGTAGGGGAGGCAAACGGATTTGCCACGCTTAGTCCGTTGATCGTGGCAATATCCGTTGGCGACAGCGCTCCGGACAGGACCGCCTTTTCAAAGGTACGAGGGAGGAGTTGCAGGGTGTTAAAGCCGCCCTCATACAGATGGGTCCCTTTCTTGCCGATATAGTTCATATCCAGGAGGATTTTCGCTGGCAATTGCTTTTGAATCCCGAGGCTCCAGCTTTGTTCGTAGGGAATTTTCGAGTTGATAATGGGGATTGGCCCGTTCGCAGAGAAGCCCAGGTTGTTAAAGGCTCCCAGGGCGCTTCCTGGTGGCGTTGGGAACGCGACATTGGTGACATTGCAGCCAAGGCTAGGGTTAGCGTTGGGATTGCTCAGCCGGCCACAGGGTATCTGGTTGGCGACATTAGCGGCGCTCTGATTTGTAGTGATCCACGGAGGCTGTATGTCGAACCCATCAAACCCCACCGGACCGGTTCCCGAGACAGCGCTTCTCGGCGCATCGTAAAAGATGCCGTAGCCCCCCCGCACCACCCCCAAGTTATGCGGTAATTGCCAGGCAAACCCGAAGCGCGGTTGAATGCCTTTATAGAAGGGATTGTAAGTGTACCGGCTGGCCCCATTTACCCCGGCAAAGACTTCGGCCCCACGCAATACGGTTGGGCTCGGAATCCCCAAGGTATTCGGCGTTGTAGCCGGGTTGCCCGCTACCAGCGGGGTGTTGTTGAAGGTGTTGATCATGGCCAGTTGCGATGCGTTGTATTGAATCGCCGCGGGTTTGCTGGGATCCAGCGACTCCATGCGGTTGAAGCGCTCGGTCCGCGGCAGCGACAATTCATACCTGAGGCCCAGATTCAGCGTCAGCTTCGAAGTAGCATGGAACGTATCGTTGACGAACCCGGCATAGCGCCAATTCTGGGTGGACACGAAATTGTTGAACCCGCGGAAACATCCGCCCGTGCCATTGAAGCAGCCGGAGGGAGGAGGCGTGCCGTTGGTCGGATCGCCCACGCCTACCAGCATGCTGGCCAAGTCGTCTCCTCCGTCGGCGGGCGCGCCATTATTGTTCGTGCCGTCGTTTCCCGCGTCCGAAAACTGGGCGGTGCCGATATAGCTGAAGTTAAACTGCCCGGCGGGCGCGCCGGGTTGAACGTAGTTGTCGCGGGCCACGCGGGTCTCGCCGCCGAACTTGAACTCGTGCTTTCCGTGCAGCCAACTGACCGTGTCGGCCACGCTTTGCGTGTCCTGCCCTTGCCTAATCACGAAAAAGGTTCCTGAGAGACCGGGAGAGCCATAGGTGCCTGCCAGGACGATGTTGGGGACGGCGTTAAACAATTGTCCGGGCTCTTCCAGACCGGCGGCGCCGAAACATGCACCAGCGGACGGCGCAGCGATATCGCAGTTCTGCCCCGGAAGACTAAACAGGTTATCCAGATCCTTTTGGAATTGACTGAACCCAACGTTCGCGCCAATTCCCTGGCCGCCATAGGTGAAATTGCGGCTGCCACCGTAGGTGATATTCATCAGCAGCTTGGCATTGAACGTCTTCGTATAGTTCACAGCCAGCAAGTGCGTACGCGAGGTCACGGGGCCGGAGACCGAGCAAGGATCGGCAAAGTCTCCGTAGCAGTTGGCACTATTTGCGCTGAAGTTATCCTGGCTATATTTAACGCTCAGCAGGTTCCTGTCGTTGAAGTGGTGATCAACTTTTATGTCAAAAGTGTTGTCGGAACTTGGATTTACGCCGGCAAAAGAGAAATTTGAGCCTCCCTCATTCGTAGGCGTCGAGCTGGCCAGGTTGGGCTTAGGAAACAGCAGGAGGAGCTTCGCGGCCAGGGGATCAATCAGATTGCCCGCCCCCCCCGGCAAGCCGGCAGTTGTATAGGTGGACAGGTTGTTGAAAGGGATAAACGTCTGGCGGGTCGCGAAGCGGCCAGTTGTGTTAACCGTCGAACTCCCCGAAAAGGGATCCCAAAGCTGACCAGACGGGTCTGAGCAAAGTCCCGTGTTGTCGAAGCTGAACCCTTGCGACGTGCAGGTTTCTTCGAAGTCGCCCAGGGCATTTCCGCCATGGGCAGCAGCAACGGGACAGTTGCCCGAAGGGTCGCCCCTCTGACATAGTGTGGGGACGGCACCGCCGTTGGAGGTAAATGATCTTAGTCTCAGGCCGTCGTAATCAAAGAAGAAAAACGTCTTGTTCTTTATGATGGGCCCGCCGAACGTGCCTCCGAATTGATTTCTGCGCAACGGTTGGATGGGTGTTCCAGTTGCGTCCGAAAACCAGTCGTTCGCGTCCAGAATCTGATTGCGCCAGAATTCGTGGAGGCTGCCGTGAAACGCGTTCGTGCCGGAGCGGGTCACGGCATTGATCACCGTGCCACCGGCGAAGCCGAATTCCGCGCTGAAGTTGGTCTGCTGCACCTTGAATTCCTCGATGGAATCCACGGGAGGGTTGCGGAGCACGTTGTTCGTGCCGCCATTCTGCTCGATATTGGTAATGCTGGTGCCATCCATCAGGAAGTCCGCCGTGCTATTGCGGCCGCCGTTGGAGTTGAAGTTGACCCCCGTACCGCCTTCATCGTTGTGCCCGGCCTCGGCCACGGATACGACACCGGGAGCCAGAAAAGTGAGTCGCAGTGCATCCCGGTCCACGAGCGGCAAGTTGTTGATGGCCCTCCGGTCGATCACTTGGCCGGTCACGGCGTCCTGGGTTTGCAGTTCCACGCCGCTCTCCTTTACCTCGACCGTCTGGGAAGGCGCACCCACTTTCAAGGAGAAATTGATCTCCGCGTTGAGATTGACGGTGATCACAACTCCCGTCCTCAGCTCACTCTGAAAGCCGCCCGCCTCGGCCGACACTTTATAAGTTCCCGGCGGGATATTCCGCAGCGAATAGTGGCCGGAGCCGTCGGTCGTGCCTGGGAAGGCAAAGCCCTTGTCTAAGTCGGTGGCCGCAACGTGCACTCCGGGCACGACCGCTCCCGAAGAGTCAGTCACAATTCCTGAAATTGAACCGGTATAGAGTTGGGCGCTGGCCGGAAGGACGCAAGACGCCAGCACGAGACAAAGGAAGACGGAAAAACGAACAGCCTGCAAACTTGAACTATCACGCATGGCAGAACTCCTGAACCACGTCTTTGGGATAACCAGGTACAATCCGCTCGAAAAAGCAAAAGCGGCAAAGGCCAACAAAAGTCCGTATTGAATCGTTTTATCATCCTTGCGATAGAGCGAAGTCAAGAGGAAAATATTTATGGTTCAGATCCTCCCCAGCTGCTGGATCCTTAAGTTTCACAAGCTGAAAATGCTTTGGGTAAAGTCCGAGAAACTTCCGTCGTGTGGCTATGGTCGACCGGAGCAACGTCTAGCCGACGTAGCGAACTGGCGCTTTCAAGTCATCGTTCCAACCGCGCGACTGGAATGAGGCTTGGTTCCAGACACCGGTTGGCTGTCTAAGCAGACGGGTCGGTTAAAGAAATTGAGTGTTGCCGAGTCACGGATTTTAGCCGGAAATTCCGGCCCCAGATTTCGGCTTATGGGAAGTCCGCCAATAAGTGTTGTCACCAGGCTATTTCGTTCATTGAGGGGTTTCGTAGTAGGGATTTTCACCACGAACTCACAGACGCCGAGCTGCTCCCGGTCTCATTGTCCTTCTTTCACGGTCTTGCAAACTAGCCGGGTGTGCCCAGTTTTTGAATCGATCACGGTGGTCCCGGGCAGACAACTGCAGGTCACCGTGTTGGCATTTTCCTGCTTGACGACTACACAATGTTCGATGAGTTCGGCAGTGGGCGGAGGCAACTGGCTTCGTATGGGAGGCGAGGTCGCCGCAACCGGCTGCTTCTTCGCAGCGCAACTGGCGAGAAGCAGGCACGAAACCAGCCAAGCTTTCCTCATTCCCCCTTTTCGCTCTCTCTGGCCCGCTTGTCGATGGCAATCTTGGTTACACCCTCACGCTAATTTCTTGTCTATGGCTTAAGCCGGTGCCTACAGGGGAATACTCCGGCGCGGGACGGCTCACCCCGGCCCCTTTCTAGGGGCAGTGAGTGCTATGGGGTATTACGACAGTTGACCGGAGGTAACGTACATCGGGAGATCAAAATGGTCTAGCATTTGTGGTGAGAAACATGTTTGAGACCTTAGAAGACATGCGTGAGAAGTCCCAGCGACCAATGGATCCTTTTTGGCCGCTTTTGATGTACAGCATGGACGCTGTCCTAGGCCTGCTTTACATAATCACCGGGATGCGAAGGCATCAACTGTTCGGGGTTCTCGTCGGAGCCGTCGTGTTCGTGCTGTCTTTCATTTGGTCGATAACGACCATTAGATCGTCAGTTCGGGTGAGCAGGCGCGATGTCTGGATTCGCGGCCAAATTGTGATCTGCATCTTGATGGCGTACCAAGCAGCCTACACTGTTGCTCGCTGATGTAAGCAAGCGATAGCTGCACATTGAGGGTTTGAGCGTAATCGGGATTTAGCACCAACTGGCCTTCGGAGCCGTCATTGGCCTAGACTCACGGAATGCGACTCGCGTCACGCATCGTAGGAGCGTCGGCACTCGTAGTCGGTGCCGCCGGAATTGCCCTTTCGTGTTATGCCCTCGTTATCAAGTCTCAAGCGGAAGCATTGCTAAGGGACCTCACGACCCTGACAGCGGGCAAGTCCAGTGAAGCCGCTGCGCGTCAATTTACTGAAAGACACAAACGGCTGCTCACCTCGCGCGCCTGCGAGCGCGACTATTGCGTGACGGGTTTCACAATACGAAACAGATGGCTTTCCGCGTTGAGGCTGGAACCGCAGGCGAAGTTCGATGCGTGGTTTACGGTGAAGAACGGAAAAGTGACGGAAATAAGCGCATCCCTAATGCGCTCGATGCCTATCTTTCCGACGTTCAGTGCTTCGGCAGGAATGGTGACCGAGTACGCAGAATATCCTCCGCACCTCGCTGGACGACTAGGGCATTACGCCTTCCCGACACCAATCGGCAAACCGTACTTAGCGATTGATCTGGATTCCGAGGCGTCCCCGATCCAGCGCAAACGTGCATTCGCCTTCTCTTTTCGGTGCCTCGTCAAGCCGGGATGGGGATGCAACCTGTCGTGTGATTACCTCCCATTGGCGTGGCAGGACTGGAAAGCGGAGGTGCGCGATTCCGGCTTCCCAATGAGTGATTTCAATACGCTCTATCCGAATAACGCTAGATGCACCCCGTAGGTGTTGTTAACAGGCGATTTCGCTCAAAGCCCCCTACATCTCGGCTCGCGCTATAATTCGGCCCGCCAGCGGGGAGACTGCCGGAGCGTGAGGGGTGCTGTGCGGTTCCCGGTCCGGTGTCTCCCGTTGGCTTCCTTGGCGCGGAGCAATTTGACCGTCAATGAGTGAAAAGGCGATTGTTGGCCAACCTCACCGATACTCGTATCGGAGTAGCCACCAACCGTTACCAAGACTTCGCACAGCACTGCACGAGCGCTGGGTATCGGGGATTTTCGCTGGGTCGAAGCAGCTATCGTCCAATGACGGCGCAGGCGGGTTTTGCAGTGCGGGATCGTACAGGTATCCCTTGTAGTCGCCCTGAGCAAGGAAACCATTCCCGTCGACCATAAGTTCGAATGGCTTTGACTTGCCGTGTGCCCAGAGCCGTGTTACTCCCGCATCGCGTAAAAGCGACCTGTACTCCTCCAGTCGGGAAGGGGACAATTTCGGGTCGGCGTAGCCCGCATGAATCCGCCCTTCCAGATTGTCTTCGTCGATCATTTGGTGGAGGCGCTCAAGTTCTCCACGCTTCTCGCCGAATCGGGTGATTAGCGCGTGATCGCTTTGTAAATCGCAAGAGGGCAGGGAGGCCAGGAAAAGGAGAATGCTGATCAGGGTGCAAGCGCGTCTTGCGCGCACCGACCATGACGTTGGGCAAACTGACATCGCAAAGAGATTGTAGCGTCAGTTGACGAAATCAGTAACTTATCAACAGTTTGAGCTGTTTTATACCCGCCAGTAGTCCGGCCGCCAGGTCTGGATGGCTTTTTTAATGTCGGCGCGCGACAACTTTTCATTCAGGGCGCGTTCGGCGAGTTTGGGAAGCTCGGCATCCGAGGCGAAACGCAGTCCGCAGAGCTGGTCCTCAGTCAATTCAGGGATGCGGGAGCGTAGGGGCTCGGGCAGAAGCTGGGTCAGCCGCAGCCGCTCTTCCAGGCGGATGACGCGATCCTGCACTCTGAGGGAATACATTCGCACTTTCAACGCCAGGGTCAGGAGGGCGAGCGCCAGCAGAATCAGCAGAAACGAGTGAATGTGATCGCGCATATCCCCGTGGGTAATGTGGGCGAAGAAATGAATCAGGGTCAGGATGAGCCCCAGCAGGAAGACTGGCAGTACGAAGAAGTGATACAGCGGATCCCAGCGGGTGTGATTCGCAAAAGTCTGTGGTTTGGTTTCGGCCATCAAGGGGCTCCTTGCGGAAAGACGTGCCAGTGTAGCAGAGGCGATGCCGATCCAAACGGCTGGCATTCTGGCGGTTGCCATGTAAAATCACCTGTTGCCGGAATCCGGCAGCCGGAGTCCCACAGCTGGAATCCCGAGGAAGACTGGCGAAGCCAAACTCTCATGAAAGCCATTCAAGTCAAACAACCCGGTGGTCCGGAGGCGATGGAACTGGTCGAGTTGCCGGTCCCCGAGGCCAAGGCGAACGAAGCGGTGGTGAAGCTAGCCGCTTCGGGCGTGAACTTTATTGACGTATATTTCCGCGAGGGTCGCTACAAGGCTCCCTTGCCGTTTGTGTTGGGACAAGAAGGCGCGGGTGTGGT
>DATHQJ010000224.1:0-4723 GCA_035482825.1 Binatus sp. (SeqCode) | reverse complement strand
GCCTCCAGCAAATTGGGGGTGCTCAATCCGAAATGAACGTCGAAGCCATCGACTCCGAGAAACAATAGATCGGCGCTGAGCCGGCGCAGGGTTTCCTCGGCGATGGGGCCGACCAGCGAAAAAGAATTCTTGCGCAGGGTGCCGCCCGTGAGGATCACTTCCACCGCGGTGCCGGCCAGTTCGGCGGCGATGTTCACGGCGTTGGTAATGATGGTGAGGTTCTGGAAGTTGCGCAGGGCGCGGGCAATGGCGGTGGTCGTGGTGCCAGAGTCGAGAATAACTACCTGGCCCTCTTTTACTTTCGCGACGGCGCTCTCCGCGATGCGCAGTTTCTCCTGATGATGAAGCTTCTCTTTTTCGCGCAGCGTCGGATCTTCGAGCGCGCCGTCTCTTGAGGGGAGCGCGCCTCCATGGGTGCGGTGGACGAGGCCGTGGGCGTGGAGGATTTCGAGATCCTTGCGAATCGTAACCTGTGAAGTTTCGAACTGGCGCGAGAGTTCGGTGACCAGAACCCGGCCCTGGTGGGTCAGCAGATCGAGAATGGCGCGGCGACGTTCTTCGTTGAGCACGGGAATAATAGCTTGCGGCGAACCGTGCGTCAGATTTGCGGCACCCTTACGGCAGGCTTCCTACACTCTTCCTGCAAACGACAGGTGTAGACGGCGGTTCGTGCTGGATTTCTTTTTATAGCGTTTTGTTTCGTTTGTCCACTGCAAAGGTTCGCCCGCGGAAATGCGAAGACGGTGGGCCGAAAGCGCGATCACCCTGGATGGACCGCCCAAGCAAGGCATACTTAAGCCTCGTAACCCATTTTATTGTATCCAGTTGGGAACCATCGGGGGTGATAACCAACCTTATACCTGCCCTAAAGTCCGATTGCTCATGGGAGGTGGATTTGCCGTAATCTCAAATTGGGACGAAAGCGGTACGGGTTTCGAAGCGCGGCGCTTGTTACGAAATCCGGAACGAGATCTGAAATCGTGGAGATGGCACTATGGCGACCCTATCGAAAGACGAGTTTCTTGTCCGGTCAGAGTCGGTCGTGGCGCGGATGGTTGCGGGAGAAACGCTGATCGTCCCGATACGCGCCAAAGTTGGCGATCTGGCGTCGATCTACAGTTTCAACGGGACGGGTTCGCTGATCTGGAAGTTGCTGGAGTCGCCGAAAACCGTGGTGCAACTGGCGACAGCGGTCGCGCAGGCTTACGAAGTGGAATTGGCACAAGCTGAGCGGGATGTGACGAATTTTGTGAACGAGATGAAGTCGGTGGGTCTGGTCGAGGTCCCGGCCGCGTCGCTTGCAGCGATGGCAGGGGACTGAAGAATAGCGACCAGTGGGGCGGGAAGAACTTACAGCAGCGGGCGCGGAGTGAAAAAGTAAAGCCGCGCCCGCTGCTGTCAGACTGGAGGGCAAATTTGGAGCAGTTAAATTATGGGGCGTTCAGCGAGGAAGTGCACTTGCGCCAGGGCGGCGAACGCATCCCACTGCAGGTTGCGATTGAAGTGACGCGGCGCTGTCCGCTGGAGTGCCAGCACTGCTACAACAACCTGCCCATGGGCGACATGGAGGCCAAACAGCGGGAGTTGACCAAGGAAGAGCATTTCAAGATGCTCGACGAACTGGTCGACCTGGGCTGCTTCTGGCTGCTCTATACCGGCGGCGAGATTTTCGCGCGCAAAGACTTCCTCGAGATTTATACCTACGCCAAGAAAAAAGGATTTCTGATCACGCTGTTTACCAACGGCACAATCATCACCGAACAGATTGCAGACTATCTGGTGGAGTGGCGGCCGTTTGGGATTGAGATCACGCTCTACGGGCGCACGCGCGAGACCTACGAGGCGCTGACCGCGGTTCCGGGATCGTATGACCGGTGCCTGCGCGGGATTAAGTTGCTGCAGGACAGAGGTCTGCCGCTGAAGTTGAAGACGGTGGCCACCAGCATTAATAAACATGAAGTCTCGTCCATGCGGCAATTTGCGGAAGAGGAACTTGGGGTTGAATTCAATTTTGACGCGCAGGTGAATCCGCGCATTGACTGCTCGCAGAGCCCGCTGGCCGTGCGGCTTACGCCGGAAGAAGTGGTAGCGCTCGATCTGAGCGCTCCCAAGGGAGTGAGCGAATACCTTAAGCTCGCCAAGCGGGATTTGGAGAATCCGCCGGCTCTGTCGCAGATCGACACCGTATATTTTTGTGGCGGAGGAATGAATTCTTTCTCCATCAACGCCTACGGAGAGATCGGCATCTGCGTGATTTCGCAGCAGGAAACTTTCGGCATTCGCGATGTGGGAGTGCGGGCGGTATGGGAAGAGTCGTTGATGCAGTTGCGAAAGCGGAAGCGGACGCAGGTGACGAAGTGTGTGCAGTGCAATATCCAGTCGTTGTGCGGGATGTGCCCGGCGAATGGCGAACTTGAAAATGGAGACCGCGAGAGTCCGGTGGCGTTTCTTTGCAACGTGGCGCACCTGCGGGCGGCGGCGATTGGAGTTGAGGTTCCGGCGCATGGGGATTGCGAATTCTGCGCCGGGGGAAGCGAACACGAGGCTCTGCTGGAATCGGCTCGGCGCATCGTGAACCGCGAGATCGACGTGGAAAGCTGGACCGGGCCGCAGCAGATTCTGCCTATCCTGAATAACGCGAGCGCGGCGGCAGGCGGTTGCGGAAGCTGCGGTGGCCACTGATGGCAAAGGATTGGGAGGCGGAATGAATCCTGAACGCGACCAAAGCGACGGAAAGAAAACTTACGAGCCACCGCGGCTGACAACGATCAGTCTGCGCCCGGAAGAGGCAGTTCTGACCGCCTGCAAGACTGGAGCGGGTGGCGGGGGCATGATGGGCCAATGCCATGCACATAACTGCAGGACACTGGGATCCTAGCCGTGACATCGTAAAGCAAGAAACAAAAATGAACACTGAAGTGACCAGCGATTCATCCGTGTATTTTCTGGAAGAAACTGCGCTGCACTTCAATCAGGTCAGAGTGGGCGGAGTGTCACTTCAGTTCGCCTCTATGGATCGGATCGCACTCCCTCATCCCCTGGATCAGTTCCGGATCGAAGCCTGCGCTCCCGACATCGCGATTCAAGTCGACTGGCTTCCAGAGCTGTCCATGCCACCGGCGCGTCAGTTGTTTCATTCGGGGTACACCTGGCGGCTGTATGATGCTGGGCCAGAGTTCCGATTCGACTTTCATGCTCCGGGTTGTGGGAGCTTGCCTTACCGGCGGTTATTGATCGACCGCCAATTTTCGCAGGCCAGACTGCAGATGAGCGAAAAAGCTTTTGAAGGCATCGAGGGGACGGCGTCGCCGCTGGAGTATCCGCTGGACGAGTTGCTGATCATCCACCGTCTCACCCAGGAGAAGGCGATTGAGTTGCATAGTTGCGGGATCGTCCGAGCGGACGGGACGGGGAATTTATTTGTGGGGCATTCGGGGGCGGGGAAGAGCACGACGACGCGGCTGTGGACGGCGCGTGAGGACGTCGAGGTGTTGAGCGATGACCGAATTATTGTTCGCAGGGACGACGTGCGCCGGGACGAGGTGCGGCGAGATGAAGTTCGGAATGCGGGAACCAACGATGGAACTCCTGTAGATGCCGCTGGTAGTGCTGACAGACCCGGGGTCCTTCGACTGCCGGACTGCTCCGCTTCGCGGACCAGTCCCTTCGCTCAGGATGACAAGAAAAATAGGGGCATGCGGATGTACGGGACGCCGTGGCATGGGGAGGGGATGTATACGTCGCCTGGGAGCGCGCCGCTCGCGCGGATATTCATTCTTGAGCATGGGCAGGGGAATGTAGTGACGCGGCTTTCTGCCAGCCAGGCCGTGGCGGAATTGTTTGCGCGGAGTTTTGTGCCGTTTCACCGGCATGAATATGTGGATTCCGCGCTGGAGTTTCTGCAGGAACTGGTGGGCGAAGTTCCGTGTTACCACTATGCGTTTGAGCCCACTGAGGCGGCAGTGGAGAGGATTCAGAACTTCCGTGATTGAAATCTCTCTCAATCAGGATCACGCATCTGGCATCAGAAACTTCGCACTGAATCACGGAGTGCCGATAATGGCGGGCGTTACGCCGAATTTCTCTCAGGACTGCCCGCAGTCTCGATTGTTCGAGACGATCAGCCTCGACCTTCTGCGCCAGGGGAATGGCATTCGTTTTCAGGCGCGCGGGGCCAGCATGTCTCCGGCGATTCGCGATGGCGAGATTGTGCATGTAAAGTCCGCGCCGCTGGCAGAGTTGTGCGCGGGAGACATTGTTCTGGTGAAGGGGGAGATGGGATTCCGGCTGCACCGGCTGGTGGTTGCCGATGCCGAGCAGGATGTCTTCATCACGCGCGGCGATTGCGGGCAGCAGGATGACCCAGCGGTCAGCGGGGAACAGATTGTGGGCATTGCGGCTGCCAAAGAGGTGCAGATCGCCGGGAAAAATTTCAGAGTGAAATTTCGCGGGACCGCCGGCGGCCTGCTGCGCGGTGTGGCGCGCGGGCAGCGCGTGCTGGCGAGGATATTAAGGTTCGCAATCTGAGGCTGGTTGTCCTCAAATCCGTCCGCACCTTCCTACGACGCAGCCGGTACTGCCGCCGGTAAGCTGGCAGTTTGCCGGAGCGGTTCCGCTAGCGCCCGCATCACCTTGCCGAATCCGGCGAAGTCGAGAGACTGTGGACCATCCGATAGAGCGCGTTCCGGGCAGGGATGCACTTCGATGATCAGGCCATCGGCTC
>DATHQJ010000223.1:0-7619 GCA_035482825.1 Binatus sp. (SeqCode) | reverse complement strand
GCTGTTTACGTCGACGAAGGTGGCGGCGACTTTGCCCCAGTCGCGGAACTTCAACGCGCGCTTGCCTAGGCGGCATCCGGTGACGACGGCGACCGCGTCGGTGGCGCAGCGGTCGATTTCGACGAAGGTGACGAGGCGCTTCCTATCTTTTCCTTGCGGATCGTCGATAGCTAGTTTCTGCAGGCCGAGCATTGCTAGACGGACGCCGAGGACTTGCCCGGCACAAAGATGTCCGTGGGCTTGCTCGGCGTCGCGGAGATATTCGTCGAGGGAGCGCATGGGAAGAGCTTTCAGCCGTCAGCTGTCAGCTTAACATCGCGGCGTCATTTTCTGCGCCAGCGGATGCCATCTTTGGTGATTTCAACCAGGATGCCTTTGTCGGCGAGTTCGGCGCGCAATGCGTCTGACTTTTTGAAGTCGCGCGCGGCGCGGGCGGCCTTCATCTCATCGATCTTCTTTTCGATGTCGGCGTCGGAAAGTTGTCCGGACTGAACCGCTTCGCGCAACTCGTTGCTAATGTCCTTCTCACGGCCTTCGGCCACGGCCCAATCGAAGACGGCTTTCATCTTTGGGCCATCGTCATCGTCGAGGACGGCAAAGATTTCGTCGAATTTGGTTAGTGCCCCGAGTAAGGGCGGGACGTCCTCTTGTTTGAGTGCGCCGGCATCGGAGGCGGCATTGGCTTGTCGCACCATTTCGAAGATCGCGGCTTGAGCCTGCGCGGTGTTGAGGTCGTCGTCGAGCGCGGCGGTCATGCGCTCGACGGTTTGCGCGGCGAGAGATTGCATCTCGGAACTGGAGCCGGCAGGAAAATTGCCTGCGCTCAAGCGCGACCGGAAATTCCGCAGGCGTTCGACCGATACGGCAGCCTGTTTGAGGCCATCGAAGGTGAAGTTCAGCTGATTGCGGTAGGGGACGGACGCGAGGAGATAGCGGATCGACGAGGGCTTGTGACCTTTCAGAACCAGGTCGCGGAGCGTGAAGAAGTTCCCGAGGCTCTTCGACATCTTCTCGCCTTCGACCAGCAGGAACCGGGCATGGAACCAGAAATTCGCGAAAGTTTTGCCGGTGATGGATTCCGACTGCGCGATTTCGTTTTCGTGGTGGGGGAAGATGAGATCCTCTCCGCCGGCGTGCAGGTCGAAAGTTTCGCCGAGTTCCTGCATCGACATCACGGAGCACTCCAGGTGCCAACCCGGGCGACCGGGGCCGATCGGTGTGTCCCACGAGGCTTCGCCAGGTTTGGGTGCCTTCCAGAGAGCGAAATCGCGGGCGCTGTCTTTGTCGTATTCGTCGACGTCAACGCGGGCGCCGTCCTGCATACCGCTGAAATCTCTTTTGGAGAGCTTGCCGTACTGGGGAAATTTGGCGATACGAAAATAATAGGAGCCGTCATCGGCGCGGTAGGCGAATCCTCGGTCGACCAACTTGGTAACGAAGGCCGCCATTGCCGGAATGTGTTCGGTGGCGCGGACCAGCGTGGGCTCTTCGATACCGATCATGGCGGCGTCTTCGAGGAAGGCCTTTTCGTACTTCGCGGTGTATTGCTGCACGCTGACGCCGTCCCGAGCGGCGTTGCGGATGATTTTGTCGTCCACGTCAGTGATATTCATGACGTGGCGGACGGAGTATCCGCTTTGGCGGAAGAAACGGCGCAGAAGATCGACAGCGATGAAAGTGCGGAAATTGCCGACGTGTCCGTAGTCGTAAACGGTGGGGCCGCAGGCGTACATGCGGACTTCACGCTCGCGGAGGGGATGGAAGTCTTCGATCCGCGAAGACATGGTATTAAAAAGACGAAGCGCCATAGGAAATTGATTATCGGGAAACGAAACAAAGCTTTCGAATGAAGCGTTCCACTTACGAATCGAGCGAACTAAAGATTCTAGGGTCGGCGCGAAGGCGGGTCAAATCGGCATCAGGCAGCCGGAGAGCGGGTGGGCGGCAACGTCTGGGTATGCTCACGCAAACGCTGCTGGACGAGAATTACGTAGTGCAGTGCGGAGATGATGGTGAAGATAAATGTGGCGCGAAGAAACTGGGTGCGCGCGATCCAGATCCAGCGCGAGGGGCGAATCTCAAACAGAAGCACGAAAAACACCGCGCTGATCTGCGAGAAGGTGTTGGCCTTGCCAAAAATGCTGGGGCGGAAATTGCGCAGCCCGGCAATCGCGAACAGAACCGCGCTGGCGGCAAGGATCGAAATGTCGCGGCTGAAAACGACTACTGTGAACTTCCACGGGATTTTGTGCAGGATGGAGAGCACGAGAAACATTGTGCTCAACAGCAGTTTGTCGGCAATCGGATCCAGATACTGGCCGAGCAGAGTTTGCTGATGAAGGGTGCGGGCGAGCAGGCCGTCGAGGCCATCGCTGAAGCCGGCGATTACGAAAACGACCAATGCCCAGAGATAGCGGCCCTCCACGAGATGAATCACGATGAAGGGGACAAAGATCATCCGCAGCAGGGTGAGCTGGTTGGGAGCGGTGAAGATTTGGGAGAGCTTCACGCCGGCTCCTGCGAAGCATGCGGTCGGGATTTGTTGTTGGTGTTGTCCTGATCGAGGTGGGGGGAGAGTGCGGCCGATGGTTCGAGGCCGGTCTTGGCGAAGAAGCGCTGCGAAAGGGAAGACAGATTGCCGTCGGGCAGGTCAAGTTCGACGCGCTCAATACGGTGCATGGGGAAGAAAACGACCGCGGGAGTGAACGGTTCCCCGTCCCGGACCATTACGGTGAGATCTTCAAAGGAGGCGAGTTCGGCTCCGCTTAAGCTGAGGCCCGCGGGTGCGAGGGCAAGAATCATTCCCCAGAACTTCTCGCGCGGATTACACAGGGTTGCAATGACCAGTGCTCCGGGCTGAAACGGTTCGCGCGTCTGGGCGGGCGCGTGTGGACCGTTGCGGGATGAATCGTTCTCCACATCAAGGATTGTCGCCGGGAGGGGCTCGCATTGCAAATTGAACCCACAAATTGAACCCACAAATTAAACCGCAGATGCAACGCGTGAGTTCACCCGCGCGGGGTGTCATTTCCAGCAATTCAAGCTTCGCGCCGGATGTGGTATTGTGCGGCATCAGGGGCGGTGCGGAAGCAGGTTGTCATCATGGACGCCCGAACTGCCGGACACATCCGTGGGCATGGCATCGGCGCGCGAGCGGAGGCGCGCCGATAATGGCCCCCATTCTGCTGTGGCTCATCCTCGTCTTGTGCCTGCTGATCTCCGTGGTCAAGTATTTGATGGGGATTATTTTGCGGCTGTCTTTCCCCAGTACCAAGGCGCGGAAGGACTATTCGTATGAGCCGACCGTGAGTGTGCTGATGCCCTGCTACAACGAGGGCCAAACCGTCTACGAGACCATCGAGAGCATCAGCAAGAGTAATTATCCCAACGAGAAATTTGAAGTCATCGCGCAGGACGACTGCTCCGCCGACGACAGCTATGAGTGGATGCTCAAGGCCCAGCGTGACTTCACGAACATCCGAATCCGGACGGGGCGGAATGAAGTGAACAGCGGGAAGGCGCGCTCGGTTTGTAACGCTTTGCAGTACTCCACGGCGGAGGTCATTATCTCGATCGATTCGGATTGCATCTTTCATCCGGACGCGATTCGTGAGCTGACGGCCTGCTTCGCGGAACAGCGCATGGGATCGGTCGGCGGCAGAGTGGGAGTGAGGAATCCGAATGACAGCGTAATCACCGCTATTCAGACGATTATTTATTATTCCGCGTTCGAGCTGTATAAGATTCCGGAAAATTGGACGCGCAGTGTGTGCTGCATCAGCGGATGCCTGTTCGCGATCCGGCGCACGTTGCTGCTGGAGATTGAGCCGGCGATCCGGGCGCGGCACTGGTTCGGGATCCCGGTGAATCAGGGGGAAGATCGGTTCCTGACTCATCAGACGCTGCTGCGTGGGTATGGAACTTATATCAACAATGATGCGTTGTGCTGGACCACCGTGCCGAACACTTTGTCGGTGCTGTTCAAGCAGCAACTGCGCTGGCGGCGCAGCATTGTGCGGGATTTTTTCTTCACGCTCAGAACCCTGCCGCAACATGTCTGGAAACTGCATCCCAACACGGTGTTGACGCTGGTGCTGGTTCCGCTGGGAGCGCTGGTGGGATTTCTGATCGTGGTCACGGAGCTCACGTCGGATCCGTTGGCGTGGGCGGGCCCGGTGCCGCTGGTGGCGGCTCTTGGAATTGGCGCCATTCTTACATGGGTCATCAAGAAATATAGCGCGAAGGAAGCGGTTGCCCATCCGTTGGCGTTTGCCGCGTATGTGGGCTGGTCGCTGGTGAGCAGCTTGTTCCTCACTCCCCTGGCTCTCTGCACCATGGATTCTGCGGACTGGGGAACTCGAACGATCGAACCAATTGAGCAAACTGAAACACACGAGGTGACTGTTGGAAACACAGACAGCTAATGCTGCTGCCCCGGAAGCCAACGCGAGTCCGGCAGCCGCGGGAACGAAGCCAGCGCCGGTCAAGCAATCGCTGCACTACCGACTGGTGATTACGGTTTACCGCGTCTTTGCCGTTACCGTGCTCTATCTGGTGCTGGCCGGAATTCTTGCCTATGCCTGGGTGATGGGTTTTTATGCGGTGAACAGCTCGTGGGCGGCGCCGGTCATTCTCTCTGCCGCAGACGAGAAGAGTCTCGATTTCCGCGAGAAGCTCGTGACCAGCCAGCAGACCATTGAAGATTTGAAAGTGGATACCAACAAACTGCAGAGCGGTGTGATCGAAATGAAAAAGCACCGCGGCGCGCTGCTGGAGTTGGAACCGGAACTGCAACAAGCGATTGTGCGCGAGCGAACGCATAACCGGACGACGGGCCCGGAACTCGCGACACTGGATCGACAGAAGCAGGCCGACAACCTCAAGACGCAAAGAGTGCTGGCGCAGCTGAAGGAAGTGGAGAGCAATATCAATAAGGATCTGGCTGCGGGGCTGATCACCAAGGGTGATGCGGCAACGCAGTTGGCAGCGCTCAACACGGCACAGGGCGCTTATACAGACAGCAAGATTGCCGAAATCTTACTTACCGATAGCGTGCTGGACAAGACTACGACAGGTACCAACTCACTGGACGTGCTGGAAAAGCAGGCGGAGCTGCGGTCTGAAGTTGCGCAGTTGGATGTGGCCATGAGCGTGGCGGAGAAACAGCTGCAGCAAGAATCCCGGCAGATCGATCGGCTCAGGCAGGCGATCATTACGGCGAAACAGAGCCCATATTATTTGAACGCGTCGGGGCAGTTGCGGTTGTACTTCGCGTTCGTGCCTTACGACAACCAGGCGAACGCGCAGGTCGGGGCTGCCGTCTACGACTGTTATCTGAACATGGTGGGCTGTCGCAAGGTAGGGACGGTGAAGCAGATATTTGCGGGGGAAGAGCAGGCCGTCCATCCTATTTTCAAGACGCAGATTCGCGGGTTTCTGATTCAGATGAATCTGGACAATGACCATGCCGAGTCTGCGAAATCGAAGACCGTGTTCCTGGGCCGCAAGCCGATTCTGTTTTAGCCCGTCTGGCTTTGTCCTATTCTTGCTTGGTCATCTGAAGGAGAATAAGAATGTTTCCGAATCGCTGGAAGTTTGCCTTGGCTTCTATCGTTTTCGTCGCGATCCTCTTTCCGGTTCCCGCGCGGGCAGCGGGGCCCACTGATCAGCTGGCTTATTGCTCTTATGTGATGGAGCAGGCGCAGGCCCAGCGCGACTTGCTGCGCACGCCTATTGCGGCGGCCGGCTTCACGCAACCGGAGACAGGGTTGCCCCTGCAGTTGGTCGGCGGCGCTTCGGTGGGAGTTTCCGACATTAGAAAAGCAAGTCTGACCATGGAGGCGGCGCGCAAGAACTGCGAGCTCTACAAGGCCACGACCGGCGCCCAACAGGAAGTGCAATACGCTCTGCCGAGCCTGGAGAAAGAGGCACTGCGCAACCGGCTCACTCTGATCGAACAGGCTTCGAAGTCCCTGGATGCGTTGATGGAAAAAACCGCGAAGATGGTGGACGCACAAAATGCCACGCGGCTTATGCTGTTCTCGCTGCAAACGACCAAGATCAAACTGGACGCGGACCGGGCCGAGACCGCGTCGAAGATCACCGCGCTCTATGTTCCGCCACTGAGCGATAAACCGTTGAAAGATCTGGTCGCGGAAAAACAAAGCAGCGAAGCGAACGAACAGAAAGCGCTGGACAAGCTAAGCCGGCAGAGTAATTGGGATGTGGCGCTTTCCGTTGGAGTTCATCAGCAGGTGAATCCGGTTGCGCAGGGTGCGCAACCGTATGGCGCGGTCTCGGTTAATTACAACCTGGCGAGCCGGGCGATCAACAAGCATCTGGACCGTGCGGTGGAAGCCTATAGCGAATGGAAAAAAGTGCAGGAGGGCGACGTGGTGCGCAACATGGAAGTGCTGCGCCAGCAGTTGGAGGAAAGCGTTACCGCGCAGGAATCGAAGCTCAAGTCCCTGCAGGAGGAAAGCGGGCAGATCGACAAGAGTCTTCATCTGGTGGGCGATCCGGACACTTCGGCAGCTCTCGATTTCCATAATCAATTGACCGCCGCGGAGTTGCTCTTGCAGATCGAGACCGGCGACACCAGCTTCCGGATCGATCGCCTGCACGAGTACCTGACAAAGAATTACTGACTGCGCACTTTGACGGCGAACTCCGGTATGCTTGGCGGACATGCAACCCGCGGCAGCAATTCCGGTCATTGAATTTCTAGATGTCTCCTACCGCGTTGCGGGCACCCAGGTGCTTTCCGGATTCAATTTGCAGGTGCAAGGCGGCGAAACGCTGGTCCTGCTGGGGCGCAGCGGTTCGGGCAAGACCACCTCGCTCAAGCTGGTTAACCGGCTACTGTCGCCGAGTTCGGGAGAAGTGCTGGTGAAGGGCACGCCTAATGGGGAAGGCGACGTGATTCGATTGCGCCGCGGCATCGGATACGTCATCCAGGACGTGGGACTATTTCCGCACTTTACCGTCGAGCGAAACATCGGTCTGGTCCCCCAGATTGAAGGATGGACGGCGGAGCGGATTCGTGCTCGCGTCGAGCAGTTGCTGCAACTGGTGGGGCTTGCGCCAGATACGGCTTCGCGTTATCCGCATCAACTATCGGGCGGGCAGAGGCAGCGGGTGGGGGTGGCGCGGGCGCTGGCGGCGGATCCGGAAATCCTTCTGATGGACGAGCCGTTCGGCGCGCTCGATCCGCTGACCCGCGACGAACTGCAGCGCGAGTTTCTGTTGCTGCAGCAACGACTCCACAAGACAGTTGTGTTTGTTACGCACGATCTGCGCGAGGCGCTGCGGTTGGGATCGCGGATTGCATTGATGGAAGCGGGGCGACTGGTGACCGTGCTTTCGCCCCAGGAATTCTTGCGGTCCGCCGATTCACTGGCGTTGGCCTATGTCAGGGCTTTCGGCGAAGGGCTGGAGTCGGCGTCTAATCGAGGTTCGTCATGAACGTGTTTCGCTTCATCTTGCAGAACCGTAGCGATGTGTTGGATCTCACGCTGGAACATCTGCGGCTGGTTGGTTTCTCCACGCTGTTCGCGATGTTAATCGGAATACCGCTGGGAATTGTGATTGCCCATCGGCCGCGTTCGAGCAAACCGGTG
>DATHQJ010000222.1:0-5684 GCA_035482825.1 Binatus sp. (SeqCode) | reverse complement strand
ACTACCAAGCGACTGGCCTGCACGTCACCGCCGAAGAAGCCGACGCTTGGCTGGCCAAGCTCGAAGCGGGCAAGGATGCCGCTCCTCCGAAATGCCGCGCCTGAAGTGGTCCCAACCGGCGCTGCTGGATGTGGCCCGACTGCGTGCCTTTCTGGCACCCAAGAGCCGGGATGCCGCCAGGCGTGCAGTCAAGGCTATGCGGCAAGGAGTCAAAGCGCTCGGTAAGCACCCGGAGATAGGCCGCCCGGTCGAAGAAATGCCCCCGGAATTCCGCGAATGGGTGATTGAATTCGGACACGGCGCCTATATCGCCTTGTATCACTATGACGGAAAAGAGATCGTGATATTGGCGGTCCGCCACGGACGCGAAGCTGGGTACTGAGTTAGGCTAATCTTACGGACAATTCTTCCCGTGCTGATGGTTCCCAACCCGCTCGCTCTCATCGCCGAAGTCACCCATCGCTGCCCGCTGCACTGCGTGTATTGTTCGAATCCTCTGGAGTTGGCGGGCACTAAGAACGAACTCTCGACCGAGGAGTGGACCAGCGTCTTCCAGCAATGCGGCAAGCTCGGCATGCTGCACGCGCACTTTACCGGTGGCGAACCGCTGGCGCGGCCTGATCTGACCGAACTCATCGCGGCCGCGCGCGCCGCTGGACTGTATACCAACCTCATCACATCGGGCATCGGCCTCAACGAACAACGACTGCAAACTCTGGTCGACGCAGGACTCGATCACATCCAGATCAGCTTTCAGGATTCGCGGGAAGCGGCCGCGAACTGGATTGCCGGAGCCAAGGCGCACGCCCACAAGATTGAACTCTCGCGTGCCATCCGAAAACACAAAATCGCCTTCACTGTGAATCTGGTGGTGCACCGGCAGAATCTCGATCACCTGCAAGAGATGATCGCGTTCATCGAGCAACTGAACCCGGAGCGGGTCGAGATCGCGCACACGCAATATTACGGCTGGGCGCTGGCCAACCGCGCCGCGCTGCTGCCCACGCGCGCGCAGCTTGAGAAGGCTGTAACGATTGTGGCCGACGCCGAGCAGCGCCTGGCCGGCCGCATGCGCATCGATTCCGTCGTGCCCGATTATTACGCGAAGTATCCCAAAGCCTGCATGGGCGGCTGGGGGCGAAGATTGATGCTCATCAATCCCGCTGGCAAGGTTCTGCCATGCCATGCCGCCGAAGTGTTGCCAGGGATGTTGTTTGAAAACGTGCGCGAGAAAACGCTGGACTGGATCTGGAAGGAATCTTCGTCGTTTCGCAAGTTCCGTGGCGAGGACTGGATGCCGGAACCCTGCCGCAGTTGCGACCGCCGCGGCGAAGATTTCGGCGGCTGCCACTGCCAGGCCTTCCTGCTCGCCGGAAGCGACATGGTCACAGACCCGGCGTGCTCGCTGGCGCCGTCGCATGGCATCGTCGAAGCGGCGGTGCGTGAAGCGAATGCAGATACAGCTGTCGCGCAACCTGCGCTCGCGTCATCGTTCGTGCAGCTCCAAAAGCAGACCACGGACCTGTGGAGCTACCGCACGAATCCGGAGTAGCCTGGGGGGCTGAGCCCTTATTCTTTTTCCGGACGTTTACGCGGCGCTGAAGCACCGCTCTTCCACGGTTGTGCTGGTATTCACGCGGGCTCTGACGCCGCGAATAAGTGGATGGGCGTTGCGGCACGACTGAAGTCGTGCCCTTCCCGCGTCGATCCCCTTCGGCGTCGATCCGCTTCTGGGATCCCTTCGCCTACCAGCGCACGCCAATCGTGATGGGGCGCAAGTCGGTGGTGACGGTGCCGTTCTTGCCGTGCAGGTCGCGGAACTCGGCGTAGAGCTCGAACCGGTCGCTTATTTTGTGGGTCAAGCCGAACCCGAAGTTTTCTCCGAACTCGTTCTGGCTGGACTTGAGAAAGCCGCCGCTAATCGGAAGGCTTACGCTGGAACAGCTTCCCCACCAGGCGAAAAACGGGTTGCAGGCCGATCCCGGAATCGCGGTCGAAGAATCCAGTTTGCCCGATCGATGGTAATAGGAAGGACCGCCGAGAATGTATCCTCCCCAGGTCGGGGTGGCAGGAATATTGATGATGGGATCAAGCGAGAGCGAGTACACGTGGCTATTGGCCCCCGGCGCCTGCGCCAGAAATAGCGCCCGGTCGCGCAGAGGCAGATTGTCCCACTGGAAATCCAGGCGGAGTCCGAAATACTTGCTGGTGTTGCGAGCCACGCCGGCGGCGACCACACCACCACCGCCGCGAACGAAGTTCTCGGTATTGCCGTTGGTGAGACTGGCGCCGCCGCCCGCGTTGAACGTCCAGTTCTTGTAGTCCTTGACTTTTATTTTATGCGAGGGACCGAGGTCCTCAGGCGAGGCTTCCTGCACGCCGGTCGGCTGAGTCGCGGGTTGTTGTTGGGCCGGGGCTGTGGGCTGCTGGGCTGCTGGCTGATCCGCCGGCTGCTGAGTCGGCGGCTGCTGAGTTGAGGGTTGTTGAGCGTGGACCGTGGTGGCTCCCGCCAGAATCGTCGCCAGGATCAACCCCAGGGCGACCCTGAGTCGGGGAACCGTCGCGAACTTTCGAATCATTCATTCTCCTCCCGCTGCCGGGCGTGGTTGCAGACCACAGCGCTCCGCCCATGCCGCAGGCCGTGACTTCGGCTCGTACTGGCCGGCTCATGCTGGCAAAGACAACGACAGGCGCTTCTGGATGGAACAGGTCTGCGATGCTCCCGCCGGAAATGCACTCGCAGCAGGCAGGCACCATATTACCAACTTTGATGCCGATTCCGCCCGCGATGCCGCCCCCTGCGGGTCGATCGCCGGTGTGGAATGATCAGTTCTCAGAGTTCATCTGCTCCGCAAGGCTGCGAAAC
The DNA here is from genome assembly GCA_035482825.1 of Binatus sp. (SeqCode). Classification (GTDB taxonomy): domain Bacteria; phylum Acidobacteriota; class Terriglobia; order Terriglobales; family Acidobacteriaceae; genus Sulfotelmatobacter. The sequence continues at coordinate 2,818 of DATHQJ010000222.1, read as the reverse complement.
AGCCTGGGAAGCCAACCGTTCCATTGGTTCCAGTCGTGACCTCCGGGGACGGTGTGAAATTCGCGACGGAAGTGACGTTGCGCAAGCACTGCGGCGAATTCGCGATTCGCTGGGAGCAATCCCTCTTGTTCCCCGCAGGTAAGAAAAAAATACGGTGCGGTTTCGGGATTCGCGGTCCGGGCCAATGCGAAGGGATCATTGTCGTGCCGGGTCTGGCTTCCAGCGGATCCGAAAATTGAGTTGTAGTGGCGTGACTGCTGCAGCCGTTTGAAGGAAAACGCGCGGCGGGGAACGTCGATGGCGGAGCTCATGCCGCCGGCGAAAATAAAAAGGTCAGGATGATGCAACGCCAGTTTCACTGCTCCGAATCCGCCCATGGAGACACCGATGATGGCGCGCTTCGAACGCCCAACCGCGACTGGAAACCTGTTCTCCGCATCCGCGATGAGATCGTTGACGATGTAGTCTTCATAGCGATCCTGCGGTGGATCGACGGCGTTGGTGTAGTACGACGAACCGCCCTCGGGCATCACCAGCAGCAGCCCGGACTCGGCGAAGCGCGCCACGTCAGAATCGTTCGTCCAATCGCGAAATCCTCCTCCGCCCCCGTGCAGCAGGTAGACCACCGGCAACCTTTGCCCGGATGTGGCGCTGGCCGGCCAGACGGCGCGATATTGCATGTCGCGATTCAGAGATGCGCTATGAAATGTGACATCGCGCAGGATCACGTTCGCAGTCAATCGGGGATGATCAGGCTGCGCCTGGCCCTCTTTCTTCTTGCACCCCGTCCAGAAAAACACAGTGACGGCAAGTAGCACGCTGACGGATCGTACGCTGAAGGATCGGCGGTCATTTTCGGTCCGCATGGAGGCTGCGATCATAGCCCAAAATCGCCGAGTCTTGGATCGTCTACGGTGACCGCTGAGGTTCTCTCTCCAGCACGAACGCGATTGCCAGATTCCTGCTATTTCGGTTTGCAGTTCCCGAGAAGCGCAAGTCGCACGTATGATAAGGAATCCGCCTTCTGTGCGAGATCGAACCATTGCCCGAGACCCTCCCAAATAGCGCAACCCACAAGGCCTGCCGCGTCGCCCTGATCGGCTTGGGGACCGTGGGCCGCGCGGTGGCGAAAATTCTGTGCGAGAACGGCGGCAGTTCTCTGCGCCTGACCCATATCTTCAATCGCAACGTGGAGAAGAAAAAGCAGTCATTGAAACCGAACGATGTCCCCGGCGATGTCATCTGGACCGACGACGTCGATACCGTGCTGAACTCGGATGTGCAGATCGTGATCGAACTGATCGGCGGCCTGAATCCAGCTGAGCAGATTGTGCGGCGCGCGCTCGCAGCGGGGAAGTCGGTGGTTACGGCGAACAAGCAGCTGATTGCGCGGCATGGCCCCGATCTTCTGCAACTGGCCGCCAGCCAGGGATGCCAGATCGAGTTCGGCGCGTCGGTTGCCGGCGGCGTCCCCGTTCTTCCGGCGCTGCGCACCGGGTTGTGCGGAGACCGGCTGCACGGCATCGCCGGAATTCTGAACGGGACTTGCAACTACATTCTGAGCCGGATTGAGAACGCGCGGATTCCTTTCAGCGAGGCGCTGGAGGAGGCACAGGCTCGTGGCTACGCCGAGGCCGATGCTTCCGAGGATCTGGACGGCGGCGATGCCCGCGCCAAGCTGGCTATTCTCGCGCTGGCGGGATTGCATACGCGGGTCGCACCGGAATCGATTCGCGCCCGCAGCATTCGCACCGTGGAGGCGGTTGACTTCGATTACGCGGCGGAACTGGGCTGCACCATTCGCCAGATTTCGCGCGCCGAATTGAAAGAAAATGCTCTGTTCGCGGAAGTTGGTCCCTGCCTGGTTCCTACCGACTCGCCCTTCGGACGCGTGCAGCGCAACCTCAATCTGGTGCTGACTTCAGGCCAGTATGGTGGGGACATGGCGTTTCTGGGCGCCGGAGCGGGGGGCGATCCTACGGCCGTGGCTGTGGTTTCGGATTTAATGTTCGTTGCGCAGAGCGTGTCCGCCGGTGGGGGCAAGAGAGACGTTGCCAGCAACGTTTCTGCCTCGGCGATCTCCACGCCCAGGATCTCCGAACCAATGATCAGCAACGATTTCGAGACACCGTGGTACCTGCGGTTTTTTGTACGCGATCAGCCGGGGATCGTGGCGCGGCTGGCGCAGATCCTGGCGGCGCATCACCTGAACATCGACTCTCTGCTGCAGAAGCCTGGGTTTGAAAAGGCCGCGCTGCCCTTCGTGATTACGCTGGAGCCCTGCCACGACTCGGCGCTGCATCCGGCGCTGGAAGAAATGTCGGGACTGGAGTTCACCATCCGCCCCTGCCTGTGTCTGCCCATCTTGCGGTAGGTTCTCGGTTTGAAAAACATCAGTCAAAAATGGGCGCCAGTCCGTCGCGCAGAATTCCGCTGGTAATCTGCGTTTGCGACGAACCGGCGCCTGCCGAGATTGACTCGAAGAAGCTTAATTCCAGAAGGGATTCTTAAGACCCGCCGGCGCCAGTGCGCTGTTGGTGTTGGTCTCCGCGCCCGAGTCGTCCGAGATCTTCTCGTCGATAAGGCGCGACGGCGGAGGCGGGGGCGGAATCAGCTGATCTTTCCTGCCGCGCGGGTTAAAAGGGTATTCAGATTTCATGGGGAACGACCTCCAAACGTTATGATCTAGATTCATTAAACACCTCTAACACACGCCGCGAGGCGGCAAAAAAGTGATGATTGCTATCGAAAAACCCGCACGAACGAAAGCCCCGGACCAACCCCACTGCGCCACGGATCAACACGGATTTCCACGGAT
>DATHQJ010000221.1:0-10460 GCA_035482825.1 Binatus sp. (SeqCode) | reverse complement strand
TCTCGGGGCGTCTTGTGACCCCATTCGCGATCCGGGCTCAGATCTGACGGCGTGGACCAACAGCTTCCAGAACATTCAGTGCTACGACACCCTGAAGGTGAATGCGGTCCTCAACTGGATCGACGGCAAGAACCACCTGGGAACCGCGCAGACCAAGGTTCCGACGGTCTTCGGCATGAACTTTCAGGCGCTGAGCGTGGGCCAGAAGCTGATCGAGAAGAGCAACGCAACGACCGGCGGATATCTGGATGCGGCCGGCACGCCGGGCGCGGCACTCCTCACCGAGTTCCAGTTTGTCGACGCTTCGATTGCGGAATTCGTCAGCGAGCTGAAGGCACAGGGTCTTCTCGATTCCACTCTGATCATCATCACGGCCAAGCACGGGCAATCGCCCATCGACCCCAGCCGCTACGTTTCGCAGCTGATCAACGGAACGTCGCCGGTCACTCTGCTCTCGAACGCGGGCTACATCCCGCTCTCGGAGTCCACCAACAACCCGGCCGGCATTGGGCCCACCGAAGATGACGTCTCGCTGGTCTGGCTGTCGAACTCGGCCGATACCTTACCGGCCGTTCAGATCCTCGAAGAGAATGCCTCCGCCGCTGGAATTGAGCTGGGGCAGATTTATTACGGTCCTTCGCTTACGCTGAACTACAACAATCCCCTGTTTGACCCGCGCACGCCGGACATCATTGTGACTCCGAATGTGGGCGTGACTTACTCGGGGAGCAAAGCGAAACTGTCAGAACACGGCGGGTTCGCGCATGACGACACGAACGTGATTCTGCTGCTGTCCAATCCGTCCTACGCAGCCAAGACGATCCGGGCTTCGGTGGGCACCGTCCAGGTGGCGCCGACGATTCTGCAGTCCCTGGGCCTCAATCCTTCGTCCCTGAGCGCGGTTGTTGCCGAGGGAACGAGCGTCCTGCCGAAGTAACTGTTCAGCCGGGCGAAAGCTAATTCGGTCGAGCGGACGCACCTTCGGGAGCGTCCGCTTTTTTGTTGGCTCAAGGCGCGAGAACAACGGGCGCCATCGTGCTGCTCCTTTGGAATTCCAGGCTCACACTCCAGCCGACACGACCTGCCCAGGAGCGGCGCTCAGTGATTCCCTCTGAGCGAGTCGCCGACGGTAGTGCACATGCCGCCATCGTGTCATCTCCACGAGCGGCTTCCATACAGGATTGACCAAGTCGTGCTTGATCAACAAATGCCAGAAGCGGTTGGAGCGCTTGTAGAGGTACGACATGGCGACGTAGAGCGGGATGGCCTGCCAGTCTTCCGGCCGCCGGCGCCAGATCGAGGCGTGGGAGAAAAGGCGGTGGTAAATCCAGGCGTAACCTTGCTCGAGTTCCTCGGGAGTCATGTGCTTTGGCCGGAAGACGGCGTGGCCGGTATCGTAGAGAGTCCAGTTTTTATGCAGGATGCGGCCTTGCGCCTCCATTTGCTGAAACAGCGGTGTTGCGGGATATGGTGTGAGAATGTGGAAGGTCGCGCACTCGAGACGATTCTCTTCGATCCACTCCGCGGTGCGGGCGAAGGAATCTTTGCGGTCGTGGTCGAAGCCGAGGACGAACGATCCGTTCACCTGAATGCCGTAGTCGTGCAGGATGCGAACGCGCCGCGCGTAATCTGAAGTCTTCGGCGTTTTCTTGTGCGCGTCGGAAAGATTCTGGTCCGACAATGACTCGAAGCCGATGAACACTCCGGTGCATCCCGCGAGCGCCATGTTGCGGATCAAGCTGGGATCGTCGGTCACGTCGATGGTGACGGCTGCACTCCAGATCTTGTTGAGCGGACGGAGCGCGGCGCAGAGTTGATGCAGATAATCGCGCCGCGAGCCAAGATTGTTGTCGACGAACACCGCATAGGGCTGGTCGTCAGCTTTGAACTCGTCAACGACTTGCTGCGGATGCCGCATGCGATAGGGCATGCGGAGGCCGTCGGTCGCGAGATAGCAGAAGCCGCAGCGGTTGTGACATCCGCGAGTGGCGATCAGGCTTGTCGTAGTCAGAAAGCTGCGGCGGGGAAGAATGGATCGGCGCGGCGAAGGATCGTCACAGTAGTCGTTCTCATAGGTGGCGACATAGCGTGGCTGCAGGTTTCCGGATTCCACGTCGCGAAGAATTCTTGGCCAGAGTTGCACGCCGTCGCCGAGGGCGAGGGCGTCGGCGTGCGGCGCGCATTCGTCGGGGCACGACAGCACGTGCAGACCGCCGAAGATTACCTTCGCTCCGCGCGCGCGATACCAGTCCGCCAGTTCGTAGGCGCGCTTGGCAAACGTCAGATGCACGGTGATGCCCACGACCTGCGGCATCGGGCGAAACGGCGGACGTCCGTCGAGCAGGTTCTCGTCCCAGTATGCAACGCGCCAGTGCGGCGGAGTGGTTGCGGCGAAGCTGCTCAGAGCGAGCGTCGGCGTGAGCACGTGCTTGCCGAAGCTGGCGTTAGCGTCCTTGGGATAGAACGGGTTGATCAGCAGCGCGTAGCGCCGCTCGAGAAATTCACGGGGCTCGGTGGGATCAAGTACGGGCGCCGAAGTCATTTCGCGGGGAATCCAGCGCTTGGGGACGGGGCGAAGGAAAGGCTCGTCGGGTGCGATCATGCACATACTTTACATTACAAAGTACTTCATGTCAATCGCTCTTGGATCCAAAATGCCGAATTGGGAAGAGGCAAACATCAAAACGAGGGAATGTCCTGTGAGTTTCATCGCTTAGCGAATAGTCTCGGCGATGGGCCCGTGGTGTAACGGCAGCACGTCAACCTGTCCAGTTCGAAGGTGCGGGTTCGAATCCCGTCGGGTCCACAGCATCCTGGTTTGGTAGGGAGGCTGCGCGAGAGCCTTCGGACAGGGAGGCTCTCCACTTTCAAAAGTAACATTGACTTCGGAACCTGCCCCTCCGATAATTGATTCGTTAACTGGACAGGTTGACGGCCCCGAACCGAACGATGGTTCGGGGTTTTGCTTTTCGCTCAACTCGTTCGCCGAATCGCCTTCTCGATCCGTGCCAAGGTAGTCTCTTTGCCCAACACTTCCAGCGTTTCAAACAATGGCGGGGCGTTCTTGCGGCCGCAGATGGCCACGCGGATGGGCTGGAACATTTGTCCGGCTTTCACTCCAAGTTCGAGGGCGGCTGCGCGGAGCGCCTGATCCAGCGGATCGTGTTTGAATTCGACGTTGGGCAGGACTTCTTGCGCGCGTTGCAAAACTTTCAGCGCCATGGCCGCGTCTCCCTTTTGCGGGATGAGTTCGGCGGAGTCGTAGGGCGGTAGTTCGTGAAGGAAGAAAAAATCGGCGGCGGTGAGCACATCGCGCAGCAGCGTGATGCGTTCGCGGATCAGCGGCGTGATGCGGAGCATCTTTTCTGGAGTGACGTCGAAGCCGGCTTCCCGCACGATCGGCAGCAATCGATGGCTCAGGTCTTCGACGGAGAGGGCGCGAATGTGTTGGGCGTTTAACCAGAGCGCCTTGGGGTCGAAGGTATCTTCGGGGGAGGCAACACCAAGGTCCCTCGCTCCGCTCGGGATGACAGCATTAGTAGCTGCGGACTCCTTGAAGTTGACAACTGCGTTGGAGCGGTTGATTCCTTCCAGCGAGAATGCGTCTACCAGTTCCTGGCGGCTCATCTGCTCGCGATCGTCTTTCGGCGACCAGCCCAGCAGGCACAAGAAATTCATGAACGCTTCGGGCAGAAATCCTGCGTCGCGGTAGGTGGTGACGCTCACCACCGGGCCGTGGCGGCGCTTGGAGAGCTTGGTGCCGTCCGGCGCCACCAGCAGCGGAAGATGCGCAAACGTCGGCGGCGGAAAGCCGGCGGCTTCGAATATCAATACGTGTTTGTAGGTGTTCGAAAGATGATCTTGACCGCGAATGATGTGGCTGATGCGCAGGTCGGCGTCGTCGGCGCACGAGGCGAGGTGATACGTCGGCATGCCGTCGGAACGCAGGAGCGCGAAGTCTTCGATATCGGCAGCGGCCTTTTCTTGCGGGCCATAAACCGCATCGGCGAAGCGCACTATCTGGTCGCCCTCGCGGGGCACGCGAAAGCGCAACGCAAATGGCTCTCCCGCGGCGGCGCGGCGGTCGCTTTCCGCGCGCGAGAGTTCCCGCATCCCGGGATTGAACAACCACGTTCCCTGCGCGCCAGATCTTTCGCTATCTCCAGTATGAGCGGGCGTGAAATCCCGGTAGGCGAGCCCCTTCTGAAAGATAGCCCCGGCGGTTCGGCGGTGCAGTTCTCCACGCTCGGATTGTTTGTATTCTTCGTCCCAACCCAGGTCCAGCCACTTCAGGCCCTCAAAAATCGAGTTGACGGAGGCGTCGGTATTGCGCTCAACGTCGGTGTCGTCGAGCCGCAAAATCATCGTGCCGCCATTCCGGCGGGCATACAGCCAGTTGAAAATAAAGGTGCGAGCGCTGCCTACATGAAGAAACCCGGTGGGCGAGGGCGCAAAACGAACTCTCGGTTTATGGGGCGGCGGCACGCTGGACAAAGATGAATTCATGGATTCCGACATGGGGGGCAAGAACGTTTGCGATCTGACCTGCGGTGCTGCGAATTTCGATGGTACGGAGATGCAAAAACATCGTCAAGCGTTGCGCCATAACGATCTCACATCCAACCTGCGGACGAAGGAATATCGAAGGCGGACAATGTACTTAAATCCTATTGTGTTCGCGGGCCTGTTGTGAAAACATTGAATCACTGTTTCCCCCCGAAAACTGTGCCCGAAAGTTGGCCAGAGGTGTTCTCAAACGGGCGCATGAGCAGCTATGAACAGTAATGTAATCATCACGACGGTATTAATCCCGGGATTCGTTTCGGTTCTGCTGTTCCTCGTCTTTACCTATCTCCACGAGCAAAGCCGGCAACCCTACTTCCGGGCATGGAAGTGGGCCTGGGCCTTTTACTCGCTGCACTACGTCCTCGATACATTCCCGTCGTCTCCGATCGCATTTTTTGTGGGCGAGCTTTTCCTGGTCGGCATGGCCATGTGCATTTTCGTTTCCACGCGGCTGATGCGCGGACCCTCCCACTACCGCTGGTACGATGCCGCGGTTCTGGCGGGCGGAGTAATTCTGGCCAGCCTTACTTTGCGCGGGCACATGCTGAACGGAGTATTTAGGCCTGATGTCGATCCGGCAATCCGGCTGGGCGCCGGTCTGGCCGCGATTCTGCTCTACTGTTCCGCGGTCTTCTACCTCAATGGCCATAAGCGCGGGTCGCTCGCCTTCCAGGTGCTCGCCGGATCCCTGGCGTTATGGGCTGTACTCATGGGCGTAGGGCAATTGCACAGTCCCCTGGGAGAAACTTTCGGCAGCGCCAGCCGGTTGTTCGGACCGGTGCCGCAGATGCTGCTGGGCATCGCCATGGTGATGGTGCTGTTTGAAAACCAGCGCAATGCGGTGCAGGAAAATACTCTGGCCTTGTCGACTCTGGGCGTCGACGCCCGGCGCCTGCTTTTCGCCGAGGATCTGGTGCCCAGCATGCAGGCTGCGCTGGAGCGCCTGATGAGCGCTCTGCCGGTGGATCGTGCCGCCATCTTCATCACCGAGCGCTGGCGCAGTCTCTTACCGTCGGTGCAACGTGGATTTCCTGCGGGATTCCTCGACGCCCTGGAAAAGTGCGGGGCTGGCGATTACATCAGCGAGCTGGCCTATCGACAGAGCGGAATCTTTACCGTGCACGATCTGGCGGACATGGCCGAGCCCTTCCCTATGGCGGCGTCCGGAACCTTCGCGGACTTCAAGCGAATCCTCACCGGCGCCGAAGTCCGCAATTTGACCGCGGTGAATCTGCAGACTCGCGAGCACAATTTCGGCGTGATCCTTTTTCCTCACGCGGAGCGGCGGGCGTTCGGATCGTCCGGCCCGCGGCTGATGGTGGGTCTGGCTCTGCAACTGGGCCTGACTCTCGAAAACTACGTGGTCAGTCACGATGCCCATCGCCGGACAAAAGAGTACGAACTCTTAACCGACATCGGCAAGGCGATCAGTTCCCGCCTCGACCAGGACGACATCCTGCGCAGCATCCAGGTCGAACTGGGACAGATTTTCGATACCAGCCACTTCTACATTGCGTTCCAGGAGGGCGAACAGATCCGCTTCGAACTTGAGGTCAGAGACAGTCGCGTGCTGCCCAAACGCAGCCGTGAACTGCGGAACGCGTTTACCGAATACGTGATCCGTACCGGTGAGCCGCTGCTCATCCGCTCCGATCTGGAGAACACGCGCAAGGGACTGGGCATCACTCATATCCCGCAACGACCTGCCAAATGCCTCATCGCCGCGCCAATTTTTCTAGGCAGCAAGGCTTCGGGAATTATGGTCGCGATGCATCCTGACCGGGAATTCGTTTTCGAGCAGCGCGATCTTGACGTGCTGGTGACGGCCGCCGGACAGGTCTCGGTCGCCGTGGAGAACGCGCGCCTGTTTGCCGACGAGCAGCGCCGGTCGCGGCAACTGGCATTCCTCAACAATGTGTCCCGCACCGCGATTTCCAGCGATGATCCGGTTCACATGCTGGGCGAGATTGCCAGTGAGATTCAGAAGAACTTCAGTTTCGATCATATCGGCGTGGGCTTGCTCGACTACGGGACCAAAGAGATCGAAATCAAAGCCGAGGCGGGCGCAACCGCTCATGCCATGGGCAGGCGCATCCCGCTGGGAACCGGCATTCTGGGCCGCGTGGCCCGCACCGGCGAACGCGCTTTGGTGCAGAATGCTCTGCCCGGCAATCTTACGGGGATCCTTTCGGACTCGCGCGCCGTGCTTTGTATCCCGATCACATACGGCGAATCGCTGCTCGGCGTGCTCAATATCGAGAGCCGCGCCGAAAATGCATTCGCCCCTCAGGACGTCTTGATTCTCAACACGCTGGCCGATTTGCTGGCCACCGCGCTGCACAATGCTTTCGTGTTCCAGAAGTTGCAACAGCAATCCATCACTGACGGCCTGACCGGAATCAAGACCCGCCGCTTTTTCTGGGAAGCCTTGTCGGCCGAGTGGAAACGCGCTTCGCGATCCGGCCGCCCGTTCTCAGTGGTTCTGATCGATCTCGACAAATTCAAACAAGTCAACGACAACATGGGCCACTTCGAGGGCGATCTGGTGCTGGCTCGCGTGGGCCGATTGCTCGAGCAGAAGTCCCGCCAATCGAACGTGGTGGCCCGCTATGGCGGTGATGAGTTCATCGTCCTGATGCCGGAGACCGGGGCGGAACAAGCCCAGGTGCTGGCCGAGCGCCTGCGCCAGTGGCTAGCCAGCGATCCCATGCTGAGCGAACATCACATCACCGGCAGCTTCGGAGTTGCCAGTTTCCCCATGCACGGGTTCTCCATCGAAGACATTATTCGCGTGGCCGACTCCGGCATGTACGTTTCCAAGCGCTCGGGTGGAAACTCGGTTTCAACCGCGCACGAATTTGTTGAAGGCCAGGGCTTCGCCCGGCAGCGCCAGCAGATTTCGGCGTACATCGAAGGCTTCCTGCAGCGCGAGCATACCGGACCGGAACACCTCGAGGAATTGACTTCGACTCTTTACAAACTTTGCGGTGGAGATGAAGACTGCAACGTGCCGCTGCTCAAGGAAGCAATCGAGGCTCTGAGCCGCGCCGCCGAATCGCGCGAGCTGCAGACCGCCGGCCACGGCGACCTGGTGGCGCGTTATACCGAAGTGATTGCCCGGTCCTTGGGTCTGTCCTCCGAGGAGACGGCGGATCTGGTTTATGCCGCCCGCGTGCACGATGTGGGCAAGATTTTTGTATCCGAGCACATCCTCAACAAGCCCGGCCCGCTTGGCGAAAATGAATTTCAACAGGTAAAGATGCACGCCCACGTGGGCGCGGAGATCGTCGGCGCCATTCCGCACTGCCCGCTGATGCGCGAGGCTATCGAACATCATCACCAGCGTTTCGATGGCACGGGCTATCCCGATGGCTTGCGGGGCGAGCAGATTCCGCTGTGGGCGCGCATTATCGCGCTGACCGACGCCTACGCCAACATGGTCACGGAACAGTCGTTCTCCGCCGCGCGCACGCCGGAACAGGCGCTCGAGGAATTGTCGAAGATGAGCGGGACGCGCTTTGACGGCATGCTGGTGCGTTTGCTGCTGCGCGGGTTGAAGTCAGAGCGCATGTCGTCCTCGGGAAGTTGAAGATCCCCGCTCGAGCACCCGTGCTCGAAGCACCATGGAAGAGCGGCGCTTTCAGCGCCGCGTAAAGCGCACGCACCCGGGCGGGCTTTAGCCCTGTGGACCCTCACCCACTTGCAACACGGGACCGGAAGCTCGAAACTGGTCTGTCATGTCTATCCCTCTATCTCTCTCTGGCAAGGTCGCTCTGATCTCCGGCGGATCGCGCGGCATTGGCGCGGCCACGGTTCGCATGTTTACAGCCGCGGGCGCGAAGGTCGCGTTCAGTTTCCGCAGCGCCCGCCCGCAGGCCGAGGCGCTCGCCAAAGAATGTGGCGCGGACGTCTGCCACCCCATCGCCGCCGATTTGGACAACCCTGAATCGGCGCGCTCGCTCGTGGCCGAGACCGTGCGGCATTTTGGTCAGCTCAACATCGTCGTCGCCAATCACGGCGTCTGGCCGGAGCAGGATGTCCCGATCGACCGCATGTCGGATGCGCAATGGCGTTCCACGTTGTCCATTAATCTCGACGGAGTTTTCGGTCTGGTGAAGCACGCGGTCGCGCAAATGAAATCACAGGAGCAAGCGCATCCCCGAAAAAACGGCCCCGCGGGACACATCGTGCTGATCAGTTCCACCAGCGGCCAGCGCGGCGAGGCCTTTCACTGCGACTACTCCGCGAGCAAGGGCGCGATCATCAGCATGACCAAGACCCTCTCAACCGAACTGGCTCCCGACAGAATCTTTGTAAATTGCGTCGCCCCCGGCTGGGTCGACACCGACATGAGCGCCCGAGCCCTGGCCGACCCGAGGAGCGGGGAGGAAATTCGCCGCGAGATTCCTATGGGCCGCGCTGGCCGGCCCGAGGAGATCGCCGGGCCGGTGCTGTTTTTATGCACCGAACACGCCAGCTTCATCACGGGAGAAGTCTTTAACGTTAACGGCGGCGCGGTTTTGGCGGGATAAGTAAGCAGGGTAGGCGCGCAGAATAAACGGCAGAAAAACGGCTGCCCCCAGCTTGCCCTCCGGCCGTTTCCTGCATCCAAGCCACGAGAGGAGCTTTTCACTGCTGCGGGCAGAAAATCCCCAAGAAACGCTACAATTCTGATTGCACGCGCTCACTCCCTCAAGTGGAATGAAACAGGTTTTCCCGATTCTGGTTTTGGTGTGCTCGGCCTGGGCTCAGGCAGCTTTGGCTCAGGCAGGAGGAGAGCTTCGTCCCGCGCCCGCTCAGTCGTCGTCGGAGCCGGCCAATTCAAATCCCGCTGTGCCCGTCGATCAGGCAAACGCCCTCCAGGCCAAAGCCTTGCTCAATCAGGCAATTCAAGCGCTGGGCGGGCAGGCTTACCTCACTATCCGCGACCGCGAGCAGCAGGGAAAAAGCTACGGCTTTCATCATGGCCGGGCCAGCGGCGCCGGCGTCGTATTCTGGGGTTTCACCGAGTTTCCTGACAAAGAGCGCGTCGAACTCACCAAAGAGCGCGACGTCGCGGAGCTCTATGTCGGCAACAAAGCGTGGGAGCTTACCTACAAGGGAGCGCATCCCATCGAAGAGAAAGATCGGATCGAATACATGCGCCGCCGCCGCTTCTCGCTCGACAACATTCTGCGCAACTGGGTGAACGATCCTGGCGTCGTGTTGCTGTATGAGGGCGCAGCCATTGCGGCACAGCATCCGTCGCAGCGCGTGACATTGATCAACGCGCAGGACGATAGCGTGACGCTCTTCATCGATTCCGACACCCACCTGCCGGTCAAGAAGTCGTTCACCTGGCGCGATCCGGTCGACCGGCAGAAGAATCTGGAAGAAGAAGTCTACGAGAACTACCGCCGGGTTTCCGGCGTCATGGCCCCCTACAACGTGACCCGCTTCTTCAACGAGGACATGGCCAGCCAGCGCTTCCTCAACTCAGTAACCATCAACCAGGGACTCGATCCCGCCATGTTCGACCCCAACTCCGGCTACGACCCCAATAAGCCGCCCGGAAAGCAAACCGGCAAGCGCTAGAAAAGGGCAGACTCTGCAAGCACCTAGACAAAACAAAACCCCGAGCGCGATTCAGCTCGGGGAGTAAGCCTGTCCAGCTTCACTTTGATCATCGGCAATAAGGGAGCAGAGGTTTGAGGCCGGTCTCGTAGTCGCGTTGTCTGGCTGAGAGCTGACGGCTGATCGCTGAGAGCTAACCCCTAGTTATGCACGTGCGGGCTCTGCGCGGGGTTGGCGTGGTGGGTTGGCGGTTCCTTCACGACTTTCACCTCAAAACTCACCGGGACGGTTTTCGGGGGGAAGCATTGCGCGTTGTCGCAGGCCTGGTAGCGCAGTACGCC
>DATHQJ010000220.1:0-2293 GCA_035482825.1 Binatus sp. (SeqCode) | reverse complement strand
TGTGGTCGCGGTTTCGCGCGACATCAGCGAGCGAAAACGTGTGGAAGATGCGCTGGGTGAGAGCGAGGACCGGTACCGGGATCTGGTGGAACATAGTGAAGATCTGGTGTGCACGCACGATCTGGAGGGGAGACTGCTGTCGGTGAATCCGACGCCGGCGCGCTTGCTGGGATATGAAGTTGCCGAGTTTCTCAAGATTCCGATGCGGGAACTGATCGCGCCGGAATATCGCGGAATGTTCGACGAGTATCTGGTAAGGATCAAGAAAAACGGAGCGGACCACGGGTTGTTATGCGTGCTGACGCGGAGTGGCGAGCAGAGGATCTGGGAATACAGTAATACGCTGCGCACGGAAGGAGTGGCCTCGCCGATTGTGCGTGGGATGGCACATGACGTTACCGAGAAGAGGCGGGCGGAACTGGCGCGAATGAAAGCGGAACTATCTTTGGTGGAAAGCGAGGAGCGGTTCCGGGTGGCGCTGAAGGATTCGCCGATCACGGTTTTCAATCAGGACCGCGAGCTGCGGTATACGTGGATCTATAACCCGCAACTTTATTGGCAGCGGGCAGTGATCGGCAAGACGGATGAAGAAATCGTTGGACCGAAGAAGGCGGCGAGTCTAGTCGACCTTAAATGGCGGGTTCTCAGAAGCGGCGTAGCCTTACGGGAGGATGTAGAGATCGTGCACGAGGGCAAGAACTATGCTTTCGACATCACGATTGAACCGCTGTTCGGCGCGGATGGGAGCGTGATTGGGATTACGGGCGCTTCGATGGACATCGCGCGATTTCGGGAAATGGCGGATCGTCTGCAGGCCGCCCGGGATAAATTGGCTCAGGAGAAGTCGTATCTGGAGAGCGAGATTCAGACGGAGTTGGGATTTGAAGAAATCGTTGGTCAGAGTCCGGCGCTGCGAGAGGTGCTGAAGAAGGCGCGGGTAGTGGCTCCCACGGATTCGACGGTATTGCTGCTGGGCGAGACCGGCACGGGGAAGGAACTGGTGGCGCGGTCGGTGCATGCGCTGAGTTCGCGGCATGACAAGACATTCATCAAGCTGAACTGCGCGGCGGTGCCTTCGGGATTGCTGGAGAGCGAACTGTTTGGGCACGAAAAGGGGGCGTTCACCGGAGCGATCAGCCAGAAAGTCGGACGCGTTGAACTGGCGGATAAGGGGACGCTGTTTCTGGATGAGATTGGCGAATTGCCGCTGGAACTGCAGCCGAAGTTGCTGCGAGTGCTGCAGGATCGCGATTTTGAACGGCTGGGCGGAGTGAAGACGCTGCATGTGGATGTGCGCATCATCTCGGCGACGAACCGGGATTTGCGGCAGGATATTGCGGACCGGAAGTTTCGCGAAGATTTGTTTTACCGGCTGAACGTTTTTCCCATCGAGTTGCCGCCGTTGCGCGAGCGGCGAAGCGATATACCAATCCTGGTGCAGCGCTTCGTGAAGAAGCATGCGACGCGCATGGGCAAGCACATTGAGGTGGTGCCTGAGGAGACGATGGCGGTGCTGCAAAACTGGAACTGGCCGGGGAACATCCGCGAACTGGAGAACATGATCGAACGCATGGTCATTATGAGCAAAGGACGAGAGCTGGCGGGGCCGCCGCTGGAGCTCGATGGACCGCAGGAGGTTACCGACGACGATCTTTCGGAGATGGAACGAGAGCATATCGTGCGCGTATTGCGGGAGACTCACGGAGTGTTGTCGGGGGCGGATGGGGCGGCGCGCCGGCTGGGGATGAAGCGCACCACGCTGCAGTCGATGCTCAAGCGGTTCGGGATTGAGGTGCAGGGGTTTCGGCGGGGGAGCGGGACGTTTGGGCCGAACTAGGGAAAGTCAGAGGCCAGAAATCAAAAATCAAAAATCAGAAATCACAAATGAAGAATCAAGTGTCACAACTCCCACTTCTCGCGCAAAGGGCGCGCGAGAAATGGGGCACCCACTTTCTCACTTTGCCAAGCGGTTGTATTTCTTCAGGGCTTCGCGGAGGCGGTCGTGGGGGAGCGCGATGACTTCGTGATCGTTGATGCCTTTCATGGTTTCGGCGGCGACCATGGCGTTTACCACTGCTTCTTCTGTGGCCTGAACGGTGGCTAGAAAAATCGGGTTGAGGGAATCATTGGGGAGCATGGTGAGCTGGTGCAATCCCTTGGTTCCGACGGCGCCGGGATTCGCGGTGGAGAAGGCGATGAAAATATCGCCGGAGCCGTCACCGGAATAGCTGCCGTCACGGCCCAGGCCGAGAGAAATCTTTCTGGCGATGCGCTTGAGTTGGGTGGGGATGAG
>DATHQJ010000219.1:0-15498 GCA_035482825.1 Binatus sp. (SeqCode) | reverse complement strand
CGGCCGCCCTGCCTGGCGTACGTTTTCGGCCCTGGAGCGTGAACTGATGGTGTGGTTCGTCCCTCGCGGTCTCATCACCGCCGTTCTCGGCATCGAAGTGCTCGAAGCTCGCGGCAGTGACTTCGCATTTCTGCCGTCCCTGGCCTTCGCAGTCGTCCTGCTCAGCAACCTCGCACTTCTGATTGGCACCATTCGCGCACGAAGCCTGCCCCCCTCGGCCCCTGGAACCACATAAAGCAGGTCGGAGCGAAATCTGGAAAGCAGGCGATTTCACTCACAACCCGGTCGATGAGTGCAATGGGGATGTTTCACCAGCTATTGCGGCGAGCTTTCCTCAGGCATGGCTTCGGCTACGAGGCAAATGATTAGGTGCTTTCCTTTCCTAACCGTTACAACAGCGTCCGCGTCAACAGTCGCGTCAACAAGCTTCTTTGTCGCCTTCAAGTAGAACTTTCCGGGGCCGAGTGTCGGGAAAGAAAACCTCCCCGTTGAATCAGTCTTCGCGGTGGCAACCGGTTGCCCGAGCGGACTGCTCCGAGCAATAACCGTCATGTCAGACACGGAGTCGCCGGTATTCTGTACCCACCATCTCATCGCTGGACTAGGGATATACCTGAACTGATATCGCATTGGGAGGAGAAGTTTCGGGGCGCTGCCATTAAGCGCGGAGCTCGATCCGATGCCGAACCACGTAAGCTCACTGGAATGAACTTGAATCCAAAGCTCCCCCTCGCTTGGGAATCAGGAACGGTCGACTCTCTTCTGCGTCTAAAAGATGCAGAAAAGACCTAAATACGATGCGACGGTTCCTAAGTGGCTAAACCAGGCCGTTACACTCAAGTGCCCGCCAAGGCGATCATGAGTGCTATGGGGATTTTGCGACAACAATTCGCGGGGATCAAGAAATCCACATCTCAATTTCTCTCTCGATTGCCCAAGTACCGTTACGTTTCTCCATTACCACATACATGCCAGTCCCGCAAGTCCGCCACAATGGTTGCTCAAATAAAAGAGGGCCTGCGTACCATCTTCACTGAAGCCTACTCGCGAAAATGTCATGATGCCCGGAGAACCTGGGAATCGCTTGTAAAATGCAAGCCAATCACCGCCGCCTCTTTTGAAAATGGGCTCGAGCTGAGCTGAATCCGCGAGTTCGTAGTCAATGCCGGGATGAAAAGAGCGTCGCAAGGAAAGTTGCTGCCTATTTACTTCCCGGAAGGCATCTATTGTCGTTCGTCTAAGAGTGGGATCCTTGCCCTGCAATGAACTCGCCGTTTGCGACCAAGGAATCGGCTGTCCGTTCCCGTCCAACCGAAGGTTCTGCCCACCCTCATCGGACTCGGTTGTATTGAGAATTACGATTCTGGTGATTCCGTTCCCGATCGGCTCGATCGGCTGCACGCCTTTTCGACTTGCGAATTTGCTGTCGATAAATGCAGAGAGAGCGTCGTATTCCCGTGTAGATGGATGCTTCTGGCAAGCCGCGCTCGCAATCAGCAGCAGAAACACGCAAATCGTTCGGGTTCCGAGGCATATCCGCATCATGTGACCAATAGAATTGTACGTGCTCAAGTCGTTGTCGAAAACAGGCGACAGCGCGTTTTGACCCCGCATTACTTCGATCAAAGCAAATTGTCATCCCGAAGACAGCCGGGGCGAGCGCGACTGCACCCGAGGAATCGCGCTTGCTCATAATCCCGCGCGGATGGCCATTTTGTCGCTCTGACCACCGCGCCCCCGCCGAACGAACTCAACCTCTGACCCTGTCAAGCAAATTCTTCTCCCGTGCCCCTAACCTGTTCGCCCCAAAGCGAATTCTCCCGCGTCCCACTCGCAAACAATCGCTCTCAACCTGTTAAACTGGATGTATCTAAAATTTTACTAATCTGTGTTTGGCTACAGACCATCTCGCGTTGCCCCAGTCGAAAATCACCCCTCTAACTCCTTATTCCGCAGTATTTTACCCACAAGCCCTTTGGCCTCAATATTTTACCGTCCGACACTCGTATCGACACCCGGCAACTCAAAGAAAACAAAGCTTTTACCAGAGGCACACAAAAAAATTAGTGCAACGATATCCCTATCCCTGATCGCCTTCGTCCTGCTGGCCTTCTCATCCTCATCGCCAGCCTCCGCCCAAGTCCTCAAGATCACTGTCGACGACACCATCCAGCCCATCAGCGCCGAGTACATTGCCCGCGCCATCGACGAAGCCAGCCGCCGCCACGATCAAGCCGTATTGATCGAGATCAATACACCCGGCGGCCTCCTGAGTTCGACGAGCGTGATCATGGAGAAGATCACCTCTTCCCGGGTGCCCGTCATCGTCTACGTGACTCCCACTGGCGGTCACGCCGGTTCCGCCGGAATCTTCGTGCTCGAGTCCGCTGACATCGCCGCCATGGCTCCGGGAACAGCCGCCGGAGCGGCGCATCCGGTCATGCTCATCGGCCCGGTCCAACTCAAACCAGACGACGAGATGAAACGGAAAGTTGAGAACGACACCGCCGCCCTCATGCGCTCCTTCACCTCCAAGCGCGGACGCAACGTCGAAGCCGCCGAAAGCGCCGTGCGCGAATCGAAGTCCTTCACCGAGCAGGAGGCTCTCGCCGGCCATCTCATCGACTACATCGCATCGAGTCCCGACGACCTCTTCCGCCAGATGCAGGGCAAGACCTTCAAACGCTTCAACGGAGAATCCGTCTCGTTGAACCTAACCGGACAGCCGGTTGTAGCGTTTGAAATGACGTTAAAGGAACACATTCTCGATACGCTGATGGATGGGGATGTCGCTTTTCTGCTGCTCGCCATTGGCGCGCTCTGCTTGTATATCGAATTCAACCATCCCGGCGCAGTCATCCCCGGCACCGTCGGCGTCGTCTTCATCCTGCTCGCCGCTTTCGCGCTGAATATTCTTCCCACGCGCTTCGCCGCGCTGGGCCTGATTCTCGGGGCCTTCGCTCTATTCGCCGCCGAAGCCAAATTCGCCACGCACGGAATCCTCACCATCGCGGGCATCGCTCTGCTCACTCTGGGTGGTCTGCTTCTGGTCGATTCGCCGATTCCGGAAATGCGCGTCCACACGCTGACTGCGTTAGCCGTAAGCATCCCACTCGGCCTGATCACCGCCTTCCTGATGACCATCGCCCTCAAAGCCCGCCGCAACAAAGTGGCCACCGGAGCCCAAGGTCTGGTGGGCGAAACCGGAGTCGCGCAGACCGCGCTCTCTCCTCAAGGCAAAATCTTCGTGCACGGCGAATTGTGGGATGCCGTCGCCTCTTCACCTCTGCCCACGGGTCAGCTCGTAGTGGTGCGCAGAATCGATGGCCTGACGCTGCAAGTCGACCCACTGGGAGCAACGTCGCCGCCAGC
Organism: Binatus sp. (SeqCode); assembly: GCA_035482825.1. Classification (GTDB taxonomy): domain Bacteria; phylum Acidobacteriota; class Terriglobia; order Terriglobales; family Acidobacteriaceae; genus Sulfotelmatobacter. Next base: position 12,126 of record DATHQJ010000219.1, on the reverse strand, counting down.
CAATGCTCAGCCGGCGATTCTGTGATTCCGTTCTTGAATGGAAAGTTTGAATCAGGTTGTATAGCAGGAGCCGAAGGGCGTTGCTCCAGCCTATTTCTGCCCCAGCGCGGGCCCAGCCACCGCCAGCAGATCTACCTTCAGCCCTGCGGAATGCAGGCCTTCAATCGTTGTAGCCGGAAGTTTTCCAGCAGCCGGCACGATGCCCACCGCGCGATTCTTGCCCAGCTGCTTCGCCTGATGCAGCCCTCGATCCGCCAGCGTGAGAACTTCCTCATAGCTGTTGGCCCGCGGATTCTCCGGAGACCAGGGAAATGCCGCCCAGCCCAGCGAACAGGTCCGGTAGATCGTTTCGCCCGATCCACCCACCTCGATCGGCGAATCGGCAACCGCCGAAAGAACCCGGTGGGCCAACCATTCCGCCTCGGTACGATCCGTGTACCGCGAGACGATCAGAAACTCTTCCCCACCCCAGCGCACCAGCACATCGGAATGGCGAATCGAAGAACTGAGACGCCGGGCCATTTCCACCAGCACCTTGTCGCCGACATCGTGTCCGTACCGGTCATTCACTTCCTTGAAATTGTCGGCGTCGATCAAGTAAAAGACCAGGTCGCGGATTTTCGGATCGCGGCCATCGGCGTAAGAGCGCAGCGTCTGGCTCACGTCCGATTCAATGGTCGCGGAGAAAAATCGCCGGTTGCGCAATCCGGTCAGCGGATCAGTGAGCGAAGCCTCCTGCAGAACCAGGTTGGTGCTCTGCAACTCCCGATTCAGCCGGCGATGCTGAATGAACAGCAGAAACGCCATCATAAACATTGTCGCCAGCGTCACCAGCACCCGGAAGTTCGAAACAGAGCGCGGCAGACGAGGATCGAGCAAAGCATAGATTGCAATGATGGGCAAAGATAGCACCGCCATCATCGCCAGGTTCGCCATCCACGATCCGTACGATTCACCCGCCACCTTCTCGGGTTCCGGGGACAAGCCGGTTCCCAGCAGGCCTACCGCCATAAATAACGCGAAGGACCCACAGTACGGAATGTCATACCAACTGCCGGTGAAGTAGACATCTCTCTCAATGGCGTGGTTGATCACGTAGAACCAGATTCCGTTGAACACCACCGCGCCACAAAAGCAGGCGTAGAACCTTTTCCACCGCCCCGCGCTCTCGCGCCAGAACATCAGCACGACTCCGGCCAGCAGAATCGTCTCCGCTCCCGAGAGCCAATCGAAATTTCGGTTGTACGCGTCCTCATTCGGCGAGATGTACTGCCAGCACACAACGAACGACAGGTAGAGGTAGAGCCACCACAATGAGAGCAGAGAAAAGTCCAGCGCCCCCAACTGCGCACTGCGCTCGGAAGGTTGGCGGTGCGGCCGCAGCAGCAGGCCTGCAATCATAGGAGCACCGGCGAGAAACAACAGGGCGTCCGCCGGATACATGGCGGGAACTTTTTTCCTCAGGAATAGATCGAATCCAATCCACACCAACTGGTCGCTGAACCACAGACCCCATCCCGCAGCCTGCAGCAACCAGAACCACCGCAGGCGGCCTTTGCTGGCCCAGTCCCGCGAAGCGAATGCAACCAATGCACAGAGCATCAGCAATGCGCCTGTGATGTCGCTGACCCCAACCAGAAATATGCCCTTGGGAAGGAACGCAACGGACAATACCAGCACTGCCGTCAGCAGCGCTGCAGCCGCAACTAGGAATTTCGATGGATTACGACCGCTCAACGGTTTTTACCTTGGCGAACGGATTCAGCCCTTGGCCCCTGTGGAATATGCTACCCGGTAGATCTGGGCGTGAATTTCCTTGCGCAGATCTTCCCAGATATTGTCCGGCATTTCGAGAAACACTCTCACCACTTCAGGATCAAACTGCCGCCCGGCCCATTTCGCGATTTCCTCGCGCGCCGCCCCCAGCGTCTGCTTCGGCCGATAAATCCGATCCGAGGTAATGGCGTCCAGAGTGTCCGCGACAGAAAAGATTCGTGCTCCCAGAGGAATCTGTTCCCCCCTAAGCCCGCGCGGATAGCCACTGCCGTCAAAGCGTTCTTGATGCGAGTACACAATTTCAGCCGCCTCGGCCAGAAACGGAATCTTTTTCACGATCTGGTAGCCGAGGTGGGCGTGCTCCTTCATGATGTTGAATTCCTCGGGCTCAAGTTTTCCCGGCTTGTTCAGGATCTTGTCCGGAATCGCCATTTTCCCAATGTCGTGCAGGAACGCTCCCCGGGCAATCGTATTGATCTGATCCCGAGGCAGCCCCATGGCCCTGGCAATTGCGATCGTGAACGCCGTTACGCGCTTCGAATGGCCTTCGGTTTCACGGTCTTTCAGATCCAGCGCGTCGCCCAGCGCCTCGAGCGTGATGTCGTACGAACGCTCCAGGTTTCCCATGGCGGTCTGCAGTTGATCGGTGCGGGCCTTAACCAGCGATTCCAGATTAGTCTGGTAAATTCGATTCTCCACCTTCAGCCGGCGGTTCTCCAGCGCTCGGCTAACCGTGTTGAGCAGTTGCTCGCGCTCGAACGGCTTCAGCAAGTAGTCGTAGGCCCCGTTTCGAATGGCAGCCAGCGCGACTGAGATGTCGTGCACGGCGGTAACCATCACCACCGGCATATCCGGATACTTTTCCTTCGTCCGCTCCAGCAGCCCAATGCCGTCCAGGTCGGCCATCATCAGGTCCGAGAGCATCAAGTCAAACTCTTCCCCGGACGTGAGGATCGCTAACGCTTCCAGACCGGAAGCTGCCTGTTTGCAGGCATATCCGGCCGTACCGAGCATGGAAGCGACGATTTCCCGTATCGGTTCTTCGTCGTCAACTACAAGAATTCGATCTGGCATGAGGAATACACGAAAGTCTATCGGCGATTGTAACTCACGCGCGAGATGCCGAAAGTAATCACTGAGGTCCGGAAACTCCATCGAGAAGTTGCCGCGCCATGATATTCAAAAGGAAGGAAGACGTACGTCCGCATGCGATGAGTGAATCTCTCTGGTCCATCTGGAATTCGGCCGCAAAGCTTGGCCTGGCCATGCCCACGGCAGCAGAATTGACTCTGCTGATCCTGCTGGGCGCCTCGCTGCTGGCCTTGCGCGCCTTCCGCGAGAGCTATCTCAAAGTTTGGGTCCTGGGTTGGACGGCATTGGTGGCATCGCGGCTGGCCGAGCACTGCTTCGCGGCGAAAATTCCCGCGCCTTTCGACGCCGTGGCCGTGCAGGCAACCTTCATGCTCGCCGTCGGCTTGCTCGCGGGCGCGGTTCTGCTCTACACGCGCGGCCGCGATCTGATCCTTCCCTTGACCGTAATCACTCCGATTCTGGTTGGTTTCGCCGGAGCCCGAATCCTCTTGTGGCCGGATTCCCCGCCCCTGCGCGTGGCAGTGGAAGTCGGTTACCGCATCATCCTGCTGACCGCTGCGATTGCGCTGCTTCGTGCACGTCGCGGCCGCTGGGAACCGGCGGCGTGGTTGCTCGCGCTAGGTCTGCCGTTCTTACATTTGGCCTGGTCACCCTTCACCGACCGCGTACCCTCGGCCGTATTTCTAAGCGCAGAGATTGCGCTCGGTGTGAGCATGTTGCTCGTGGTATTCGACGAGGCGCGGGTGCGTACCCGCAGGCTGCGCGCCGTGCAGGCCATCACCATCAGCATCGCCAGCGCGCAACAATACGGCAACGTGGTGCAATCGGCGGTCGAGGAATTGCAGGACGTGACTGGAGTTCGGGCCGCATGGTTCCGTCTGTTCGAAGGTGGACATCTGGTCGCGACTCACGCGGTTGGGTTGTCCTCCGATTTCCTGCGTGACGCAGGAATGGCGGAGATCACTGACGAGCTCTCGAAATTCCTGAATCAACCCGCACCGAAAGTCACGACGCCAAGTGCCGCCGCTCCCGAGCCGGAAGAATGCTTGAAGACGGAAAAGATTCACCAACTGGTGATGGTTCCGGTCGCAGGCAACAAATCGCCGATCGGATTGTTGCTGCTCGGCAGTTCCGGAAACCGCCAGTGGACCGCGGAGGAACTCGACTTTCTTCAATCCTGCGCCAAGCAACTCGCGGTCGCCGTCGAAAACTTCCGCCTGCTCGAGCAGGTACTGCGTTCGCAGCGGCAGTGGATCAACACATTCGATTCCATCCACGACATCATTCTGGCGCACGACGCCGACTACCGCATCATCAAGGCCAATCAAGTTTTGCTCGAACAGCTCGGCCAGGCCGCCGCGGATGTCGTCGGCAGTTCCTGCGACTCGGCCTTGCCGCACACCTTCGGCGAATGGACTGGCTGCCCCTACTGCGCCATGGGCGGGGACGAGGAATTCACGGAAGGCGCAGATCCCTGCTTCGGCGGCTTCTCCGTGGTCTCGACATCCTCTTACACCGAGCAAGGCAGCCCGCAGAAAGGCACCATTCACGTCGTCCGCGACATTACCGACCGCCGTTCCGCGGAAGAAAAATATCGCCTGCTCTTCGAGCAGGTCCAGGAAGGCGTCTACGTCGCCAATCCGGCAGGACAGCTTATCGACTGCAATGACGCTTTTGTTCACATGCTCGGCTACAGCAAGCGCGAAGAACTGCTGGTTCTGAACCTGAACACCGAAATCTGCGTCGACCCGAAACAGCGCGAAGCCTTCCGCAACGAAATTGAGATGCAGAATTACGTGCGCAATTTCGACGTCACGCTGCGCCGCAAAGATGGCACTCTGCTGCTGGCCGCGGAGAGCAGCTTCGCCACCCGCGATTCCGCCGGCAACATCGAACGCTACCAGGGCTTCGTTCTCGACATGACGGAGAAGCGCCGCGCCGAAGACGAGATGCGCCGCCGCAACCGCGAACTCAACGCCTTGAACGCCATGGCCGTGGTGGCCGCGCAATCTTTCGATCTCGACGAAATTCTCAACCTGACCTTGCGTCAGGTGGTCACGTTATTTGGCGCGGAGAGCGGCACGGTTTATCTTTCCGACACTGACACCACTACCTATCGCCGCCGTGCTGCCTGGGGCCCGCGCAGCCGCGACAAAGTGCGCACCGCCGAAGTTTATTTCACCGAAGGCTTTGGTGATCTGGTGATGCGCTCGCGCACGGAAGTGATCACCGCCGAATATTTGCCGCATCTGCCGCCTAAGGTCGTCGAGTTCCTGCGTTCTGACGCCGACCGCTCCTGGATATGGGTCATGTTCTGGGGCAAGGACGCGCCCGTCGGCATCATGGGCCTGTGCAGCCACTTGGGTTACGAATATTCCAGCAACGACGAAAATCTGATGGTCGCCATCAGCCGCCAACTCGCTACCACGATTGAGAAAGTCCGGCTCTACGAAGAGACCTGCCGCGCCTACGAAGACTTGCGCAAGACGCAGGAACAACTTCTGCAAAGCGAAAAAATGTCGGCCGTTGGACAGCTCATCGCCGGCGTCGCTCACGAACTGAACAATCCGCTCACCGCGATCCTCGGTTACGCCCAGCTGCTCGAAACCGAAGGCCTGAACACTCGCGCTCAGGATTATGTCGCCAAGTTGTTCAAGCAGGCGCAGCGCACGCATCGCGTGGTCCAGAATCTTCTGTCCTTCGCCCGCCAGCGCACGCCGCAGCGCGACGAAGTCGATCTCCACAAGGTGCTCGAGGAAACTCTCGCGCTGCGCGACTACGACCTCAAGATCAACAATATTCTGGTTGAGCGTGATATCCCTTCGGAACCGGCCATGGTCGTCGCTGACCCGCATCAGATCGAGCAAGTCTTCCTGAATATCATCAACAATTCCGTCGACGCCATCCTCGAGACCGGGCATGCCGGCAAACTCAAGATCCGCATTTCCTCGGCGGGCGGACACGTCTGCACCCAGTTCACCGACAACGGCCACGGGATCAAAGATCCCAAACGCATCTTCGATCCTTTCTACACCACGAAGAGCGTGGGCAAAGGCACCGGCCTTGGACTCAGCATCTGCTATGGCATCGTGAAGGAACACGGCGGAGACATCACTGCGAACAATGCACCCGAGGGCGGAGCGGTCATCGAAGTTCGCTTGCCCGCGGTAGCATCCGCCCCGAGCGAGCCCGAAGCCAAACCGGCGCCCCGTCTGCACGAAGGCGCAATCCACGGCCGCGTACTGCTGGTCGAGGAAGAAGAAGCCGTCCTCGAATTCGAGCGCGACGTGCTCGCCGGCGCTGGCGCAACCGTCGTCACCGCCAAGTCCAGCGAGGATGTAAAAACTCGCCTGCTCTCCGAACATTTTGACGCCGTCATCATGAACGGCAAAATGCCCGGCCACTGGAACGCCAACGAGAGCTACCAGTGGCTCAAAGAAAATTGCCCCGGCATGGAAGGCCACGTCCTGTTCACGTTCTCCAACAGCCCCAGCGACGAGCGCGCTTTCCTGCAGCAAAACAATGTCCCTTATCTCGTGAAGCCTTTCGAAGTGGCTGAACTCATCACCCAGGCGCGTAAGCTGCTGCAAAAGGCACACGCCGCTGCGGCGGGCTCCGGCTCCGACTAAAGCCCCCAACTTGTCGCCCTTCTTCCGCGAGAAATTTGAAGGAACGTTCCTGGATTCTGACTGTCAAAGGTCCCTTCAACCTCAAGAACGACAGAAGGAGCGGACGCGCCAATTGAATAAAGCTTTGAGTTCCACTCTGCTTATAATTACGGCTTCAGGTGACATCCGAGCCTTCAAGTCGAATAGAGTGGAAAGATTCGAAGGAATTCATTTCCCAAGCTCAAACCAGAGCCTTCACACGGGACCTGCGCCACCATCCCGCCTATCGTCCGGACGTGGACGGCCTGCGGGCGCTGGCCATCATTCCCGTGGTTCTGTTTCACGCTTTCCCTACCATGCTTCGCGGTGGTTTTGTGGGCGTAGACATCTTCTTCGTGATCTCCGGCTTCTTAATCTCCGGCATCATCTTCAAAGCCCTGCAACGCGAAAGCTTCAGCTTCCCCGGCTTTTACGCGAACCGCATCAAGCGAATCTTTCCTGCGCTTCTCCTCGTCTTGAGCGCCTGTGCGGTGTTCGGTTGGTTTTTTCTGCTGCCGGACGAGTACGCGCAACTGGGCAAACACATCGTAGGCGGCGCCGCCTACCTGGAAAACTTTATCCTCCGGGGGGAGGCAGGTTACTTCAATACAGCTACTTCCCTGAAACCGCTGATGCATCTCTGGTCTCTCGCCATCGAAGAGCAGTTCTATCTGACCTACCCTTTGTTGCTATGGGCGGCTTGGCGCCTGCGCGGCAACTTGCTGGCGATCATCGTGCCACTGGTGCTGATTTCGTTTTCCCTCAATCTCTGGAAGGTGCGTAGCGACGCCGCTTCCGCTTTTTTTCTGCCCCAAACCCGGTTCTGGGAGCTTTGGACGGGTGGAGCTCTGGCCTACATCGACATTTTCAAGCCAGAAGTGCCGCGTCGTTTCACTACGAGTTGGGCCTGGCTTACGTCCTCTCTTTCGAATCGCGGACAGACCTCTGCCAGCTCGGTGATCGTCTCCAACGCTGTGTCCATCGTTGGCCTGGCGCTGATCGGGTTGTCCCTGCTGCTGGTGCGGGAATATTCGTTTCCGGGATATTGGGGATTGCTCCCCGTGGGTGGCGCCGCATTGCTCATTCTGGCCGGACCCTCCGCCTGGATTAATCGCGGAATTCTTTCCAACAGAGTCGCGGTTTTCGTGGGGTTGATCAGTTATCCGTTGTATTTGTGGCATTGGCCGATTCTGTCGTTTGGGCGCATCATTCGGGGGGAAGAACTGTCTCGTGGCACAAGAATTGCCGCCCTAGGTCTGAGCTTTTTATTAGCTTGGGCGACGTGGCGCTTCGTGGAATCCCCGATTCGGTTCGGCCGCAGGATCTGGATAAAAACCGCTGCGCTGGCCGCAATCTCCGTGGTCATCGCGTGCGTCGGGTACAAGATCCACGATCGAGATGGATTTGCCGACAGGCTCAAGGGCCTCGCTGTCGATCTTGACTGGGCGCATCCGGATGCGTCATCCACGTCCGAGTGCCGCAAGACAGTTAATGCTGAGAAGATGGGATACTGCCGTATCTCTGGTGAGGGTCCTCCGAGTGTTTTACTCGTCGGCGATTCCCATGCAGAAGCGCTGTACCATGGGCTCGCCCCGGCCTATGCGCAGCGATCTCAGACAGTCATGAATCTCGGTGAGCCTGGATGTGTACCGTTCTACGATACGGAATCCTACACCCTGGGGATGAGGCAAGAACGGGATTGCCGGCCCATCGTCAATCGCATGCTTGACTTTGCGACTTCCACGCCCAGCGTTCGTACGATCATTCTTTCGGTGCGCGGGCCAATGAATATGTTTGGCAGGGAGCTTGACGCAGACCCTACCGGACCGACGAAGGTAATTTCCTGGGATGGCGCTCCGAAGAATTCAAGCCAGGCTGACATTTTTGCCGCCGCATTCAGAAACACCGTCTCGCGCTTGTCCGCCTCCGGGAAGGATGTAGTTCTATTCGTCGACTGGCCGGAATTGGGTTTCGATCCGAGATCCTGTCTCCCGCGCCCAGTGCCTCTGTTTTCGCATGTCCGTCCCCTGTGTGGAGTGCCCCGACCACAGGTGGACGACCGCAATCGTGCGTATCGAGAAGTCATTCTCGATATGCAAAAAGAATTCGGCCAGCTGAGAGTCTTCGATCCCCTCCCCTATCTGTGTAATGCCACAGCATGCTACGCGATCCGAGATGGGCATCTCCTTTATCGGGATGGTAATCATCTCTCGGCTGCGGGATCAATGTATCTAGGCGAAAAGTTCTTAGCGGAACAGTCGAGGACTAGCCCCTAGAGGCTCCTGGGAAGATGGGTGCAGACGCGCTCGGTTGTAAGAAATCGCGATTACGCTATCGGCAACCCTGTCGCGTGCTCTAGCACCCGAAAACCACAGAAACGAACAGTTTTCCTCCGCCCCGCTTGCGGTAGACTAGCCCTACCGAGCCCATGTCCCAATTCGTCCACCTGCATCTCCACACCGACTACTCCATGCTCGACGGCGCTTGTGACGTCGAAAAACTTTGCCAGCGTGTGAAAGAAATGGGGATGCCCGCCGTGGCCATGACCGACCATGGCAACATCTTTGGCGCAGTTCACTTCGTCAACGCCGCCAAACATGCGGGCGTGAAGCCGATCGTCGGCTGCGAGCTCTACATCTGCAAAAAGGACGACCACCGTGCTGCGCCCGAAGGCGACACCTACAACCACCTGCTGGTGCTCGCCGAAAACGAAGAAGGCTACCGCAACCTGGTCAAGATCACGTCTGAGGCCTCGCTGCACGGCTTTTATTACAAGCCGCGCGTCAGCAAGAAATTTCTCGCCGAGCATTCCCGCGGCCTGATCGGCCTCTCCGGATGCCTGAAGGGCGAAGTCGCCGAGCGCCTGACCGAAGGCAACTATGACGCTGCCCGCGCCGCCGCTGGAACCTTCACCGACATTTTCGGCAAAGAGAATTTCTTTCTCGAGATTCAGGATCAGGGCCTCGCCATGGAGCACCGCATCCATCCCGGCCTCTTCCAGCTGGAAAAAGATCTCGGCCTGCCGCTCGTCGCCACCAACGACAGCCACTATCTCTGTGAGGACGACGCCCACGCCCAGGACGTAATGCTCTGCATCCAGATGGGCAAGTCGATTCACGACACCGCCCGCATGAAGTTCGACGGCAACCAGTTCTTCGTAAAGAACCATGACGAAATGTACCGCGTCTTCAAGGATTCTCCGGAGGTGCTCACGCGAACGCTCGACATCGCCGAGCGCTGCAGTCTGCGTCTGGAAAAAATCGCGAATCCGTTTCCGCAGTTCGAAGTCCCGCCCGGCTACACCATCGACAGCTATTTCGTTCACGTAGCCCGCGAGGGTTTCGCGCGCCGCCTCGAAGCGCTGCGACCGCTGCATGAACAAGGCAAGCTGAAGCATTCCATCACCGACTACGAGCAGCGCCTGGAGCGCGAACTCGCCATCATCCAGCAGATGCAGTTCCCCGGATATTTCCTCATCGTCTGGGACTTCATCCGCTACGCCCGCGAGCACGACATCCCCGTCGGCCCCGGCCGCGGATCGGCTGCCGGCTCGCTGGTCTCCTACGCGCTCAAGATTACCGACATCGACCCGCTGCAGCATGAACTGCTTTTCGAGCGCTTTCTGAATCCCGAGCGCGTGTCCATGCCCGACATCGACATCGATTTCTGCATGAACCGCCGCGGAGAAGTCATCCAGTACGTCACGCAAAAATACGGCCGCGACAACGTCGCCCAGATCATCACTTTCGGCACCATGGCCGCGAAGGCCGCCATTAAAGACGTTGGCCGCGCCATGGACATCCCTTACGCCGACGTCGACCGCATCGCCAAGATGGTCCCCACCCAGCTCAACATCACGCTGGAGCAGGCCATCGCCGACTCCGCGCAATTGCGCGAGGCCATCGAGAAAGATGGCCAGATTCGCGAACTGTTCGAAACCGCAAAAAGATTAGAAGGCATGGTCCGCAACTCCGGCGTTCACGCCGCCGGCGTCGTAATCTCGCCGCGCCCACTCACCGATCTCGTCCCCCTGCACCGCACCAAGAACGACGAAATCGTCACCGCCTTCGACATGGTGGCAATCGACAAGTTGGGTCTGCTGAAGATGGACTTCCTCGGCCTGACCACGCTCACCATCCTCACCGACGCGCTGAAGCTGATCGCACAAACCCGCGGCACCGCCATTACGCTGGAACAGATTCCGCTGGAAGACGATGACACCTACAAGAAAGTCTTCCACAAAGGCCTGACCTCCGGCGTCTTCCAGTTTGAATCGAACGGCATGCGCGACGTGCTGCGCAAATACCAGCCCAGTTCCATTGAAGACCTCACCGCGCTCAATGCGCTCTACCGCCCCGGTCCGATCCAGGGCGGAATGATTGACGATTTCATCGACCGCAAACATGGCCGCAAGAAAGTCGAATACGAGTTGCCGGAACTGCAGGAAATTCTTCAGGAAACGCTGGGCGTGATCGTCTATCAGGAACAGGTGATGCAGATCGCCAACCGCCTGGCCGGCTACTCCCTGGGTGAAGCCGATTTACTGCGCCGCGCCATGGGCAAGAAAAAAGCCGAGGAAATGGCGCAGCAGCGCGAACGCTTCGTCGAAGGCGCCGCCCGGCAAAAATTCCCGGCAAAGAAAATCGAAAAGATTTTCGACCTCATGGCCCAGTTCGCCGGATACGGCTTCAACAAGTCGCACTCCGCCGCCTACGCCCTGCTGGCCTATCACACGGCGTATTTGAAGACGCACTATCCCGTCGAATTCATGGCCGCCCTGCTGACTTCGGTGACCGGCTCAACGGACGATGTCGTCAAGTACATCAACGAATGCCGCGAAATGGGCATCGCCGTCGAGGCCCCCGATCTCAACGTCTCCGACGCCAACTTCACGCCGCACGGCGAATCGATCCGCTTCGGGCTCGCCGCCGTAAAGAACGTCGGCGGCAACGCCATCGAATCGATCGTAGCGGCCCGCAAGAAACTCGGCCGCTTCAAGTCCATCTTCGAATTCTGCGAAAACGTCGACCTCCGCCTGCTCAACAAACGCGTCCTCGAATCTCTGATCAAGAGCGGCGCGATGGATTCCATGGGCCGCCGCGCTCAACTCATCGCCGTGCTCGACAAGGCCATGGAACAGGCGCAGAAAGCCCAGCGCGACGCCGAATCCGGCCAGCACGGCCTGTTTGGCATCTTCCAGCAGGAGGACGCCGAGTCGCACAACGACAAACTGCCCAACGTTCCCGACTGGTACGAGCACACCCGCCTGACCGCCGAAAAAGAAATCCTCGGCTTCTTCATCAGCGGACATCCCCTGCAAAAATACAAAGACAAGCTCGCGGACCTGCAGGCGCTCAGCATCGAAGAAATTTCCGCTATGACGAAATCAACTGGCAAAGACGAAACCATCGTCACTGCCGGCATCATTGGCAACGTGCGCGTACTCAAATCGAAGCGCGGCGATTTCTACGCCCAGGCCACGCTCGAAGATATGTCCGGCTCCATCGACATGATCGTCTTCCCCGAGGCCTACAAACGGATCGGCGATAAAGTCAAGCTCGAAGTTCCTGTGCTCGTAAAGGCCGGCGTACGCATCGAAGAAGGCAACAAT
>DATHQJ010000218.1:0-8994 GCA_035482825.1 Binatus sp. (SeqCode) | reverse complement strand
GGACGACACGATGGTCTATTATGCGGGGCTGCTGGCGCAGCGTCCGCGGTCGGCGCAGGCGTTGCAGCAGATTCTGGCGGACTACTTCGAGGTGCCGGTCAAGATCGAGCAATTTGCCGGAGGGTGGTATCGCCTGGATCGCGAGACGCAGTGCCACCTGACGGAAGGAAACAGCGAGAGCGAGGAACTGGGATTTGGGGCGGTGGTGGGCGACGAGGTGTGGAACCAGCAGTCGAAAGTGCGAATTGTTCTGGGTCCGTTGACGCTGGAGCGCTATGCGGATTTTTTGCCGGACGGGCAATCGTTTGAGCAGTTGGGAACGTGGGCGCGATTTTTTTCGAACGACGAGTGGGATTTTGAAGTGAAGCTGATTCTGGAACGCGAGCAGGTTCCGGCCTGCACCCTGGGAGCGGAAGGCGCATCAGGCCCGCAGTTGGGTTGGGTGTCGTGGGTGAAGTCGGTGCCCTTCAGCCGGGACCCGGACGATACTGTGCTCGCGCTAAAAGCAGCGGAAGGGGAGAGCCATGAATCTGAAGTCTCTGATCGGCAAGCTTAACGATTCGACTCGCGGCACGCTGGAGGCAGCGGCGGGACTCTGCCTGGCGCGCACGCACTATGACATCGAAGTGGAACATTATCTGACGAAGTTGCTGGATTCGACCGACAACGACGCAGCGGCGATTTTCAAACACTTCGAGATCGACACGTCGCGGCTCTCCGGTGAACTGGCGCGAGCATTGGACAAACTGAAAACCGGCAACGCGCGCACGCCGGCGCTCAGTCCGACGCTGATGCGGATGCTGATCGAGGCGTGGACCCTGGGCTCAATCGACTACAACGCAGGAAATGTTCGCACCGGATTCACCATTCTCGCGCTGGCGACGAATGATGAACTGGTGCGTCTCATGCGCGACGTGAGCCGCGAGTTTCAAAAGATTCAGGCGGACGCCCTGCGCAAAGACTTCGCCTCGATTGTGGGCAACTCGAGCGAGGAGACGCAGGCTGCTGTGGCCTCTGCCGCGGCTGCGCCGGGCGCGCCCGCGGGGGCTCCGCGACCGGGAGGGAAAACTCCGAACCTCGACCAGTTCACCATCAACCTTACGGAGAAGGCGAAGACGGGCAAGATCGATCCGGTGCTGGGGCGCGATCTTGAAATTCGCCAGGTGGTCGACATTCTGATGCGACGCCGGCAGAACAATCCGATTCTGACTGGCGAGGCGGGAGTGGGGAAGACGGCCGTGGTGGAAGGGTTCGCCATCCGGGTTGCGGACGGAGATGTGCCTCCTCCGCTGCGCAATGTCACGGTGCGGACGCTGGACCTGGCGCTGCTGCAGGCGGGAGCGGGGATTAAAGGGGAATTCGAGAACCGGCTGAAGGGGCTGATCGAGGAAGTGAAAGCGTCGCCGATACCGATTATTTTGTTCATCGACGAAGCCCACACCATGATTGGCGCGGGCGGACAGGCGGGGCAGGGCGATGCGGCGAATTTGTTGAAACCGGCGTTGGCGCGCGGAGAGTTGCGAACCATCGCGGCGACGACGTGGTCGGAATATAAAAAATACTTTGAAAAAGATCCTGCCCTGGCGCGACGCTTTCAAGTGGTGAAAGTGGAGGAGCCGATTGAGACGCAGTGCATGACCATGTTGCGTGGCATTGTGCCGTCGCTGGAGAAGCATCACAAGGTTCGCATTCTGGATGAGGGATTGAACGCGGCCGTGCATCTTTCGCATCGCTATCTTGCGGGGAGGCAGTTGCCGGACAAGGCGGTGAGCGTGCTGGATACGGCGTGCGCGCGGCTGGCGCTGGGGCAGAATGCCACGCCACCTGCGATTGAAGACAGCGTGCGGCAGATTGATGATCTCGCGGTGCAGAAACGAATTCTGGAACGCGAGTCGGTGGTGGGCGCGGATCATCGCGAGCGGCTGCAGGAGATTTTCACCAAGACCGGAGAAATTGAATCGCGGCTGGCGGGATTGAGGACGCGATTTGAGAAAGAGCGCGATCTGGTCACGGCGATCCGGGACATGCGGACGAAACTCGAGGGTGCGGCGTCGCAGAATGGCAATGGGGCGGCGCGAGCGGAGATTCCTGGAGTCGCTACCGATGCTGGTGCGATGGCACCGGCCGCGGCATCTACGGCTCCGGCGACTGCGACGGCTACATCATCGGCTACCGCGACTGCGGTTGAGGAGGCGGCCAAGCCGGTGGATGTGGCTGCGGTGCGGGGCAAGCTGGCGGAGGCTGAGGCGGAACTGGCGGCGCTGCAGGGCGAGACGCCGATGATTCGCGTCGCGGTGGATGCGCAGATTATCGGGGAAGTGATCTCGGCCTGGACTGGAATTCCGGTGGGAAAAATGATGAAGGACGAAATTTCAACTGTCCTTTCTCTGCCGTCGTTTCTGGGTCAGCGCGTGATCGGGCAATTGCATGCGCTGGAAATTATCAGCCAGCGCATTTCAACGGCGCGGGCGCGGCTGGATGATCCCAACAAACCGGTCGGAGTTTTCATGCTGGTGGGGCCGAGCGGCGTGGGCAAGACGGAAACGGCGCTGGCGCTGTCGGACCTGCTGTTCGGCGGGGAACGGAACCTGATCACGATCAATATGTCGGAGTTTCAGGAAGCGCACACCGTGTCGACGCTGAAGGGCTCGCCTCCGGGCTATGTGGGTTACGGCGAGGGCGGAGTGCTGACGGAGGCGGTGCGGCGGCGGCCGTATGCGGTGGTGCTGCTGGATGAAGTGGAGAAAGCGCATCCCGATGTGCTGGAGCTTTTCTACCAGGTGTTCGACAAGGGGCACATGGAGGACGGCGAGGGGCGCGAGATCGACTTCAAGAACACCATTATTATCCTCACGACCAACGCGGGCACCGACACGATGACGAAACTGTGCGCGGATCCGGAGACCATGCCGGGGCCTGACGGTTTAGTGAAAGCGTTGAAGCCGGAGCTTAACAAGATTTTCAAGCCGGCATTTCTGGGGCGCATGGTGCTGATTCCGTATTTTCCGATTCGCGACGAGAATCTGAAACAGATTATCCGGCTGAAGCTGGGGAAGATCCAGCGGCGAATTCAGGAGAATCACAAGATCGAGCTGTCCTATGACGCTGCGCTGGTGCAGGAGGTGGCGAATCGGTGCACCGAGGTGGAGAGCGGGGCGCGCAACGTGGACAACATTCTGACCAACACGCTGCTGCCGGATATTTCACGGCAGTTGCTGGGACGGATGGCGTCGGGCGATCCGATGGAGCGGATTCACATTGCGATTGGCGCCAACGGGGCGTTTGAATATCAGTAGTGAGCGGGTGGACCTTGAGCTTCGTCCGCACGAGATCGTTACGAGATCCCTTCGACTTCGCTACAAAATCCCCACTTCTCGCGCAAAGGACGCGCGAGAAATGGGGCACCCGAAGGATGACGCCCAAGAAAATTCGTTGAGTTCCTACAGGGAAGGACAGGTTCGTGGCAGACGAGAGCTTTACTCAAGATCACCGGCTGATCGCTTTCGATACTCCGCTGGGGAAGGACGTGCTCCTGCTGCAGGATCTGACGGGGTACGAGGGAATCTCGCGGCTGTTCAGCTATGACTTGAATCTGCTGGCGCACGAGAACGACTCCATTACTTTTTCCGACATTGTGGGGCAGAAAGTTTCGATTACGTTCCGTCTCCCGGATGGAACGCCGCGCTACGTCAGCGGTTACGTGAGCCGCTTTACGCAGGGAGAGACCGACGAGCGGTATTTCACGTACTACCAGGCGCAAGTGGTGCCGTGGCTTTGGTTTCTGACCCGGCAGGCGGATTGCCGGATTTTCCAAAACCTGGCGGTGCCGGATATTATCAGCCAGATTTTTAATCTTTTCGACTTCAAGGATTTCCGGCTGAGTCTGAAGAACAGTTATCCTCAGCTGGAATATTGTGTGCAGTATCGCGAGACGGCGTTCAACTTCGTTTCGCGGCTGATGGAAGAGTTCGGCATTTTTTATTACTTCGATCATTCCACGCAGGGCAAGCACACCCTGGTGCTGGCCGATCAATCGAGCACGCTGCCGGCGTGCCCGAATTCCCCGATCAGCTACAGCGCGCAGGTGGGGGGACTGGAAGACCCGGAAGTGATCGACGAGTGGAATGTGGGACAGGAAGTGCGCACGGGCAAGTACACGGTGACGGATTACAACTTCACCACGCCGTCGACCAGTTTGCTGGCTAACGACCCGACGGTGGTGAATCTTTCGGCCAGCCAGCCCCTGGAACTGTTTGACTACCCCGGTTTGCATACGACGAAGGATCAGGGCGACACGGTGGCCAAGGTGCGGATGCAGGAAGAAGAAGCGGTGCACATGGTGGCGTCGGGCTCGGGGAACTGCCGCGGCCAGATGTCGGGCTACTCGTTTGAATTGAAGAACCACTATCGCGGAGACCAGAACACGAACTATGTGGTGACGGAGGTGCGGCACCACGCCTCGGCGGGACAGAGTTACACGAGTTCGGGCACCGTGGGAGGCGAGACCTATTCGAACCACTTTACATGCATTCCGGCTTCGGTGACGTATCGGCCGGCGCGGCTGACTCCGAAACCGTTCGTGCAAGGGCCGCAGCCGGCGCTGGTGGTCGGGAAGTCGGGCGAGGAAATCTGGGTGGATAAGTACGGCCGGGTCATCGTGCAGTTCTATTGGGACCGGCTGGGGAAGCAGAACGAGAACAGTTCGTGCTGGATTCGGACTTCGCAACCCTGGGCGGGAGGAAACTGGGGAGCGATGTGGATTCCGCGCATCGGGCAGGAAGTGCTGGTGAGCTTTCTGGAAGGCGATCCGGACCGGCCGGTGATTACGGGACGGGTGTACAACGCGAACCAGATGCCGCCTTATACGCTGCCGGATTACCAGACGCGGAGCACGTTTATGTCGCGGAGTTCCAAGGGTGGCGGGTCTGCGAACTATAACGAGCTGCGGTTTGAAGATCTGAAAGGACAGGAACAGATCTTCATGAACGCGGAAATGGATATGGATTTGCGCGTCGAGAAAGATTCCCGCGAATTCATCGGAGCCAACCGGCATTTGATTGTGACCACGAACCAGGTGGAGCAAATCCAGACAGACAAGCATTTGCACGTGCAGGGAAAACATTTCGAGCAAGTCGACTCCGACATGTCGTTGAACGTCGGCGGCAATCAGTTGGAGAGCGTGACGGGCAACAAGTCACTCAACGTTACTGGCGATCAGAAAGAGAGCGTCACGGGTAATGTGTCGCTCAGCGTAACGGGGAACCAGAGCGAGAGCGTCACGGGTAATGTTTCACTTTCGGTCACTGGCGGAAAGATGGACTCGATCACGATGGGGTACATGATGTCCGCGATGAGCATTCATCTCAGTGCGGAGACGGGCATAGTGATTGAATGTCCCCTGGGAATCACGCTGAGTTCCGGAGCCAATTCGATTGATATCGGCCCGGCAGGCGTGTATGTCACGGGAGTCCCCTTTGTAAACCTCAACAGCGGGAGCTCTCCTGCCAGCACCTCGGATCCGAGTTCAGGATCGCCCGACAGTCCGGATTCGCCGACCGCTCCGAACGATCCGGACACGGCGGACGACGGCAGCAAGGGGACGAAGTTGAATTGAGGCCAAGCAGTTTGAGAGCAATGACAGAGGAGATTGCGGATGGGTTATCAAAATGAATTACTGGAGGCGAGGCAGACGCTGGAGTTGAGCGGGCGCACGGCGTCGCAATTTGTCCGGCAACTCGGCGCTCTGGCCCCGGTTTTGGTGTTTCCCTTCCCAGCCGCCACGCTGGGACGCCGTCCAGGCTTTCAGGCGACCGTTCTTGACCAGAAGTACTGGTTTGCCAAGTTATACGAGATCGTCACATACCAGGAACTCGCCTACTCGACGCACACGAATTATCCCGGCTTCTCACTGCATTTCATGAAGGTTTTTTATGGAATGTACTATGACGCGCTGCAGAATTTCATGAACAAAAGATATGCTTCTGTCAGTCCGCTGTGGATGACTCATTTTTCCGGTCCGGAGTCCGACGACAAGGAAGAGGTGAGCCCGGTTTCGATGGATGCGGTTCAGTTCAGCGTGCGAACCGGCGCGATCTCGCACATCCAGGGCGACATGCCCATCGCGCTGGTGACTGGATATCGAACCTGGAAGGCCGATCCGAAACCCAGTTTTCAGGAACTCCGTGAGGACTTCATTGCAAAGAGCGAAGGTGCGTTCCAAGTGGCACAAGCCCGCTTTTATATCGAAGTCAATGACAAGATTGCTTCTCCGATGAGCCCTGCGGTGGGGCAGATTGGGGCGGCGTATTACCAGGCGGTGTTCAATATTCAACCTTCGCTGCCGGTAATGTTTCAATGGCGAAAGGACTCATGGCAAAAGGCAGCGGCCTCGCTGTGACGTGCCCGAGTGCTGCCGTGGGGTTCGTGCCTTGGGATTGGGTCGCCCTTGGTTTTACGGAATCATCACCGTAAACTCTCCCGGGTCGACGAAGGTGATGACGCCGGCCCACATGCACATCAGGGTCGAAGTATTGTCGAGCGAGGGCATTTCTGCGAGCAGGACGGTGGGAGCGCCGGGAACCCACGGGGCGACTGTCATTGGAATGCAGGGCATGGGAGTCAGGACGCCCATGGCGGCGGCGGTGGCGGCGGCGACCATGGGGTTGGCGGGCGACATGCAGACGCCGAACGGCATGATGTTGGTCATGGGAATAAAGTCCATGATGTTGGCGTCGGGCATTTCGTCGGTGAGCACCATGTTAGTGGGAAGAACCACGAGCGAGCTGGGCGCCATGCCCATGGTGCACATCATCATCGCTCCCATGCAGACTTGCATCGGCATATGAGAACCTCCCGGCCAGCCTGGCTGCGGGGAATTTTAGCAAAGCCGGAAACGAATGCAACCGGAAGCTGAGGCGCGAAGCATTTGGATGGAATGCCTTGCACGCTGGAGGAGTTGCAATTCATGGTCCCGTTTCAGAAATAATTGCCGGCTAGCGTACCGTTGAGGGTCGGGCAGGGAGGGATGTTTTGTGGGACCCCGGGGAGTTTCTCGTTCTCTCCGCTTCGCCCGAGTTCTTGACAACGCTTGGTCAGGCATCTTCCACCCCCTCGCGAGTGCAGGACGCGCAACTCATTGAATCGCGGAGTCTTACGCTAAGCGCGAAGTCGCGCTGGAAAGCGGAGGACACTAAGGGGGAATCCCTCCGGTAACCCCCAAAAACCTTTAGTCACCTTGAAGGGGGGTGTTGCATCTTAGACTATAGGTAAAGATAGATACCAAAGTTAAGGACAGGGTGAAATGGCGAAGTTGAAATTGACATCGGGCATGTGGCGGATTGATCCGCAGAAGTGGTCGCGGGTGATCGATCGCTGCGGGCAGCCGGTGGCGTCAGTAGAAGTTGATGCGGATCCAAATACCAACGCGAGCCTGATTGCGTCGGCGCCCGATATGTTCGAGCTGCTTGAGACCCTGGAGAGTAATGCTTCGATTCCTGAGAGTTTGCAGGAAGAAATACAGTTGGTTCTGCGCCGCGCCCGCGGTGATTTTGGTCTGGCGATTTTTTCCCGGAACGCGGTGCGGACCTTCCGCGCCAGAACCCAGGAATGGCTGAGGTTTATGGAAGGGCTGTGGAAGCCGGACCGCAACGCCGAACAATAATCGACGAACCGCAACCGATCATTCGAAAGTCTTCAGCAAGTAAGCCTGCTCCAAGAGGATTTCCCGTCGTATAAAAAGGCGGTCGAGCTGCGCTCGACCGACAGCCGAGAGCCTGCCCTGAGCTTGCCGAAGGGGCGCCTGTCCCCTCACGAACATTTTCCGGGTCAACCTACCAACCTGATTTGGCCTTTGCTTCCTGGCTCAGGAATTGTTATTGTGGGCAGCCGTGCTGAGAATGGACGGCGAGGGTCTTTCAGGCCAGTCGTCTTCTTCCAGTTCTTCCAGCCAATCGTCTTGCAGGATAGTCTGGCGGGGCGGGCCGCGATTCTATGAAGCAGCTGAAACCAGTTCTCTGGACCAAGGGTACGTTCCTGACGCCGCAACACTTGCAGGTGCAGGATCGCTTCATTGAGGACGCGCTCAATTTCCGTCTGCAGGCGCTCAAGTTCTGTCCGTGGGGATTTCGCGAACTGGCGATCAATGCGGAGTTGCTGACCGAAGGGCAGTTTGCGGTGACGCGCGCCACCGGCATTTTTCCCGATGGACTGCTGTTCGAGATTCCGGAGGCTGATCCGCCGCCGCCGTCGAAGTCGCTGGAAGAATTTTTCGATCCCGGGACCAAGAGCCTCGATATCTATCTGGCGATTCCGGACTACCGGCAACGGGGACTGAACGTTTCCACCGGAAAAGATGGAGGGTCGCGGTACCTGGCGGAGGTGACGGCGTTTCGCGACGAGAATACGGGGGCGAGCGAGAAGCCGATTCAGGTGGCGCGAAAAAATATGCGGCTGCTGGCGGAATCGGAGAACCGCGAAGGCTCGTCGGTGTTGCGGATCGCGAATGTGGAACGAACTCCGGCGGGCACGTTTCAGCTGAACCCGCGGTTTATTCCACCGCTGATTGAGATCGCCGCTAGCGAATATCTGACGGGATTGCTGCGCGGGATGGTGGAGCTGCTTTCGGCGCGGAGCACGCAGCTTTCGGCGGGGCGGCGGCAGAAGAATCAGAGCCTGGCGGATTTCACGGCGTCGGATATCGCCAACTTCTGGCTGCTGTACACGGTGAATTCCAACTTCCCGATTTTTTCTCATCTTTACGAAAGCAAGATGGGGCATCCCGAGGAACTTTATGCGGCGATGGTGGGGCTGGGCGGTTCGCTGACGACATTTTCGCAGAAGATGCGGCCGCGCGATCTTCCGCTCTACGTGCACGATTCTCTGGGGCCGATTTTTTCAGAGCTCGATGAGAAGCTGCGATTGCTCCTTGAAACCGTCGTGCCCACGAACCTGGTTTCACTGCCGTTGAAGCTGGCGCAGAACTCGATTTATTCCACG
>DATHQJ010000217.1:0-19244 GCA_035482825.1 Binatus sp. (SeqCode) | reverse complement strand
TGTTCAGAATCTCTTTGAGGACAACGCCGGCATCTTTGACGCGGTCTTCTTCGCGCTCGTCGTTGGCAGCGAAAGCGGATGTGGTCGAGATGAGCACGACGATAAAACCCGCGATGAGCTTCTTCATGAATCCCTCCAAGTCAGATTTTAAGAAAAACAAATTAGATTCTAGGAAAAAATGGATCGGTACGTGTCAATATGTTAAACCCTGAATCCAACTGGCCAACGGGAAGGATCGGCCCGGTAGTACATGGAGGCGATGTAACTGAAAGATTTTGCACGTTTTATGCCATGACCAAACGTGTGCTCCTTTTGTAACTTGGCACTTTGGCGGTACGCTCCTAAAGTCAATCAGATAGCGGGCTCCAGCGCGGACCCGATTTCGGCCTCCGGCGTGCATCTAATAGCTTGGGAGTGTCGTTAGAGCGGTTTAGAGTGCAAATTTTGGATTTTTCAGGCATGAAGTACACGAACTTAAATCTTCGATTGCTCACGCTTTTTCTGGCAACCTTTTTGACGGTGGGCCAGTCGCGGGGGCAGTCCGCGTATGTGTCAGGCGCGCCGAAACTCAGCGCTGCGAACCTGGCGAGCGGGACGGATGGCTCATCCGATCCTGGTGATGATCCGCAGAGCGCGATGGTCACCCTGCACGCGCGGGTGAACGAGGTCAACGTACTGTTCATCGCGACCGACAAGCACGGCAAATTCGTGCGCGACCTGAATCAGAGCGATTTCAATATTCTCGACGACCACAAACCACCGCAGGCAATTCTGAACTTCCGGCGGGAAACTGATCTGCCGCTTCACCTCGGCCTGCTGGTCGACGTCAGCGGATCGGTGGATGGCCGGTTTGATTTCGAGCAGACCGCGGCCACCAGTTTTCTGCAGCACACACTGCGCGCCGGATTCGACAAGGCATTCATCGTCGGGTTCAACAGTCACAGCCTGATGGCCCAGGATTACACCGACGACGTGAATTTGCTCTCGGTGGGTGTGCACAAGCTGCACGATGGCGGAGGAACGGCGCTGTACGACGCGGTCTATAAGGCGTGTAAAGAAAAATTCCTGAAGGACCGCCCCGATCGTCCGGTGCGGAAGGCGATCGTAATCGTAAGCGATGGAGAAGATAACCAGAGCGAGATCTCGAAGGCGCAGGCTATCGAAATGGCGCAGCGCTCGGAAGTAATCATCTACGCGATCTCGACCGACGACAGTGGTCTGGTGATGCGCGGAGACAAAGTGCTCGAGCAGTTGGCCGAAGCGACTGGCGGGCGCGCTTTCTTTCCGTTCAAGATGAAGGATATTACGCACTCGTTCGCCGCTATTGAAGACGAGTTGCGCAGCCAGTACGTGGTTTCTTACAAGCCCGCCAATTTTGATGCCGACGGACGCTACCGCTCCATTGAAATCTCTTCGCTGAAGAAAGACCTGCAGGTACGGGCGCGCAAGGGGTACTTCGCGCCACAGCAGTAGGTTCGGCTTCCGGCTTCCGGCTCTCGGCTTCCGCCCTCAGTTCCCACCGTTCTTCCACACCTGTGAAGCTGTTATCGCAGAATGCAAAGGCTCGCGCGCGCTCGCGTTTGCCCGGGCGGTCTTACTGTGTTAACGTCCCATTGATTTCTGATTGCATCGATTTCCGTCCACGCTGCAGGCTTCATCCCAACTGAGGAGAGCTCATGATTATTGGCATCGCATTTCTGGTGATTCTGGTGGTCATCGCCGTGGTGCTGGTCGGCATGTACAACAGCCTGGTGCAGCTGCGGGTGCGCTGCGATTCGGCGTGGTCCGACATTGATGTGCAGCTGAAACGGCGGCACGATCTGATTCCGAACCTGGTCGAGACGGTGAAGGGATACGCGGCGCACGAGAAGGGGACGTTTGAGAACATCGCCAAGTTCCGCTCGCAGGCCATGCAGGCAACCACGCCGGAGGGTAAGGCGGTTGCGGAGAATCAGCTCACGGGCGCGTTGAAGAGTCTGTTCGCGGTGGCGGAGAATTATCCGGAGCTCAAGGCTTCGGAGCAATTTACCCAACTGCAGGGATCGTTGAGCGAGACCGAAGACTCGATTCAGAACGCGCGGCGCTATTACAACGCGGTGGTGCGCGACTTAAATACAAAGATCCAGGTGTTCCCGACGAATATTCTGGCGGGGATGTTCAACTTCACGCCGCGGCAGTTTTTTGAGACCACGGATGCCGATCGCGAGCCGGTGCAGGTGAAGTTTTAGGAAAATTGAGTAATTGAGTGATTGAGAAATTGTGTAATTTGAAAACCTCAAGAGCTATTCTTTTCGCGCTGCTCGTCTGCTTCCTTGCGGGCGCTGCACAGGCCAAATCCTGGCGGGTCGGCGACTTTCAGGACAATATTATTGTCAGCGAAGATGGCAGCGCGGTGGTGACCGAGCGCATCACGCTGGTGTTCGTCGGCGAATGGCACGGGATTCATCGCACGATTCCGATTGAATATCCCGGGCCGAGCGGGACCAACTATGAACTCTTTGTTGAGGTGACCAGCGTC
The DNA here is from genome assembly GCA_035482825.1 of Binatus sp. (SeqCode). Classification (GTDB taxonomy): domain Bacteria; phylum Acidobacteriota; class Terriglobia; order Terriglobales; family Acidobacteriaceae; genus Sulfotelmatobacter. The sequence continues at coordinate 16,726 of DATHQJ010000217.1, read as the reverse complement.
ACTGAGGACGGTGGCGGCAAACTCAAGTACGATTCCTCGACTGCGAATGGCTCGCGCGATCTGAAGATTTACCTTCCAGACGCGGTCGATGCGACGCGGACGGTCGAGATCACCTACCTCGTGCGCAACGGGACGCGCTTCTTCGACAGCCACGACGAGTTTTACTGGAACGTTACGGGAAATGACTGGCCGGTGCCGATCGATCATGCAGCGGCGACGGTGATGTTCCCGGGCGCGGCGGCGGGTTCGCTCAGCGCGCAGGCGTTCACCGGGGTTTACGGGTCGAAGCAGCGCGATGCCAGCGCAAAGATCGCGGGCGCCGAGGCGCAGTTCGAGACGAGTAATCCGCTGCCCATGCGCGGCGGGTTGACCATCGACATTTACATTCCGAAAGACATTCTCAAAGAGCCGAGTACGCTGACGAAGTTTTTCTGGTTCGTGGGCGGCAATCCAATTGTGTTTTTGCCGCTGGTTACTTTGATTGGAATGTTCGGGTTGTGGTGGGTGAAGGGACGCGATCCGGATCCCGGAATGTCGGTGGCGCCGATGTACGAGCCGCCGTCCGGGATTTCCCCCGCGGAAGCGGGCACGCTGCTCGAGGATACGATTCATCCCCGCGACATTACATCGACCATTGTCGATCTGGCAGTGCGGGGATACATCCAGATCGAGGAGACTGCGGAGAAGACCCTGGTGTTCACGAATAAGGATTATGTGTTTCACCTGTTAAAACCGCGCGAGCAGTGGGGCGCGGACCTGGCTCCGCACGAACTCGTGATGCTGGAAAATATCTTTGCCGGCGGCGACGAGACGCGCTTGTCCAGCTTGAAGAACCGCTTCTACACCTCGGTTCCGGTGATTCGCCAGGACATTATGGCGGCGCTGAAGCGGAAGGGAATTTACCTGCTCGACCCAGAGTCCGCCAACGGATACAGCGTGGGGATGGCGGTCGCGATCATAGCGCTGTTAGCGCTTCTGCAGTATCTGGGATGGGCAAACTTTTTCAACTCCGCGCCGTTGCTGGTTGTGTGCGTTCCGGTCTCGGCGCTGATCTGGTGGCTGTTTGCGCGGGTGATGAGCGCAAAGACGGTGAAGGGAGCGCAGACTCGCATCGCGGTGCTCGGCTTCCAGGAGTTCATGAATCGCGTGGATGCGGAACGGCTCAAGGTGATGCCGCCGACGACGTTTGAAAAGTTACTGCCCTATGCCATGGCGCTGGGCGTGGAGCACCACTGGGCGCAGGCATTTACCGGCATCGTGAAAGATCCGCCGACTTGGTATGTGGGGCCGGGTGGGTATGTGGGAGGATTCAATCCGATTTTCTTTTCCAGTTCGATGCATAGCATGGCGACGGATATGCATCAGGTATTTGTGTCGGCTCCGCGCGCCAGTTCGAGTGGGTCGGGGTTCGGCGGAGGAGGCGGCGGGGGCGGAGGGTTCTCCGGCGGAGGATTTGGCGGCGGGGGTGGGGGAGCTTTCTAGGCTGGAGTGATGATGAGATTTGTTTGTGGACTAACTCTCCTGCTCGCCCTCACGGCTCTTGATGTGTGCGCTCAACAGAGTGAGGCTACTCCGCCTTCCTTAACGGTACGCACGACCTTGGTGATGGTTCCGGTTCTGGTGACGAACCAGGCAGGGAAAGTAGTCTTTGGATTGACGGCAGACGATTTTGTGGTCACCGACAATGGCGTGCGGCAGCAGGTCGCGCTCGATCCGGAAACCGATTCGCAGCCGCTGGCCCTGGTCATCGTGGTCGAGACGGGCGGCACGGGAGCCCGTCATCTCAACGACTACCAGGAACTGAACTCGATTCTCGATGCTCTGATCGGGGATGTCGAGCACCACGTGGCTTTGGTTGGCTTCGACAGCGCGCCACATCTGGTGATGCCTTTTTCGTCGAGGACGTCCGATGCGGCACAGCTGCTCTCTTCCCTCACCGAGGGGGATCAAGGCGCAGCCATTCTGGATGCGGTGTCGTTCGCAGTGGCGCAACTGCGGATGCAACCGGCGAACTACCGGCGCGCTATTCTGCTGTTGAGCGAAACTATTGACCAGGGGAGTAAGACAACGCTCAACGAGGCGCTGCGCCTTGTCAGTGACACCAACACGGCCATCTACAGCTTCGCGTTTTCGAGTACGCGCGCGGCCGTCTCGCACGAGGCCTCCAAGTTGAACAACGATACTCCGGGGCCGGCGCACGGATGCTTCAGCCGCCAGGGCGCCGATGCTGAATATGAGGGCCACTACAGCAAGCAGGTGCTCGACTGCATCAGCCAACTGGCTCCGCCGGTGCGGCTGGCCACGATGACATTTTTGACGGCGCGGAATGCACTGCGCACCAAGACCGCCGAATCCATTGCGCAACTGGCAGGGGGAGAATTCCTTCGCTTCCATAATGCCAAGGATCTGAAAGCTAATCTGATCGCGGTCTCGAACGACCTGCCGAACTACTATGTGTTGAGCTTCCGGCCCACGTCGGTTACGCCAGGGCTCCATGCGTTGCATGTGGAGACCAAGGACAGAGACCGTCCGCACCTGGTGGCGAAGGCGCGACGCGAGTACTGGATCGACGACGATTCGGTGCGCTGAACGTCTGCAATTCCGCGGGTGAGCGGGTTAATACTACATTCCAACTATTGACCGCATCCCGCGCTGACCTATAATCGGCGCACTTCTTTTCCGGGGTTCGATCGTTGATCGTTGATCGTTGATCGTTGATCGCTGATCGTGTGAACGTGAAATCCAGATATGTCCGGCCAATCGTCGCTACCATCTGCGTGCTCGCCGCGCTGTGGGTGATTTGCTGCGTGGGACTCTACAGCGTGATGCGGCAGTCGCCGGAGCGGTTCGGTCGGGTGATGGCCAAGATCCCGGGACCTGTCCCTTTTCTGATTCTTCCTTTCGAAACTCTCTGGATGCGCGCCCGGGCCGGCACGTTGCAGGTGGGCAGTCCCGCGCCCGATTTCGCGCTGACCAAGCTCGATAAAACCGCGCAGGTGCAACTATCCGCTCTCACCGCGGAGCAGAAGCCGGTGGTGCTGGTGTTTGGCAGCTATACCTGACCTCCCTTCCGGCGGGAGGTTCCTGCCCTTAACAAACTCTACGAGCAATACGGAAGCCAGGTTACGTTTCTGGTGGTGTACATCACCGAGGCGCATCCCACCGACGTTTGGCAGACGGAGAGCAACCTCAAGGACAACGTCGTCTTCGCCAGCCCTCGCAGTGAAGACGAACGAGGATTCGTGGCCGGAGCTTGCGTGCGTAAGCTGGGAATTGAAATTCCTGCCGTGCTCGATGAGTTTGGCAATTCGACGGAGAGTGCATACACGGCGTGGCCCGACCGGCTCTACTTGATTGATGCCGCCGGGCGCGTGGCGTATAAGAGCCGGCCCGGGCCCTTTGGGTTTCACGCCGACCAGCTGAAAGCGGCCATACTCAAGGTGGTTCCGGCTCGGTAGCGGCAATCAGACTTCGACTCCGCTCTGTCGAAAGTCCCCACCCTTCGACTCCGCTCAGGGCAGGCCTTCTCGCGCAAAGGACGCGCGAGAAATGCGCCACCGGGGATTTTCATTTCCTTTGATCGGTCAGCCCATGCGCACTCAGGAGAGGCCCCGGCTGGACGGACGAAGGCTTCCGTCCCTATATGTGCATCACTGCTTCCAGCAATCAAAAAAAGGGCCGCGAGTGAATCGCGGCCCATTCAAGCGCTCAGGAGATTTTATTGTTCGCCGGCACCGGAGAAGTCGCTGCCCCACATGGCGTTGCTACCCCACATCGCATTACTACCCCACATGGCGTTGCTGCCCCACATCGCATTGCTCCCCCACATGGCATTGCTGCCCCACATCGCATTGCTCCCCCACATCGCGTTGCTGCCCCAGAGAGCGCTGCTGCTGGCCGAACCGGTCAGCGACGACGAGGACGTGCCGGTGGCGAATTGTGAGCTTCCCCACACGGTCGCATAGGACCAGGTAGAAGAAGTGTTCCAGACCGAGGACCGGCTCGGGCTCAGAGTGACGGTGTCAGAGTTGCCGTTGAACGTGGCTACCGGAGACATCGCCGTGCCCCTGGCTACCACGGTGCTGTTTAAGGCGGCTTCGACATCGACGTAGCCGGCGCCGATGGTGAAGACGTCGTATTGGTCGGTATACGTGATCCCGGTGGTTGGGTCGGTCGTGCTGCTGGACCGCGGGAAGGTCTTGTATGCCGTCAGCATCAACCGGGCTTTGACCTGATCGGGAGTGAGGCTCGGACTCTTCTGCAACACATCCGCAACGACTCCGCTGACGATGCCCGTAGCCATGCTGGTTCCACTTAACTGGAGGTACGTGGAAGAGATGGCGCTGCTGCCTCCGTGGACGTAGTAGCTGTAAGGTACCTGGTCGGCGGGATACTGAGTGAAAAGCGTTGAGCCTGGCGCCTCCAGCGAGACCAGCAGGTTTCCGGGCGCGACGATATCGGGCTTTGCGACCGCATCGACAACCGTCGGTCCCTTGGAGCTGTAGCTGGCAATGAGGTCGTCCACACGCGTAGGCGTGCCCATGGGCTTCATCGCGCCCACAGTCAGCACATAAGGATCGTTGCCCGGTGAAGTAACCGTGGCGTAGCCGTCGGTGGCTTGATAGCGCCCGTTATTTCCCGCGGCCACGACGACAACAATGCCAGCCTTCCAGGCCTTTTCGACCGCCTGGCACAGCGGGTCGAGGGTGTAGCTTTCGTACACCGGTCGGCCAAGCGAGAGGTTGATGACACGAATGTTGTACTTCGATTTAAGAGAGATCGCCTGGTTGATGGCAGCGATCGCCGAGCTATCGGTACCCGCACCGTTCTGATCCAGCACTCTGAGGCTGATGATGTTGGCGCTGGGCGCAATCCCCTTGAATGTCTTGGAATACTGAGTGCCGGTTGAACTGAGACCGTCGCCGGCAATGAGACCTGCGATGTGAGTGCCGTGGCCGTATTGATCATTGGTGCTCGAGTTTCCCGGCACGAAGGACTGTTGATACACCACTCGGGAGATAGGAAGAATACCCTGGTACAGATCCGGGTGGTTGCTCACGCCGCTGTCGATCAGGGCCACGCCAATCCCGGCACCGGTGTAGTTCGACTGCCATGCGAAAGGCGCGTTCACCGCCGCGGCGGCATTGCTGAGCGACGGCGCCAATGGCCGGTCTGAGCTGATGTATACGACGTTGGACTGGTTGGAGAGGTTCTGGATACCGTTGCCATCGAGCAGCGCAACCACGCCGTTAATGATCGGCAAGTCTCCCAGAATCGTGCCCCCAAGTTTCACAACGACGTTCAACAGGCAATCCACAATCCCGAACAACCCGCTGCAATTCAGCTGTGTTCCGGGCGCATACTGCACAATGACCTGCACCTGTTGGGTCCCGGTATAGCCTTGCAATTCGGGCGATATTTTGGAGTTGTTGCCCTGCGCGACGGCTGTCGCCGTCAAGGTGGCGATCAACAATAGAATCAGTAGTTTCTTCACATTTCCTCGATTTCGTGGGGGACAAAGTGATCTAACGCTCAAATCGAATCTCAGCCTTAAGATTGCAGGTACAGGTCCAAAGAAAGCGAAATAAGCCCCTTAAGAATCAATCGGTTGGGCGGGCACAAGCCGCGCGGAGCGGGACAGATTGTCGCATCGCGGGGCAATGAGACAGAATGGCTCATGCAGTAACCGCCCAAGTAACAGCCTTTATTAATCAATTGCCGTTCGGCAGAACTGAGAATCGGATCAAGAACAGGGCGATACCGCGGCTCTAACTTGTTGAATCGCCTGAGGAACACGAGAGTAACCACCGGCGACAGTTTTGCACGGACAGCAGGCCCCAATTGGGCAAGAATCTTAAGGGACCCAATGTCTTGGACACGTTCCATTGGCGCGCACATGTTCGTTGCCGGACTGGCGCTGGCGGCGTTCTCCAGCTGTGCCTGGGCTGGAATGCACTGGCAATCGAACGACCCGGTCAAGTTTGTCTGCTATCTGGTGACGGCGTTGTTGGTTTCGTCGCTCAAGGTGACTCTTCCCGGCCTGGATGCAACCCTTTCGGTCAACTTCCTGTTCACGTTGCTGGGAATTCTGGAACTGAGCCTGCCGGAGACGCTGCTGATAGTCCTGGCTTGCACGGTGGGCCAGGCTTACTGGAAGCCCGCGAAGCGAGTGAAGCTGGTGCATTTGCTGTTCAACTGGTCGCAGCTGACGGTTTCCAGCGCGATCGCATACGGCGCCTACAAACTGGTAGCAATTCACGTTCTGCACGCGCCTGGACCTCTGGCGCTTCTAGCCGCGGCGATCACGCACTTCGGATGCAACACCGCGGCCATGTCGACCATTATCGGCCTGACCGAAGATAAGCCGATTCCGAAGGTCTGGAACGACAGCTATCTATGGTCTTTCCCTTATTACATGGTCGGAGCGGCTGCAGCGGGGCTGGTGCACTTCCTTAATGGACACATCGGATGGCAATCCTCTCTGCTGGTGCTGCCGCCGATTTACTTGATGTACCGGTCGTATCGGCTGTACCTGGGCAAGCTGGAGACGGAGAAGAAGCACGCCGAGCAGGTTTCCAGTCTGCACCTGCGAACCATTGAAGCGCTCGCGCTCGCGATTGAGGCGAAAGACGAGACTACTGGCGAACACTTGCAGCGGGTGCGGATCTACGCCATGGAACTGGCGAAAGAACTGGGACTGAGCGAGGACGAAACCGAGGCGCTGCGGGCGGCGTCGGTGCTGCACGACATCGGGAAGCTGGCGGTACCGGAGCACATTATTTCGAAGCCGGGAAGATTGACGCCGGAAGAATTCGAGAAGATGAAGATCCATCCCATTGTTGGGGCGGAGATTCTGGAGCAGGTGCACTTTCCGTATCCGGTGGTGCCAATCGTGCGGGCGCATCATGAGAAGTGGGATGGCAGCGGTTATCCGAACGGACTGGCCGGAGAGGATATTCCGATTGGGGCGCGCATTCTCGCCGCGGTCGATTGTCTGGATGCGCTGGCGTCGGACCGGCAATACCGCAAGGCGCTGCCGTTGCACGAAGCCATGGCCAAGGTGGTAGCGGATGCAGGGAAGAGTTTTGATCCGAAGGTGGTCGGGATTCTGAATCGCCGCTACATTGAGTTGGAGAAGCTGGCGACTCAAGAGCCGCTGCAGGCTCCGCCGAAATTGTCCACCGATATTAAGGTTACGCGTGGATCGGCGCCGGCAGCGGGTTTTGCCGAGTCGGCGGACTCGGATGCCAACGCTCTCAAGCCGGGCGGAGATGCTAGTTCGCGCGTGGCGGCCGCTCGGGAACAGTGTCAGGAGATTTTGCAGCTCGTGCGCCAGACGGGCGCGGAGCTGCGAGCGGAGGACATTTTTTCTCTGCTGGCAGTGCGGCTGAAGAATCTGGTGCCGCACGATTCCATGGCGGTGTACTGTCCGACGGACGGCACGCTAGCTGCGGAGTTTGTCAGCGGAGAAAACTTCCGGCTGTTCTCGTCGTTGCGAATTCCGGAAGGTGAAGGCCTTTCGGGATGGGTCGCGCAAAATCATAAAGCGATTTTGAACGGCAATCCGTCGGTTGAGCCGGGTTATCTGAACGATCCCACAAAGTACAGTACGCTGCGCTCGGCGCTGGCCGTACCGCTCGAAGGACCGGCGGGAGTGGCGGCCGTGCTGGCGCTGTATCGCGCCGGGCAGGATGCGTTCACGGAAGACGATCTACGCGTGGTGGAAGCGGTGGGAGACGGGCTGGGGACGGCGATTGCCGCGGCGCGCAAGCCGAAGGCTACCGGGATCGGCGCTGGCGCGAGGTAGCGATAGTCTTTTCGGTTTCGATGAAGCGCGGGCGGGACGCCCCCGCGACAGCCGGCGGGGACGCCGGCGCTACTCTAACCTCACCAGATGCGCTGAACACTGTAGGTATCGAAGATGCGATCGTTGCTGATGATCTTGAGATCCTCCGCCTGCGCCTGAGCAATCAGCATTCTGTCGAAGGGATCGCGATGTTCTCCGGGCAGCCGACCCGCGCGCACCGCATGATCGATTGAGATCGGCAGTTCCTCGAAGCCAAGCTGCGCCAGATACCGGTCGAGGTCGCTGGCGAGTTCCTCGCCGGTTGGTAACTTTCCCAGACGAACCTTGGTGGCAATTTCCCAGGCGGAAGCCGCGCTGACCAGAATTTCGTTTTTGCCGTCTTCAATGATGAGGCGAGCTCGCGGGGTCAGTAAGCGAGAAAGATTGAAGCTCCACAAGAGCGTATGCGTGTCGAGGAGAAAGCGCACGACTTCACTCCCAGCGGTCGAGTTCTTCCGGGGGAAGAGGCTCGAAAAACTCGGGTCCGACCACTAACTTCCCTTTCAGAATGCCGAGCTTTCGTCGGCCTTTGCGGCCTGCGACAGGCACCAATCGCACCACGGGATCTTTCCCGCGGGCAATAATGATCTCCTCTCCCATGCATGCCTTCTCAATGAGCCGGGATAGGTTGGTCTTCGCTTCGTGAATGCCGACGGTTTTCATGTGGTTAGCTGGTTGTGTTAGCTAATTATAACTTAGCTAATCCTCCAATGGCAAGAGCCTTAGTTCCAAACCGAAGCGCGCGCGGGATCGCCCGCGCCACATGGGCTTATTCCATCTCGAAGCTCAGATATAGCAGGCCGCCATCGCGCTCGACTTGCAGCACAACCGGATCGCCGGGCTTCAGGGCGCGCACGGTGGTGCGGAGTGTGTCCATGGAATCGATCGAGGCTGTGTTGAGCTGGTGGATGATGTCGCCGGCCTGCAGGCCGGTGTCCGGCAGGATGAGGTCAGCGGCGCGTCCCACCACGACGACTCCCGAGGGAATGCGAAGCGCGCCCAGGCGGGAGCGCAGGTTGTCGGTGAGATCGATCCCCAGAATTCCCAACCGGGAAATCAGGCTGTTTTCTGGACTGACCGAGTCGAGAAGTTCGTCCATGTGATCGTGCTGCTCGATCGCGGGAACGTAGAGAATTTTCTTTTCGGTGCCACGGAGAATCTCCAGCTTCACTACCTGGTCGAGACGGTGCAAGTACAGCGCCGCGGAAAGCGACGGGAGAGTCTCGATGCGCCGGTCATCGGCGGTAAGAATGATGTCCTCAATTTTCAGGCCAGCGGCGGCGGCCGGGCCCTCGGGCTTTACGTCATCGACTACCACGCCCCAATGCTGCGGCAGGTGTAGACCTTCGGCCAGAGTGGGCGTGATCTCCTGCGCACCCGCGCCAATTTCAACCCGATGGACGTGCCCGTATTTGCGCAGGCTGTGGTAAACGAAATCGACGACGCGCGCGGGAATGGCGAAGCCCAGACCTTCGCTGCCTCCGCCTTGCGACAGGATGAAAGTGTTGATGCCGAGAACCACGCCGTTCGTATCCACCAGCGGGCCTCCGCTGTTGCCGGGATTGATGGGAGCATCGGTCTGCAAATAAGTGAGCGCCTTGCTGGGATCGGGTTGACGGGCGAGCGCGCTGACCACGCCCATGGTGACCGAATTCTGCAGGCCTTCGGGACTGCCGATGGCGAACACGAGTTGGCCGACGTGCGGCCGCTGCGGGCTGACCAGGGGAAGTGTCGGCAGATCGGTCTCATCAATTTTGAGCAGAGCGAGATCGGTCTCCTTGTGCTGGCCGATGAGTTGCGCCTCCAGGATGCGGCGCTTCCCGATCGGTACCTGGCCGACAGAGTCGCCCATGGGCAGGGGCAGGGCGACGCGAATCCGTTGCGCGCCCTCGACCACGTGGGCGTTGGTCATAATATAGCCGCCCGCATCGACGATCACTCCCGAACCGACCGCGTGCTGGCGGACGATAAAGGCGGTCTGGGATTTGTCCTCTCCGCTTTCGCGCAGCGGACCGTATCCCGTGACGAGAATCTGCACCACCGCGGGGGATACGCGGGCGGCCAGGCTTTCGAGGTCGTGGTTCAGCTTTTCCAGGGTGTCGTTGGCATCGGCGGCGCGGGCATCGGAGGCATTGGCCTTGCCTGTGTCCTTGTGCGGCGCTGCTGCTTGAGCGAACGCCGGGTGAGATTCATTCGATAGAACACACAGCGTGCAGAGCATCAGAACTCGCGCTGGCAGGCTCACACATCGCGGATGATCGCCGACATTTCCTAGGGGGATCGCTGGCATGATTCACTCCTCTGACAAACTCGCCTGTCTGCATTCTGACAGAACTTCCCTCTCCGTGACGACTGCACCTGGCGTGGTAGGCCTTTGCTATTTTCCTCCGGGCGCTGCGATCACGGCAGGGGAAACCTAGTTGCTACCGTTAACTAATGGGAGGCTAATACAGATTTGCTGGTGGGGGGGTTCGCAGCGTATTCCATTGGAAGCGGACGATCAATTGCCCTTTAGCGGCACCTTGCGTTGCAACTCGTCGATGAAGTTTTCGAGGAAGATCACGTGGCCCGCGTATTGCTGGGTCGAGTCTCCGGCGTAGGTGGCAACGGCAATGTGCTTGCCATCGGGGGAAAGGTCGTACTGGGCTCCCACCGCGCCACTCATGGTCAGAGCTACATTCTGACTCGACCAGACACGCGGCTTTTCCGCTACGAACGAGTCGCCTTTTGCCGAGTAGCTGGCAACCATAATCCGATCATCCGGAACATCAAAGAAAAACAAATCCTTCCCGTCGCGAGAGAAGATAGGCGTCGTTCCGCCATTGCTTGAAATTTGCCAGTGACCGCCCTTGTCTGGAAAGGCGCGCACATAAACCTGGGAACTTCCCGACTCGTTGGAGCTGTATGCCAGCCAACGTCCGTCGGCGGAGAAGCGCGCACCTCGATCCCCAAAAATCGTACGTTGGAACAACTCAGGTTTGCCCGCCTTCAAAATCTCTCCTTCGTGTTCGACCGGCAAGATCCAGAGTTCGAACCCTTGCGGACCGGATTGATAGAAGGCCAGAGTTTTGCCATCGGGCGAGAAGGCGGCGGGGTATTGAAATTCCTTGCTTGCGCTCAAAAGCTGGGGTCTGCCGCCGCCATCGGCGCGGGCGAAGGAAATCCCATCCGCCGCCTGATAGACAACGTATCGACCGTCCGGGGTCCACACCGGGTGAGCTCCATTCCGCTCACCGGTCAGCGGCGACAACGTGTCGCGCCGAATATCGTAGATCCAAATCCCCGATTTCGCGTCATCATTCGCCACCGCCAGACGCTCGCCGTCAGGAGAGATGCGGGGATTTACGAAGAGCCCCGGCTTGTCGAGCAACGACTTCGATTTACCGTCCGCATCCATCCATTGGATGACTACCCGCGAAGCGTCGATCTCGCGGCTCCTGTACAGTAGCGTTCCCGTGCGAGAAAAGCTAAGCTTGGCGGAGCCAAACATCGACGAATAAGAAACCGGCTGCAATACCGGCTTGGGCGAGCCAGAAGTCTCGAGCTTCTCCGGATCGAAAGGAACCGCAAACAGCGTTCCTCGACTCACATAAGTCAGGTAGCCCTTCCCTTCAGACGCAGCCAGATAACGCCCGAAGGTTCCTCCGCGCTGGAGGGTTTTCCTGTGGTGGTCGGTCAGGGTTACGACATCAATGTGGGCATCATCAAAACCGACAGTTGCATTTTCGGCGGTGAAGAGTACCGCTTTGGCGCCCGGGAGGATTTGCGGCCAGCGATGAGTCCGTTCTTCTCCCTCCAGTTCAGTGACCGGCGAAGGAGTGCCTCCGGCAGAAGGCACTTGTGACAGTCCACCAGAAACGCGCAGACTCGCGATAATATTGCCGTCTTCACCCCAATCAGCGCCGGTATAAGAGGCTGCGGCGTCGCACAACGCGATCTCGGCACCGCCATCCACCGAGACTTTTCTCAGCTTTCCGCCCGCGATAAAACCAATCCATTGACCATCTGGAGAAAAAAACGGACTGGTCGCCCCAGCGGTGATCTGTAGTTCGGTGGCGCCCAGTTGGTCGAGCTTACGGGTGAAAAGGTGATTCCGGGAAAGGTAGGCGATGCGCGTGCCGTCGGGCGAAAGAATGATGTCGGACCCGCCCAACGCGTTCAAATACACGTCGCGGCCGAGATCTACCTCGAGGCGCACCAGCGGTTTCAGTTCTGCCGGGCGTGTGGCGCGATATGCAACCCACGATGCGCCCGCCGCAACGACCGCCAGCACTGCTACCGCAACCCACGGCAGCGACTGGTGTCGTCCAGTAGAACTTGGTGAGGTGGCGACATCGCTGGGTGCTTGCGCGATCCACTCCAACTCGGTCTTGAGATCGCGTGCGCTCTGCCAGCGGTTTTCGGGATCCTTCTCTAAACATCGCCTCAGTAAACGATCCAATGCGGGTGGCGCGACCGCGCCAATCGACGGCGCCGGGCGCTCCATGATGGCCGCAATCACGGTGGCCGGCGAAGAGCCATCAAACGCGCGTTTGCCGGTAAGCATTTCGTAGAGGACCAAGCCAAAGGAGAAGATGTCGCTGCGAGCATCAATCTCCTGCCCGGTGGCTTGAGACTGTAACTGCTCGGGCGACATGTAGTAGAGCGTGCCCACGATTTCGTTCTTGCCGGTGAGCGCCATCGTCAGCGTGGCATCGCTTGGAGGACTGTTGCCCTGCCCGATTTTGGCGAGCCCGAAGTCGAGCAGCTTGATTCCGGTTTTGCTGACCAGGATATTGGCGGGCTTCAGGTCGCGGTGGGTGATGCCTTTCCGGTGCGCTGCGTCGAGTGCATCGCAAATCTGTGCCGCGTACTTCAGCGCCTGCGGGAGGGGTAATGGTCCCTTCAGAGGCACGCCTTCGATATATTCCATCACCAAATAGTTCGGCCCGACATCATGCAAAGTACAGACGTTGGAATGGTTCAGGGCGGCGACGGCGTGCGCTTCGCGCTCGAAGCGCTCGGAGAACTGCTCGTTGGAAACCTTGATGGCGACAATGCGGTTCAGTCGCGTGTCGCGGGCCTTGTAGACTTCTCCCATCCCGCCTGCGCCGAGCGGCGCAGTGATCTCGTAGGGGCCCAGCCGGGTTCCGGGAGCCAAGGGCATAAGATCGAACGATTGTACCGCGTGAGATACTCGTAGGGAACGTGTGGCGGGCAAAGCGGTAGTAATCCCCAAGTTAGCGGCTTTTTTTGTGGTCTATCCCTCGGGGGAACCTAGTTGCTACCGTTAACTAATGGGTTATCAGGCTTTTACGCGGGTGCCTTTCGTGATATAACCGCCCCTGAGCATAAAAGCGGGCCTGCGCCCCGCCAGGAGCTTGGTTTGATGACGTTGGCCCCATTCGCAGACGAGCAACAGATAACGGGCCAGCCTAGAGGAGGTACCGTGGGCGAAGAAGCACGAACCGGAAAACGGTTCCCGCTGGAATTGCCGATTAAGATCCATAAGGGCGACACCGGCGGAGACGCCGCGGGAATCACGGGGAATCTCAGTGCGGCCGGGGTCTACATCCGCGCCGATTCTTCGATGGAGATTGGTTCGCCGGTGGAATTTGAAATCACGCTGCCGCCGGAAATGACGGGCGGGCCGGAGAATGTAACCATCCAGTGCAAGGGGCGGGTGGTGCGCGCCGATGAAACCGGCGAAGGCGGAGAAGGCCGCGGTGTGGCCTGCGTGATCGACTCATACGAGTTCGTAAGGAAATCTTAACTTTCTTGAACGAGCTTTCTTGAACGAACTTTCTTGAACGGACTTTCTTGAACGAACTCTTGAACGAGCTTTTCGAAGCGGATTTTTCTGGAGCGTTGACAACATGCTCAAACTGATTCTGGCCGATAACCAGGCAATCTTCCGGGCGGGCATCGCCAAAGTGCTGGCCGTGGAAGATGAGATGCGCATTGTGGCTCAGGCCCAGACGCCTGAACAGATGTTTATGGCGCTGGACAAATTTCGCGCCGCGGTGCTGGTGGCGGCGGCGGGATTCCACACTGACTTTGCCGCGATTGTGCTGGCGGCCAACAAAGCCAAGACCCGCGTGATTGTGCTGGCCGACACCGGCGAGAGTGCGCAGCGGCATATGTCGAACGGGGCGCACGGCGTGGTCTATCGCAACGTGACCAGCGCGGCGCTGGTCGACTGCGTGCGGAAAGTGGCGCGCGGCGAAACCTGGGTGCAGGACGTCGCCGTCCCCAGCGAGCTCACCGAGAACGATATGGTCGGCCTGCGGGTACGCGATCGTTTGACCGCGAAGGAACTACGTATCGTCGCCTTGATTGTTCAGGGATATAAAAATAAAGAAATCGCCACACAACTCGGCACGACCGAGCAGGTCATCAAGAATTATCTGCGCAACGTGTATGACAAAATCGGCGTGTCGGACCGGTTGGAGCTGGCGCTGTTCACCATCCACCACCGGATTTTGAATGAGGCTGCAGCCGCTACGACGCAGGGCGTGGTACCGCAACCACCCGCGGGAGTTGCACAATAATCTCATCGGGATGAAATCAGGCCGCCTGCGGGCGGCCTTTTCGTTTCATGGTGGAATCATCGTGGAGGTTGGCTGACGTGCTCAATGAGGGCTGCGGCGGTAGCGTCGCAGGCATCGAAGGTGTCTCCCTGATTAGTCATGATGAGGACCGCGAAATCTTTGGCCGGGGCCATCCAGACGATGGCGTAGTTTTGCAGGTTGCTGCCGGCGTGATGCAGAGCCGGGCCACCACCTGCCCAGGAGCGGTCGAGGGCGAGCCATCCAAAAGCGTAGTTGCCGCCGAACGATGGCGTGTGCAGGCGCTTGAAGGTTTCCGGCTTCAGTATTCCCGGTTCGCCTTTCTCTCCGCGCAAGTGCGCGGTGATGAACTTTCCCCAATCGACAATCGAACAGTGCACGGTGCCGGCGGGACCGATGACGGCAGGGTTGTCGGCAAGCGGGCCAGGTTCGATCGGGCGGTGGAAGGTCAGCAGGAGTTTGTGCTGCCAGGGTTGATCGATCTTCTTCGGATCGACGTTCCTCGGAGCAACTGCGCCCGGAGTGCCCATCGCGCCGAAACCGCAGGTCTTCATACCAAGAGGCTGAAACAGCCGCTTCTGCATCAGGTTTTCCCAGGAGTCGTTCGCAACTCTCTCGGCCATCGCTCCCGCCACGGCGTAGCTGCGATTGGAATACAGATAGGTGCTGCCGGGCTGGTTGACGGCACGCTCGCTTAGGACCATCGCAACATAGGCCGCGCGTTGCTCGCGAGGAGTGCCGGGCAGTTCATGCATATCCTTGAACGTCTTGCCTTGCGGCCAACTCTCATCGGTAAAGCCGGCGCGGTGTGCGAGCAACTGTTCGAGCGTGACTTTGCGGTAGGCGGGATCCATTTTCGCCGTGAGGTCGGGAAAGACTTGATCGAGGGTTGTGCTCCAGGAAACTTTCCCTTCTTCGACCAGCGTGGCCAGCATGGTTGCAGTCATGGCCTTGGTGTCGGAGCCGAGATGGAACTGATCGTTGACCGTGACGGGCGTGTCGGTGCCGTACTTGCGGACGCCGACTGCACCGACAGCCGACAGGCCTTTGCTGGTGACGATGGCTCCAGCGAGCGCGGGCAGATCGTATTTTTTGAGGAGCGGTTCGAGCAGCGCGTTCAGGTTCTCAGGGGCGGGCGGTTTCTTCGGATCGGAAACATTCGGCGCGCCCGCCAGGGCAACGATCACCATGCCGAGAGCACACACGCCGATGCTTGCAATCGTGATGGCCGCATTCCCCCACTCGGAACGTTGTTCCGTGCTCAATGATCAGAAAGCATACTGGATTCTCGCGGCTTCGCGACGGCCGAGAGCTCCCGATGCGTTAGGCCGCAGTTCTGGCACTCATCGTTAAGCGGGCTCTCGCTTCCGGCGTGGAAACGCTCGCCGCAACGCGGACAGTCCAGGAAACTGATCCACAGGCCGGCGCCCACGGCCGTGAACAGTGCAGGCCAGACAAAGAGCTTCGCTATCGAACTCAGTTGAGGCTCAGCGTACGCGAGGAGCACAAACCCACAACACGCTAGACCTCCGACTGTCGCTGTACGCTTGAGAAGAGTGTTTGCCTCCACCAGCCATAGTAGCGGGCGCGCTCCAGAGGGCCGAGGTCACACAATCGCCGTCCCCTGCGATCCGATCTCGGCTCCAACTGAATCATGAACAGCGCCTTCCGACTGATGTGAACAGCGATCCGCCTATACGATCTTCTCTCCGACTACTTTTGCCTGCGTGAACAGGTACAGATAATCAGGGCCGCCGGATTTGGAATCGGTGCCGGACATGTTGAAGCCGCCGAAGGGGTGGGCGCCCACCATCGCGCCGGTGCATTTGCGATTGATGTAGAGGTTGCCGACGTGGAATTCGCGGATGGCGCGGTCGATTTTGTCGCGCGACTTGGTATAGATCGCGCCGGTCAGGCCGAACTCGGTGTCGTTGGCGATTTCGAGGGCGTGGTCGAAGCCGCGGGCTTTGATGACGGCGAGGACCGGGCCGAAGATTTCCTCCTGCTCGAGTTTCGATTTCGCGGGTATGTCGGCAAAGACCGTGGGCTGGATGAAGTAGCCCTCACCGGGAGCGCGTTCGCCGCCAGTAAGGAGGCGTCCGTCTTTCTTGCCCTGTTCGATGTATTCGAGGATTGTCTTCATCGAGCCTTCGTTGATGACCGCACCCATGGCGGCGTTTTCGGCGACATCGCCGATCTGGATTTTTTCGACGCGGGCTTTGAGTTGCTCGAGGAACTTGTCGTAGACGCGTTCGTCGACGATGGCGCGTGAGCAGGCGGAACATTTTTGGCCTTGAAAACCGAAGGCGGCTTGGGCGACGCCTTCGACGGC
>DATHQJ010000216.1:0-4901 GCA_035482825.1 Binatus sp. (SeqCode) | reverse complement strand
AGCCCTGGCCCTGGTCCACGACATCGGCCACCCTCCCTTCGGCCACGCCGGAGAAAAAGCCCTCGACACCGCCATGCGCGAGCACGGCCTGATCTTCGATCACAACCTGCACGCCCTCCGCATCGTCGAAGATTTCGAACAGCGCTACGCCGCCTTCCGCGGCCTGAACCTGACCTTCGAAGTCCGCGAAGGCATCATCAAACACTCCCACGACTACGACGCGAAAACACATCCCGAATTAGCCGAATATCTCCTCGACCAGCGCCCTCCGCTCGAAGCCCAGCTGATCGACCTGACCGACGAAATCGCCTACAACACCGCCGACCTCGACGACGGCTACGAAGCCCACCTGCTCCCGCTCGAACAAATCCGCGAAGGCATCCCCGCATTTGAACGCTTTTATCGCGAGGTCGAACAGCTCTATCCCACCGCCCCCGACAAACTGAAATTCAACGAGACCCTGAAGCGCGTCCTAAACCGCTTCGTCACCGACCTGATCACGAACACGCAATCGCGGCTGCAGCAAGCCAAGATTCAAACCCTCGACGACGTCCGCCATCACCCCGACCGCCTGGCCGCCTTCAGCCCCGAAGTCGAATCCGAACGCAAACAAAGCAAAGCCTTCCTCTACGAAAATCTCTACTACAGCCCCTCGCTAGCCGGAGAGAAAGAAGATGCTGAACGCATCGTCAAAGAGCTATTCGCCTTCTGGACGGCGCATCCCGAAACTCTTCCCCACAATTATCAGGAAAAAGCAAAAGCAGATTCCCTCCCACGCGTAATCTGCGACTACATCGCCGGCATGACCGACACCTTCATCATCGAGCAATACGAAAAACACTGCGGCATTCGCTGACGTTCCCTCATTTGCCTGCGCTGATTCGGCCGTCCTTATGTGGGGACAGCCGCCGAGACCAAATCGGTTGCCATAATCCATCGGGTGCCGCAGCGCTTCAGCCTCAACTCGGGTTATACTGTCACGCGAAAGCAGGACATCAAAATGGCCACTCCCTTGATGATTTTTGCCAATGGTTACGCCCGGCCTTACACCTCCGATCGAGCTGAGATCGCCAGTGCGGTTGCGAAGCCCCCCACCTGGTTTCCCGCCTCGGTGGACTTCCAACAGACCGCGACCAAGTCCGGAGACGCTGTGGGCGCCACCACGCTCGACGAGATGCTGAAGGCCATTGAGGCCAAGGCCGCGGGCTCCATCAGTTTATTGGGGTTGGTCGGACATGCGGCAGGCGGCACTGGAGGCAATCCCCGCACCTTCGGCCTCAGCGGTCAGATCACGGTGAACCCTGCGAACGTCATTCTTACCAGCAAAGGTTTCGTCAACGCCGACACCTTGACCACCAGTAAAACCAGAATCACGGCCCTACGGAACCGGTTCACGACCGATGCCCACATCGTTTTTTATGCTTGTAATACCGGCATGGATTCCACGCTTCTCGATGCTGTCAGCATCGCTTTTGGAGTCTGCGTGGATGGCTTCAGCGACGAGGTCCTGTGGTGCTTCAAATGGACCACCCCTCGCATGGTGATTAATTCGCGCGGAAGGGTTTATTACGATAAGAACGGTCTGTACGCGTCGGGGCTCGTGGATTGCGATGGCTTCACCGCCGACGCCACTAACCTGACTACCGATCTGACTTCGTGTGTCGGCG
The DNA here is from genome assembly GCA_035482825.1 of Binatus sp. (SeqCode). Taxonomy (GTDB): domain Bacteria; phylum Acidobacteriota; class Terriglobia; order Terriglobales; family Acidobacteriaceae; genus Sulfotelmatobacter. The sequence continues at coordinate 3,234 of DATHQJ010000216.1, read as the reverse complement.
CCAAGGGCACAAAGACGAACCCTTAGGGTCGTGGAGCGTTGAGCCTTCCAAGGGCACTCAACATTAGACAATCCGTGTAGATCGGTGAAAATCCGTGGCAAAAAAGTTCTACCGCCCCGCCACCCCCGCCACCACATCAAACAAAATCCGCGGCCCGCGCTGCACTTCCTCCACCCGAATCCGCTCGTCGTTCCCGTGCTCGGTGTTCCCCTCTTCGTCCGTCGCTGTGTAGGGATTAAACCCGTAGGCAATAATCCCCAGCGGACGGTATGCCTGATTCTCCGTGTATCCGCTGGTAATGTGCGGCACCACCGGCGTCCCCGGAAAATATTTCTCCGACACCGCGCGGATCGCCGCCCACAGCGCATTATCCGTCCCCGAATAATTGGCCACCCGAAATTCGCCCTTCCAGGGTTCCACCGTGACATTGGGATCATTCACCGCCCGCCGCACCGCCGTCAGCACCGCCTTCGGATCGCCTCCCGGCAAAATTCGCACATCCAGATTCGCCCACGCCTCCGGAGGAATCACATTCGTCTGCTCCGATCCTCCCATCATGGTCAGCGAAATCGTGTCCCGCAAAAGAAAATTCAGCGACTCGTCGTTCTGCACTTCCTCCTGAAATTTCTTGTCCTCAATCGCCTTTCGAATGTCGCGATACTCCGCCGCCCGCTTCGGAGTTTCAAACGGCGCCATGTCGTGCAAGAATTCCTCCACCACCGGCAACACCCGCATCGGAGTCTGATAAGCCAGAATCCTATTCAGCGCCCGCACCAGCCGGTTCGGCGCCGAATCCGCAATCGGACGCGACCCATGCCCCGGCCGTCCATGCGCCACCACATGCATCCAGTACGTGGTCTTTTCGCCGACGTCGACGCCCACGTACTTCACAAATCCGTTCTCCAGCAGATTCTCCCCACCTTCGTTGATCAGAAACTCCGCATTTCCGAGCAAGTCGCGCTGATGCTCAATGAACCAGTCACTCCCCGTGTCGTCGACTTCCTCATCCGCCACCGCAAGAAAAATCACATCGCGATCCAGCGTAATTTTCTCGCGCTTCAGCATCACCATCACCACCAGCTGCGCCAGACCCTCATCCTTCATGTCCTGCGCCCCGCGCCCCCACATATAGCCGTCGCGAATCTCCCCGCTGAACGGCGGCACCTTCCAGTGCGCCGCATCGCTGGTCACCACATCCATATGGTTCAGCAAGACAATCGGCCGCCTTCCCGTACTGGAAGAAGAAGAAATAGTGGGGTGCCCCACGTCTCCCTGATTTTGGGAGACGTGGGAATTCGTTCCGTCATCAGTGGCCGGCATCCGCGCCCACAAATCCCCCCGCCCCGGCGCGAACTCAAACGCCCGATTCTCAATCCCCTCCGCATCCAGAATCTTCTTGTAAAACGTCACCGCCTTCATCTCATTCCCCGGAGGGTTCGTCGTGTCCACCCGCAAATATTCCTGCATCCACTTCACCGCCAGATCGGAATATTCCTGCAGATGCTCCGCCGGAATGCGAGACGACGCCGTCTCCGCCCCCTGTCCCCAGATCGCCCCACACAGTAACCACACGGTAACCACCAGCCAAGCCCCGCTCCGACCCACACGCCGTCCTCCGCGTTCCACCCATTGAGCTTCCAAACAGTCCCTCCCCGGAAAACCCGATTTCCACGCAGTTTTTATATCAGGTTTCCCAAAATTACCCTCGGATTGCGCACCCCGTCTCGCGTCCCCGCCCGAGGCGTTCTACAATGTCTATAGATATCAAGCATTTAGCTCTCTCAACCCTAATGTCCGATTTGGCATCTCACCTGTAATAGGCAATAGGGAAGACGGGCGCCAAAGTAGGCGCCAGATTCAGGCCAAGCGATGCGTCAGCGCGGGCCGGTGCAGCGATAGAGCTGGCTTTTGTCGTTTCAGGGACGCAATCAAATCTCGCACGCCCCAGGCGTGCCGGTGCAGAACAAAAAAGCTGAGCCCAAACGTTCTTGCCCCAAACTTGGAGGAAGTCATTATGAAAAACCGCCTACTCTTCGCCCTGCCGTTAGCCGCCGTTCTCGCATTCCCGGCCTTCGCGCAGACCACCTCGTCCACCCCCGATCAGAGTCAGCCTGCAGCCGCTGCCTCGACTTCCACCGATGCCAACGCGACCGGCAAAGCCCCCTTGGCGCCCCCGTCCCGCGAAGGCTTCTGGGGACGCGTCAATCCCTTCGCCCGCAAGAACTATGTGAAGCGCCAGACCGAGCCCATCCGCGACCGCGTGAACGAACTCGATGAACTCACCTCGCAGAACGGCAAGAATATCAAGGACACCGACTCGCGCGCTCAGGCCGGCATCCAGCTCGCCTCCGACAAAGCGACCGTAGCCGATCAGCACGCCGTTGACGCCGGCAACAAGGCCAACGCCGCGCAGCAGACCGCGCAGCAGGTCACCACTCGCGTCCAGACGGTTGAGACCGTGGTTGGCAACATCGACCAGTACAAGGCCGAGAACCAGACCGAGATCCGCTTCCGCCCCGGCCAGACCGTCCTCAGCAAGAATGCCAAGGACGCTCTTGACACCATGGCGACCGGCGTCAAAGGCCAGCGCGGCTACATCATCGAAGTCCAGGGATTCTCTTCTGGTAAGGCTCAGGCTGCCATCACCAACTCGCAGAAAATGGCCGAGTCGGTGGTCCGCTACCTCGTCCTCAACCACGAGATTCCTGTCTATCGCATCTATCTCGTCGGCATGGGCAACGCGCCTGCACCGTCCAGCGATGATGCCACCAAGACCAAACGCATGAGCGGAGGCCGCGTCGAAATCAGCCTCCTGAAGAACGACCTGGAGCAGCTCTCCGCCAACACCGGAGCACCGGCCACCAGCGCCGATCAGATGCAGCAACCCAAGTAAGCACGCGCGGAAACGCTCGGCTCGAGTACCTCCCCAGAAAAGCCCCTTGCGCAAGCAAGGGGCTTTTCGCTGCCTTCCTGCACCGCGCCCCACCTCCGGTCTATACTGCCACCACCGCTGAGGAGGCGTAACCGCGCGTGGATCTCTACCACTTACTTCCACCCGATGCCGTCAAGATCGTGCTCGTTCTCTTCCTGTCTTTCCTGATCGGACTCGAAAGAGAGGAGCGCAAAACCGCCGCCGGTTCCTACTCCTTCGGCGGCGTCCGCACCTTCCCCCTCATCGGATTCATCGGCTATTCCATCGCTCTTCTGTCCGGCGCCCAACTACTCCCCGTGATC
>DATHQJ010000215.1:0-2435 GCA_035482825.1 Binatus sp. (SeqCode) | reverse complement strand
CTGAATGGCGGCCGACACGTTGTACTTGCGCAAGAATACGCGGACAGTGGTGCCGGGAGCCTCGGTTACATCGAACCCGTGATCGCGCAGCCAGGCTAGCGCTTCCTCGTAGGTTCGTGCTTCAATGGTTTTCGACATTGCGTTTTTACGTCAACCTTTCCTTGCCCTGCGTTTCTTGTTAGATGCACTCTTTTAAGGATCGCACTATGAAGGATCGCGTTACTTTACACGAGCTGCATCGCCGGGCGAAGCTGGTTCATCTAAGCTGGTGCACGTGAACAAGGTACTACATACCGCGTTTCAGGCCATATAGCACATTACGTTAGTCACGGCGTTTCGGTTCATTCCTTGGCGTAAAGTTCACCAAGACTGGCAGCAATGTCGACTCCCGCACAATACGAAGAACCCCGGGAAGTGGCGTCAGGACTGGGCGAAACATTGGGCCACAGTCTGATCGAGCGCATCGGCAACACTCCTCTGCTGCGTCTGGATGCACTCACCGCCGACCTGCCTGGCGTAGCACTTCTGGGTAAGGCCGAATGGTACAACCCCGGCGGATCGGTCAAAGATCGCGCCGCGGCCGGCATCGTCGCTGAAGCCCGCCGCCGCGGTCAACTGCCCCCCGGAAAAATTCTGCTCGACGCCACCAGCGGAAATACCGGCATCGCTTATGCGATGCTCGGCGCGGCCGAAAGATTCCCGGTCACCCTCTGCATGCCGGAAAATGTTTCCCGCGAGCGCAAGCAGATCCTGCACGGCTACGGCGCCAACATTAGGTATACCGATCCCGGCGATGGCTCCGACGGCGCCATCCGCCTGGCCCGCGAGCTGGCCGCCAAACATCCCGACCAATATTTTTACGCCGACCAGTATTCCAACGACGCCAACTGGAAGGCTCATTACCATGGCACCGCCAACGAGATCTGGCAGCAGACCCAGGGAAGAATCACGCATTTTGTCTCGATGCTCGGAACCAGCGGCACGTTTGTCGGCGCCACGCGCCGCCTGAAAGAATTAAATCCGTCCGTGCAATGCATCTCGCTGCAACCCGACTCGTCGTTCCACGGCATCGAAGGCGCAAAACACATGTCCAGCGCGATTGTGCCCAAGATTTACGATCCGCACCTCGCCGATGAGAATCTCGAAATTTCCACCGAAGATGCCTACGCCATGGCCCGCCAGATGTCGCGCAACGCCGGCTTGCTGGTAGGAATTTCTGCCGCCGCCGCCGTCGTAGGATGTCTGCAAATCGCCCGCGCCCTGCCGCAGAACAAAAGCCACGAGTCGGTGATCGTGACCATCCTCTGCGACTCCGGCGATAAATATCTGAGCGAAAGATTCTGGAGCGAAGGATAGCGAGCGCGAGATTTTCACCACAGAGTCACAGAGGCACAGAGAAAATCGAATAAGAATGAAGTACCCGCGGCTGGTCGGTCTGAGAAAGAGATTTCAAAGTCCGCCTCCAACATTTCCCCAGACTTTCTCTGTGTCTCTGTGGCTCTGTGGTGAATCGGGTTTTTTATGCTGAAGATCAGCCGCCACGACTTCGACTCCCTCCGCCAACACGGCGAGGAAACCTACCCCAACGAGTGCTGCGGCATCCTGCTTGGTCGCATGGACGACGACGGCACCCGTATCGTCACCTCGATAGCCCGTGCCGGCAACACCCGCACCGACTCCGCTCACAATCGCTACAACATCGATCCTAAGGAACTCGTCCGCATCCAGCGCGAAGGCCGCGAGCGCGGCGAAGACATCATCGGCTTCTACCACTCCCACCCCGACCACCCCGCGCAGTGGTCCTCTACCGACCTAGCCGAAGCCCACTGGTTCGGCTGCTCCTACGTCATCACCAGCGTGGAAAAAGGCAAAGCCGCCATCACCAACTCGTTCGAACTGGCGGGATCGGACGAAGCAGACAAGCGGCTGCTGGACGAGAAGATCGAAGTCTTCTTGACCTCGTCTGACCTCTGACCGCTGCCCAAAATTCCGCGCGTTTTCGACCTGACAAACCGGATGCACCTGTCCCCACATTTTGAAATCCCCTACCCGGCGCGGGAAGTGCACGATTTTCACAGCCGGGGAACGAAGATCTTGCCGTGAGTTCACATTGATCGATATCGATGCTGCGGGCGAAACGCCGCGTCTGGCGCGGTTTTGGTGAGAAGTTGGAAATGGCATTGCACCAAATCCGGTCATAGGTCTGTGGACGGGCTGCAGTCGATTGAAAATACAGATAGTTGCGGGGGCGTATTTTTGATTGACGAAAAAAATAGGAAGCGTACAACAAGATTGTTCTTTGACAGCTTCTTAAGTTTTTCCGGTTGGTGCGGCGTCCGGGGCTCAAGCGAAGTCACTCTTCTGATCGAAAGGTCAGGAGGGAGGGTGAGCAAGGGTCTATAGCAAAGCGCTGGTCGAGGCGAACGAAGAAGAAA
>DATHQJ010000214.1:0-3278 GCA_035482825.1 Binatus sp. (SeqCode) | reverse complement strand
CAACAGCTTCTGCCTGAGCATAGAGGCTCTCCCTGCTAGTCAGGATAGAGCGTAACTCCTCCATGGCTTTCGGGTTGCCTTTCATCGGGCGGAGGTCTCCCTGTTTGCGCACGCGCTGCATATGTTCTTCCGGGCGTGCTTTCAGCCAAACCGTGTGGAAATGGCGCAGAAGATAGGAAAAAGTTTCAGGCTCTGCGACGATGCCGCCCGCAACGGCAAGTACGGTTTCGGAGGTGGTCGCCACGATTCTTTCGAGCGCCTGTCTTTCGAGACGCCGGTAACCCTCTTGACCATACAACGCTATCACCTCGTTCGCAGGAATTCCGCTAACCTCTTCGATTTCGCGATTCAATTCCAAAAATGGCAAAGACAGCTCCTTGCTCATGATTTTTCCGAGCGTCGACTTGCCGGCTCCCCGGAGACCGATTAGGCATAGCCTCTTCTCCCGCAAGCGCGTCGCATCGCCCGGGTCGAGAAGTCGCATTACATGGCGGCGCTGGTCTAAGGTGGCCGTTCGGAAGAACTCGGAAAACCGGACAACTTCGGACGACCACGGATCATCGGCTCCGACGAGCCATTCGATGCGATGATCGAGCGCGAGCGACACTCGCGCAAGCAGAGCAATCGAGATATTTCCCTTTCCACCCTCGAGCTGTGCCAGATAGCGCAAAGAGACCTGGGACAATTCGGCGAGAACACGACGGGAAATGCCTCGTCGTTCGCGAGCCTTGCGGACTCGTTCTCCAACCAGCGCGACGAACTTATCGGCGCTTTCTTGTACTTGAAGCCTTCGTTCCCTCAGCCGGTCGCTCTGTGAATTTCCGCTCTTTGTCACGATCCAAAACCATGCGACGGAAGCTCGCTTGAGGCGACGCTTGAAAAACCAGGTCGGTTAGCTCCGCTTCCCAGAAAGCCCGACCGAATAACGACCTTTGGCATACACCCGTAATGGGAAAGCCCTGCCCTAAGCACGACAGCCGCCCCGGACGACTGCTGCGTAACCCTAGCTGACTCGGCATACTCAAGCCAGAAAACCCGGGTTATTCGCTTGCGATTTGCACATTTTATCGTCCGGCCGGCAATCCTAGGTCCGGCCAGAAATGAGCAAGCTTCCTTTCGCAGAGAAGATCCAGGACTGGTGTCCTTCGTGAGGGTAACGTGCGTGCCCACCGACCTCCTGTTGGCGACCGTTAAAACAGGGAGTGCGGCGAAGCCTCGGATGGTCCGACGCGCTGAGGAGGGCACAAAAAAAGTTTTTCCAGCGCTCTTACGGCAACCCCATCAAAGACTGTCTGAATTCTGCTTGGGGACTGTTGAGAGCTGCAGCGCAGCGAGAGCATTGTGTATTTTAATGCTTGCCAGAGATGTAATGTGCATTATCATGCACTTTGTCTTTCAAACGAAAAAGAACGGGGAGGGGTTCTTTGAGACGACAGCCGTAGAGATTTCGTTCTCCGACGGCTTATTTGCCCGACAAAAAGATCAGCGCATTTTCGGAAAAATCGTGCATGCCGCGAGAGTGTCGTCGCGCGATGACTTCATCAAAAAATGGGAGGAAGACAGATGAGACGGAATTGCTTGCAATTGGAGAAGCACAAGCCACTGTTTGGTTTAATGGCCGCCTTGGTGTGTTCTAGTGCCCTCATTCCATCAGAGGTCGTGGCGGCGCAGCTTCCGAGCTGCAACGGCCTCGCCGCAGGACTGTTGGCAGGCGAAGGCGTGAACGCTGCGACCTCGGCCGTCCAGCCAGCGGCTGGTGGGCACCTGTCCTACTGCCTCGTCAACATCACGGTTTCCGAGTTGGCTGGTCAGAAAGACGGATATCTGCCGGGCCAGAAGCAGATGATCAATATTGGAATCGGTCTGCCGCTGAGTCCCGCCGACGGCGGGACCGGGGGGGCGGTCGGCGCCTGGAATAAACGCATTCAGGATCTCGGCGGCGGCGGATACGCCGGATCGGTGGGGCCGGTTACGCCGGCGACGGACGCGAGGTATGTCGGCTCGTCGACGGATACGGGGCACCCAGCCTCGGCCGGCGGCACGTTTGCCTTGAACCCGGACAATACCTTGAATTTGGGCCTGATCAGGGATTTCGCGTTCAACGGGATTCACCAACAAGCCGTTTGGACAAAAAAACTAACCGCGATGTATTACGGCGAGGGGGCGGAATTCACCTATTGGAACGGCTGCTCGACGGGCGGTCGTCAAGGTCATCAACAGGCACAGAAATATCCCAACGACTTTGACGGAATTCTTGCTGGTGCTCCCGCTTTCAATTGGGACCGCTTCATCCCGGCAGAGCAATGGGGCGAGATCGTCATGAATCAGGAAGTCGGAGCGCCGATTTCCGTTGCGAAGCTCCAGGCTACGACCCAGTCGTCCATCGCTGCCTGCGACGCGCTTGACGGGATCACCGATGGCGTCATTCAGGACCCTCGCGCCTGCCATTTTAAGGCGAGTGCGCTTACGTGCACCGGGAATCCCGCCACTTGCCTGACATCCGCCGAAGCGAGCGCGGTCAACAAAATCTGGGACGGTCCTCCGGGCCCGAAGGCGGGCGAACGGCTGTGGTTCGGTCTTGAACGGGGCACGACCTTCCTTGGGCTGGATGGCCCATCGCCATTTTCGATCTCCACTCAATGGCTCCAGTATTGGGTCCATCAAAACCCCGGGTTCGATTGGCACACCATCACAGAGGCGAACTTCGCCCAGGAATTCCAACAGTCAGAACTCAAATTCCATGATGTCATCGGAACAGACGACCCCGACTTGTCTGATTTTCGTGATCACGGTGGAAAGATGATCATCTATCACGGGTTGGCTGATCTGCTGATCATGCCACGAGGTTCGTACAACTACTACAATCGTGCCACCAAACACGCCGGCGGACTTTCGCAAGTTCAAAAATTCTATCGCTTCTTCCCGTATCCCGGCAACAGCCACTGCGGCGGCAATCCCGACCAGCCGAATGCCCCGTTGATCGACTCCTCGAGCTCAGGTGGCTTGTTCCAGGCTCTCGTCAATTGGGTTGAGCACGACGCAGCGCCTGACTCGATCATCGCCTACAACAACGCGAATCCGACATTGGCGACGGTCAGCCGTCCTATCTGCAAATACCCGGACAAACTCGTCCACAAGGGCGCGGGCAGCACGAACGTTGCCTCCAGCTTCGTGTGCCAACACGAGTCGCAGGACGAACTGATGGCGGAGGAGAAAACGCTTCCGGACGCCGACCTGATCGAGGACCATCACGACGATCACGATCACGATCACGATCA
>DATHQJ010000213.1:0-16095 GCA_035482825.1 Binatus sp. (SeqCode) | reverse complement strand
GCTGGAACTTCTGAAGAACTCACCTTACGCGCAGAAGCTGGACAACGTGGGCTTGTTCCTGAAGGCGTTGCAACTGCGGGCTGCGTCACTGAGCGCGCTGTTGACCACGCATCTGGGCAATCCGCTGGCGGAAAACGGAACCGTGATCCGCTTGTCGGGACTGGCCACGCAGGGCCCGGCGCTCGACAACAACAAACTCGATCAGATTGCGGCGCTGCCCCTGGGCGGCCGCGTGAAGATCAATCCCTGGGACGACAAAGCGGAAATGGTGAAGACGGCTCCGGTCGCCATCACCTCGGCGCGTGACAAGATGCCGTTCGAAGTCACGCCCTTCTTCCCGCGCTTGGCGCGGTTCGGTACTGGCGTTGCGGCTCCGGCTGCGGCTCCGACTACTGCTGCCGCGACCCCAACGTCAGGAAACTAACAGGCAAAAGTTTTACTCCAAGTTGATGCAAGACGTGGGCTGGGATCCGGAACTTCCTTCCGGGATTCCCAGCCTTCGTTCTTTGCAGGCCCCGGCGCTCTGATGCAAAAGGGCCGGAGGTTACGGAAGCACGTCGGCAAACACGAAGCCGTCGCGCTCGACCACTTCTCCCGTCCGCGCTGCGATGAGTCGCGAGAACACCGGCGAATCGTACACGAAGGTGTGAAATTCCCCGTTCTCGCCGCAGGGGTCAACCCCGGCAGGCAGAGCATCGAGCAAACTCAAGTCATAGTCGCGGCCGGCAAACGACTTCGCGAGCTTCGAGGAATCGACGCAGGTAATCTTTGCCTTCACGCCGGCTGCGATCATGTCCCGCGACAATTGTGGGGTGGGAATTTGCCAGAGTGGAAACAACGGTTCGAGTCCACTGCCCTGCAACTGGCGCACCCGGTAGTCGCGAATATCCTGAAGAAACAAATCTCCGAATGCGACGGCGGTAATCCCCTCAGCAGTTGCCCGCTGGCAGGCGGTGCGCATGCGCTCTTCATATTCCAGGTTTGAACATGGCCAGGGCAGCTCCACAGCCCACAGCGGGATCCCGGTACGCTCAGCCTGCGCTTCGACCAGGGCTCGCCGGACCGCATGCATGGCCACGCGGTTGGCTTCGGAGTTAAACGTGGTGAGTAGCGCTGCTATCTCGATGTCCGGTTGCTGGCGAAGAAGGTGGAGAGTCCAGGCGCTGTCTTTGCCGCTGCTCCAGGATAAAACAACTTTCCTCTTCATGCTCACGGTCACGCTCGGCTCAGGCTGACGCGCGGCGACGCTGCCGGTGCGTGCGCGTCGATCCGGCGCCAATGCAATCCTTCGCTTGGCTCGCCGAAGGAGACGCCGTGGAGGATTTCGGCGATCACTTCGGCGGTTCGGGAAACCGTCATGCCGGAACGGTTGAAGAGCAGATTACCGTCGGCAAACATGACGTTGCCTTTGCGCACTGCCTGAAGGTCGTGCCACCAGGGATAGCGTTCGAGCACGGCTTGTTCCTGCAAGCTCCGCTCCAGGTTGAATCCGCAGGGCGCCACGATCAGAAACTCCGGATCAGCCTCTCGCAGCTGCTCGGCGGGGATGGCGGCGGAGTACTCGCCCTTTTTTCCGAGCAGCAGTTCCCCGTTTGCGACCTCCACCAGCTCGGGACCCCAGTTGCCCATGGCGAAAAGCGGGTCGGTCCACTCCACCATGACGACGGTCGGGCGGCGGAGGCTCGCAACTTTTTCCCGGACAGCATCGAAGCGCTCCCGTTCGCGACGGACAACGGCCTCACCTCGTTCCTCGAGATCAAGTTCTCCGGCGATTCGCAGAATACCTTCGAAAATATCCTCCAACGACGAGGCCGACAGCGCCACCTGCCGTGCCGGGGATGCGCAGGCCCCGCTGCGCTCAATGTCAGCCGGAGTCACCGCGCATACTTCGCAATGCGACTGCGTAATCAGCAGATCGGCACGCAACTCGCGAATCAGTTCGCCGTGGATGTGATAAAGCGGCTCGCCGGAGCGCAGACGGCGCCGAACTTCGGCATCAATCTCCGCACTCGAAACTGAGACATCAAACGCGGGAGAACTGCAGGCGGGAAGCTGCCGCACCCAGTCCGGGCTATCGCACTCATGCGAGCGCCCGACCAGCATTTCGCCGGCGCCCAGGGCACAGACGATTTCGGTGGCACTGGCCAGAAGAGAAACGATGCGCACGTTATACCGCCTGCCGTGCCGGCTGGCCCAAGCAGTTGAGGATGGCGTATCCGCCGAAGATGGCAACCGTGCAGACGGCTTGGCCCAGCACTGGATTGCGGTAGAACGGCATGCCAGCCATTTCCATCACAGACCCTCGATTCTCTCACTGCTATTGTAGTTCCTCGGCGCAGTTCTTCGTGGCTGAAAATCAAAGCATGGATTTGGTGAGACTGGTGCGAGATAAGAATATCGAAGCGAGAATCCGACGAAACGCCTCAGGGCGTGCAGTGGAAGATGAGCGCAGGCAGGATGTTCAAGAGCTGGAAGTTGAGTTTGACGGAGCTGAAGCTGGATTCGAGATAGGGCAGCAGTGTGCGCGTGTATTGGAACAGGACCATCGAGCCTTCGGGCTTAAGCGCCATGCGCGACTCCTCGAGAATCTCGCGCCGCAGCGCATCCGACATATTGCGATAGGGCAGACTGGAGATGATGCAGTCCGCGGCTGCAAGATGCTGTTCCGCCAGAATGCCGCGCACTCGCGCAGCCGATCCATGAACGATGCGGAAGCGCGGATCGCGCACGTGCTCGCTGAGGTATTCGACGAAATCGGTATTCAGCTCGATAGCGATCAGAACGGCGTCGGGCCGCATGCGCTTCAGAATTTCGCGAGTGAATGTGCCCACGCCCGGACCGTACTCCACCAGAATACGGGCGCGGTTCCAATCCACCTGGTTCATCATGTCATTGACCAGGAAGGACGAACTGGGGACCACCGAGCCCAGCATCGCCGGACTCTTGAAGAAGTTGCGCGCGAACAGTGAGAGGGAAAACCACGTGACCGAGGATGATCGTGCGGACGAGGATCGTGCAGACGACGATCGGGGAGACGACGATCGCACGGCGGACTTCTTAGCGGCCTGACTCGGCATCCGGATCTTCTCGACGAAAAGTGCAGCTATCATCCTAGCTCAAGCGGAAGCCTTCTGCGTCAGCCATTCCCCAGCCCGAAGAGTGTCGAGGTTAGTACTTTGGTTACCCACCCACGGAAAAACAACACCTTGAACCACGAAGGACGCGAGGGTTCACGAAGGATTGCGCAGATCTGCAAGTTTGCCGAGGGTAACTTGCGGCCCAGAGAGAGGCTCGTTGAGAATCAAGAGATTCAGTTATTAGGTCTCTGGGATCGTGTGTTCCGAGGAAGCTCCATTTGCGGCGCTGGATCAATCCATTATTGAAGGTAGTTGCCGGGACGTACTTCGTTCTGACTTCTCTGTATTGCCTGCTGGCTTTTCTGCCTTACACCTTCGTTGCCTTCATCAAAACGCCGCCGTATGCCTGGATGCCGTGGCTCGCCCATCACCAGGCCGCGCTCTATTGGGCAGCGATCGCGGCGGCATTGGCCGCAGGTTGGCCGTCGCAGGATCGCGCCAAGAGCAAGCGATTCCTGGTGGGGATTGGCTTGCTGGGCTCAGCTGGAGTGTATGTAACGCTGCGCCCCTTCCTGCCGGGTTTGGAAAATAATGGCGCTGCTTATGCCTGGAGTCTGATCGCGCTGCTTCCTCTGGTTGCAATTTCTGTATGGCAGACCACGAACGCGGTTGAGCGAGGCGAGCCGGGCGCACGCGCCGAGGGCAATGGCGCGCCTTTTGGATTTTCCGCCGGACTACTGGTCGCTTTAGTGGTGAGCGCGATTTACACGGTCGGCGCCAGAGTGCGCCTGTACAGCGATACGCACGCTCTGGGATTTCACGGGCAGGATGTGGCAGTTGCGTTCTGGAGTTTGGTCTCTCATTTCGCGCTGGCGATTGTCGTGTTGTCGGCCTTAAATTTCATCTTCCTGATCGCCGCTAGAACTTCCCGGCCACGAATGGTGCGCCGCGGGCTAGTGGGAGCGCTGATTGCGGTTGTCTTGTCGGTAGTGCTCACGCGTTTTCTGGGCAACGCGATGAGCTTCGACGGATGGAGCGCGTACTTTTACGCCAGCGCCTTCGCGCTCACGCTGACGCTGTGGGGATTCGCGATAGTCGAACCGTTTTTGGCGAGGACCACCGTCACCGAGATTCCGAAGACGACAGTCGCATCTTCGGTGGCGCGGGACGAGGCGAAGATATCTTCCGGCCAGACCTCTGGCCAGACCTCTGCTCAAACCGTCGCCACTTGGGTCACGATTGTAGTAGTCACTGGGCTCGCACTGGGATCACGGTGGCTGATCGGCGGCGAAGACTGGAATGGATTTGTTGAGAGCACTGCTGCTCTACTTTTCTGGATCGTCATGAGCCTTTGTGTCTACCGTTTACGTCCCGTGCGCGCAAACTATTCCGCCGTAGTCATCTTTGGAGTTTTGCTGGCCGCAATTTTTGTCTACAAAGGCTTGCAGGCAACCGAAATTTTCTGGGGCAAGTCGGTGGGGTCAACCGACGACGAGATTTCGCTCAAGCTCGAAGAGTACGGCACGGGTGACGCCTCGTTCCTGCTGGCGCATCACATGCTCGGCAACGGGCGCGGAGAGGTTTGCGGCGACTTGTGCCGCATCATGCGGGAATACACCAACATCCGTGACACCCGCACCCAGGCGGAGGTCCGCCTGGTCGACCATCTTTCGCTGACCCAGAGCGGTCGTCCGAATGTGTTTGTGTTTGTGATTGACGCCATGCGTCCGGATTATCTTGGGGCCTACAATCCGCGCGTGGATTACACCCCCAACCTCGACGCGTTTGCTCGCGACAGCGTGGTGCTGCATCACGCGTACTCGCAATATGCAGGTACGTCGTTGTCTGAACCAGCGCTGTGGGCCGGGGCGATGATGCTTCATGCGCATTACCTGCAGCCCTTCTCGCGGGTGAACGGCCTGGAACAAATGCTGCGCGCCGACAACTATCACATGATCGTGAGCATGGACGAGGTGGTGAAGGAAATCCTGCTGCCCACTGACGATCTGGTGAAGCTGGACATGGATAAGAAACTCTGGAACCACCTGGAAATCGGTTCCACTCTGCAGCAGGCGCAGTCGGTTCTCGACGGCCGGACCGAATCGCAGGGACCTATTTTTTTCTACGACCAGCCCAAGAATGTACACCAGTTCGCGCGCAACGACGTGCCGTCACCGACCTCGCAGCACTGGCCCGACCGGCCCGGGCTTAATACGCGCATCACGTATGAAGTGCACTGGGTAGACAAGTGCCTGGGAGAGTTTTTCGCTTATCTCAAGCAGCACGGAATGTATGACGACAGCATCATCATCGTCACCAGCGATCACGGCGACGCCACCGGAGAGTTTGGACGGACGAGCCACTCGACCTCGATCTGGCCGGAAATTATGAAAGTTCCGCTCATCATCCATCTGCCCCAGAAGATGCGCGAGCATCTGGTCTACGACGATAGCCGCGTTTCGACTCTGACCGACATCACGCCCACTCTTTACTACCTGCTGGGTCACCGCCCGATTCGGCAGAACCCGCTCTTCGGGAGGCCGTTGTTTGCCGAGACCAAAGAGGAACTCGACCGCTATCCCAAGAAGGACCTTCTTCTGGCGTCGGACGTGCGCGCGGTGTATGGAATTCTGACCGCCGACGGGCGCTATTTATATACAACCTACGATTCGCCGGCACAAAGTTATCTGTTCGACCTTACAACCGACCCCAACGCCGAGCACAGCATTTTGACGCCACCGCTGAAGCAGCGCTACGACGAAGAGATCATCGAGCACCTGCACTCGATCGCCGATTTCTATGGGTACAAGCCGGGTGTGGAATCGCTACTGGCCGCTACGACTCATTAGACCACGCGGCGGATCGTACAACGATTCCGCGTCCAACGCCGCGGCTGTAGAGCGGGGACGATTGCGAAGACGGGGACGCGGGACGACCCGGCCGCGGGCCCACCTTACTGTTCAGCCACCATCACGACGGGATGAGAATCGAGCGGCGACTCATCGAGATAAAAGATGGCATTACCGTTCGTGACGGAAACGGTTTGGCCGCCAACGGTCCCGCTACCATTGCTGCTGATCGAGTACCCGCCCACGAAGGTTTCGTTCGGCAGGAGAACCGCACAGTTCGGTTGCTGACAATAAACGGCATTCGGATAACTCGCGCTCAGAATGCCGTTGTAGCTTGTTCCGTTGGGATTGGCCTTGGCCACCCCGGCGAACATGGGAGTTGCCGCGTCCATACCCTCCTCGGTACCGTAATAGTAGTATCCCGAAACATACAGGCTGGAAAAGGGCGGCGGCGGACCGATCGTGGGCGTCTGAAACTCCAGCAATCCAGCTTGCGCGCTGGCGTCGGTGCTGACGACAAATCCGGTTGCGCAACTGGCCGGCTTTACGCAGCTTTGCCGGGTTAGCGTGCCGGGAACCGCAATCGCATAACCGACAAGCGGGTGATCCCCCACGTTCTGGCCGGCCGATGGAGCCCAGAGCACCAATCGTCCACTATTTCCGTCCACCGAATATGCGCCAGAAAGCGACGTCGTGCTGATGGTTCCCGCTTGGTTCTCATACTGAGTGCCGCTAAAGCTTCCTATGCCGTCAAACTGCAGAATACCAATACTTGGGTCTGGACCCGGACCGGAGAGTCCCGCAGTGTGAAATATGTGGTTGTTCTGCAACGAGGCATTGCTGAAAGGGCCGCTATTGCTGATGGCTTCTCCACCAACGAAAGGGTTTGAAGTGCCTGGAGTTCCCGAGTCCGCCAGGATTACTTCCGTCGCGCTGACCGCGTACGCCGTCAGGTTGCTGAAAGTCGACGCTCCTACGCTCAGCGAAATGGTTCCGCGTCCAGTCGTTGTGTCGAGAGCGCTGAGGGTTCCCGTGCCACCGGTCAGAGCGGACTGGAAAACTCCACCGTCGTTAATGTCAGCCGCGACCGAACTCAGCGTACTCGAGCCTGCGCTGAAAGATCCTGCCGCCCCGAAGCGGCCGCCACTCACGTCCCAGCCACTCAATCCGAACGCGTACGATCCTGTCAGTCCCGTGGTAAACGCTGCGCTGTTCTGCAGCCGAACGATCCCCGAACCTCGGGTTCCGCCGCCGGTGTTGTCGTCGGATTCGATCAGGCGGCCGGTGGTGTAAAGGCCGGACACATTCTGCGCATCCGGCACGCAGGTGCCACTGCCTAGGTCCTGGCTGGTGGTGCAGCCTCCCATGTTGATCGCGAACATTGTGGAACCCGCCGAAGTAGTCAGTTGGAGGCAACCGCTCTGCTGGAAGCTATCGAGGACGTTGTCGCTTTGATTCAGGATGGAATACGAACCGCCGCTAATCGGGAGGTCGGTCTGCGAACCTGAAGTTCGCATCACATCTTCCACCCCGCCAGTGACGTTGCCCGCACCGTCGGCTGCAAAACTTCCGGCCATTACGACCGGTCCTTTGGCATCGAAACCACGCAACAGGAAGGCGTAGGAACCCTTCACACTTGCGTTATTCGTGCCCGAAACCCCGCTGGCCGGCATGCATGCGTTGCTGGGTTGCACGAACTGAACGTAGAAGCCGACCCCTGCCGAACCGAGTGCAGGATAAGGATATTGGCTATCTTCGACCTGCACCGTGGCAGTTATCGCGGAACTGCTGGGGATGACATTGGGAGTGCCGGAGATAACCGCTACTGAGGAATTGCTGGCGCTTGGGGTCAGCGTCACGCCCGTGGGTAGCGGACTGAGAGCGGCGTTGCGGACGCTCCAGTTGATGTACGGTCCCTGTCCGCCCGAAACCGAGACCGCATAAGGCACGATGGGAACGCCCGCATAGTCCCCTGCGGTGTTGGGGACCTGCATTTTCAATGGTGGCGGCGTGATGATGAGATAAAAAGTCGGAGTTACAGCGGTCGCCCCGGTGGCGTCAGTGACCTGCAGCGCAGCCTGCGAGCAGATCGATGTGGAGGGTATTCCCTGGAAGAATGCGCTACTGTCCGAATTTGTCGATGTAAAACCAAGCGTGAGTCCAGGGGGTAACGTCCCCGAACTTATTGTCCACGTGTATGGGCCCGTCCCGCCGCTGACGCTTGGACTCGGGCTGTGACTTGTTGGGTAGTTTATTCCCACGGTGCCGTCGCTCAGTTGCGTCGTTGATGTGATCGGATCGAACGCGCAGCTGGTATTTTGACTGAGGTAGCCTTCAGCAATGGAGAGCGGCAGATTGATCACGATTGGCATGACTGCCGTCTGAGTTGTGTCCGACGCCAGAGTTGCCACCAGATTCACCTGGGTTTGGCCCCCAATCGTACTCGGTGCGGTGTAAGTCGCGGTCGTGCTGGCCTGGCTGGTTGACTTTGGACATGCGCTGCCGGTTGGGTTGATGCAGCCCACGGGATTTCCGAAAGGTGCTTGCAGACTCCAGGTAACCGGTTCGTTCACCGTAAAGCTCATTGACTGCCCGGCATCGATAGAGGGCGCGGCTAGCGGCGCGGTAAATTGCAACCCTGTGGAAGGGACGGGTGGTTTGCTGGAGTTTCCGCTGCAACTCAAAGCCAGGAGACAACAAGAAAGAATCCATGCGACGCCAATCAACCGAACTCGCCTTACCACCTGAACCCTCCTCTTCCAGTCACACGAACACATGGCGGCAAGCGCCTGCCGCCACGCGGGTAATCGGAATGTGAGACCTTCCCCTGAACCCTGAAGAAACGCCTTGGTCATTACTGTTTCCGTTCCGAAGTCGGCGGAAGTATTTCTACTGCTGCCGATTGACTCGTCGCCTTTACCGGAACGTTCTTTACCGATTCCTTGACCCAGTCGAACAACCGGCCTCCCGACTCCGCGGCTCCGAGCTCGCTCACGTGGTTGAAGCGTATGACTTCGGCCTGTTTGGGAGTTGCTCGCTTGAGCGCGTCTTTGCAGGCATCCGGTGTCGCGATGTTATCCATCACCTGCTGAATTCGAACCTGGGTTGACTTCAAGGTCGGCAGCCACTTCACGGGATCGAGTGGCGCGACGTTCTGCAGGAACTTCGCATCGGACGCAAAGTCCTTTTGATTGGGATCGTCTTTGATAATCGGAGACTTGGCCAGCCACACCGGCCAATCGCCCCACGGATCGAGCACATCGACGGCCTTGATTCGCGGCTCCGCGGCGGCCGCCAGCAGAGCGATCGCACCCCCTGACGCCTGGCCAAACATCCCGATGCGGTTCATGTCAATGTCGCCGCGCTGGGCCAGATAGTCGAGAATGAAGTGCACATCATGCACCGTGCTGCCCAGCGACTCCTGCAGTTCACTCACGAACCATTGCTCCATAGGCCGGCCGTGAAAGCGATGCCCGCTAAGCGCCGACGCGAATCCGATCGCCGCCACCCCGCCCGCGGTTGCCCGATGGGCCCATCCGTTGTCGCGAAAGCGATCCGTGTCGTCCAGATAGCTGTAGAGATAGAGCACGGCCGGCGGTCTCTTCACGCCTTTGGGCAGGATGACATAGAGGTCCACCGGATCGCCCGGCCGCCATTTCAGCTGAATGAGCGTCCGGGTGAAACCTTCGCCCTCGTCGGTCTGAGCTACCAGCGGTGGTTCTGGCTCAAGTTTGCTCACCCCGACCTGCAGCGAACTCCAGTCCTCCTGAATCGTCTCGTACCACGGAAGTCCAGTCTCCGGGTCGATGCCCTCGGGAGTCTTTCCGGTCCTCGGATCAATGCCCGCGTACGGCTTGTGTTCCGCGCCGGCGGAGACTTGATTCGCCGCAGGCGCTGGCGCATTCGTCGGCGTCTGCGGCTTGGAAGTATTCGCGACAGGAGCGTTAGCAGTCCCGGAGCTCTGCAGCGCCCAGACAGCCGGAACGCTGAGAATGGCCGATAAAGTCAGCAATAATGCCGCGTTGAACTGAACTTTGTAGCTTCCACTCTGCAACCGATGTCGCAACCGCACTTTGAATTCCCCCTGGTCTTAAAACTAGAAACTGCCGGGGAGAAAAAAGGAGGGTTCACCTCCTCCTTCCCTTCCCCGGCAATGTCACCTCATACGACCGACTTACATCAACCTTACTGCCGCAGTCCGTATTCTTCAGTTGCGAAATCCGCGACGAAATCCACGTCGCTCTGAACCGTAAGAACCGAGCCGCCTACGTCGTTGCCGAAATCAACCAGGCAGGTGGAGGCAGTGCTCTTGCCGCCCTGGATGTTGACGCCGGTGAAAACGCCAAGGCAACCCTTGTGGCCATTGGCTTCGGTAGTGGTCCCCGTCTGTTTGTAATGTGACCGGTACACGAACAGGTTCAAGTCCCCCTTATAGTTGGGGCTTGTCCCGGTAATGTTCTTCAGGAACGGAAGGTAGTCGAACAGGCCGTTGGTGGCGGACTCAGTTTCCTCGGTGGTGATCAGGTCAAGCACACCCGCCGGAGTCGCCACCTTCGCGGGTACGGGAGCGAAAGTGACCGTGCGGAGCAGCGACCACAGAGGATACTTTCCGTCCTTGATGTGGGTGAACGGAATCGTGGGGCAAGTGGTCCCGGGCTTGAAGTCGCAAACCGGCGGGTTGAAGGCGCCCGACGGGTTGGGGGTCGGATCGTACTGGCCGCCCTCGGTGGCGAACAGCGGGTCGATGCCGTCTACCGTGAGGTAGTGGCCCAGCCAGCTGCCGGTGCAGGAAACACCGGTGACCGCGCTGCAGAGCGGATTCAGGTTGCCGAAGCTCCAGAACGCGTAACCAATCGGATTGAAGACGGTGGCGTTTCCGATATTGGGAACGCTGTTTCCCTTCCCGATGACAGCCTTGACTTCTTCGCCCGTGCCGATCGCGCGCAGACGGACGGGAATGCCAGGAGCTACGCCGCCAGTGTTCCCTGTGCATTGGCTGCCGACCTTGATGTTGGTGCCGCCGCCCTGAGCGCTGAGGAACAGCGGATCAAAGCAGTTGCCCTGCGGAACGTTGTTTGCGGTGAGTGCGCAACTGGCCGAGCTGGAGCCAAAGATGCCATCGAAGACGTTGGGATCGTTGAACTGCTCCTGTCCGTTATCGGCATTGGCATTGGGGGCAGCAGTGCTGAGCAAGGGGCCGCCTTGTTGAGTGCGCACGGCGGTCCACTCGAACGTGTTGTAGGAGCCGGAGAGCGGTTCGCGCTCGATCACCTGCAGCGGAACGCCGCTGCTGAGATTTCCGGCGCTGGTGGCTTGGAGGTCAGCCACGCAACCCGCATAGCCCGAGAAAACCTGCGCCAAAATCTGCCGGTTGATGTCGTTATAGACATAGGTGCTGGTGACGGAGGAGACCGAGCCCAGATTCGCAGTGTCTTCGTTACCTGCGATCACCACCATCGGAGAAGCGCCGACTGAGAGCGTGGTGTAAGCGGGAAGCGTTCCCGTACCGAGAGGATCGGTACCGCTTAAAGCGAATTTAACCACGTTGAACAGCGCGGAGTTGGCCGTGCCGCCGGTGCTCATGTTGTTGAACGAGTCGTTGATTCCGCAACCGATGGCGGCGCTGGTTGGGGTGCATCCGGGGCTGCTGGTCGCATAACCCTCACCGGTCAGTGTGCCGCCGTGAGTTGCCGGCGGGACGATGCCGTTGTAAGAGGTCAGGGCTCGGGTTGTGGCGTAGAGCGCATCCTCAGGGCGGACATCGGTTGCGCCGGCATTGAAGTAGCACCAGTACTCCGTTGTCTTCACGGTCGAGAGGTTGCCGCAATACGAAGCGGGCTTGGGGTTGCTGGCGACTTGGGTTTCAGGAGTGGTGTTGAGCGCAATCTGGATGGTGGAAGGAACGCCATTCGGGTCGGTGGAGTTGTCGGGCAGGCCCGGGATCACATTGCCTGCCGCGATGGGCAAGGCCGGCAACGTTGCGTAAGCTGACGCAACGCTGGTGTAGTGGGCGGTCCCGACGGTGAACTTTTCGTAGCGGAAAAAGTCTTTCACGCCTACGCCGGAGTCGGTTTGAAAGTAAACGTACGCGTCGCATACGTTGTTCGCGACGGTGCTGGGATCCCAAACGATCCACGTGGTGAGACCACTATCCGTCTTGCCGGCGCTCTTGTCGTTGATGGTGCTGGTCTTGAACGAGATCAAACCGTAGGCGCCATGCGTGTTCGTTTCCAGAATGGTTGCGGCATAGGCGAGGGCGTTGGTCTGAGCGGAGGAGCCAATTCCTACGAACCTCAGGTTAGCGCCGCCCGTACATTGAGTGCTGGTTTGCGCGAAGGCGGTGCTGGCGAGCAGCAGTGACGCAGTCACGGCCAGCATCGCCACAATCAATTTCCTTTTCATCACGATATCTCCTTTGAAACCTGGTTGTTCCGTCGTTAAGTGTCCACCCGTCCGGCGGTGCGACCTTCCGGCAAGTGGGTAAGGGAGCTAATGTGAGTCGTCGTCAAAATAGCCAAGAAACGCCAGCCGAAGAGGTCCGGTCACGCGTAGCAACTATCCCTGAGGGCTGTTACGCCAAAATCACGAAAAGATTAATGTCTGATGAATTTTTTCTGAAGGGTCGTCATGCAGTGTGGAAAAACGAGACTCAATCGACCGGTGTCTGCAACGATTTGCACTGATTTTGCAGGCCAGGGAGCGAGCCGCGGGCGGGCAGTTGTCACGGGAATTTTATCCCCTATTCATTTCGTTGTAACAATCGGGGCTTAGCTTGATTGCTCTACTCAACGCCAGTCATTCCACGATGTGTGAATTTATTCTGCGTGGGCAGTTGGTCCGGAGGTTGGTTCTTGAGATTGCATCGTATTCATTGTTATTTCTTTTTGCTTGTAGCGCTCATTTCTGCGTTCAATATTTCGGCTCTGGCGCAAGCCGGCGGTTCGTTGCACGGAACCGTCATTCGGCTTTCTGGTGAACCCGTGGTGCAGGCCAGCATCGCAGTCGAGGGTGCCGGTGGCGGGCAGGCCGCGACCACCGACCAGGCCGGGCACTACAGCATCAAAGGACTCACCCCAGGGACTTACAGCGTTGCGGTGTCAGCGCCCGGATTTGCCCCGTTCGAAGTGAAAATTACGGTGCGCGGCGGCGAAGACTCCGAAGCCGACGCGGTTCTGTCTCTTACACCTCTGGCTAAGGAAGTGGCGCCGGCTGCCACACAAGCTCCCGAATCGACTCCGCAACAAGTAAGTGAGACCTCGGCTGTTACAAGTCCGCAAGTCACCGTGGCCAAAGGTATGGCGGGCTTGACGGGCATCGTAACCGATCCGACCGGTGCGGTATTGCCCGGAGCAACGGTCAGTGTAACCGGCCCTGCAGGAACGAAGACCCTAACTTCCAACGACCGCGGTCAGTACATAATCTCAGGTTTAGCTCCCGGCGCATACAAGCTAAAGGTGACGGCTCCGAACTTCGCTCCCTTCGAAACCGACCTGACCCTCAGCGCCGACCAAGTGCTGGAAATGTCGGCCGGCCTGCTCCCACCCAGCGTGTCCGAGACCGCCAACGTAACGGCTGGCGGCCCGACCTCAGTGGAGACCGGAACTTCGAACATCGAAGGTACGATCACGCAGAAAGAAGTGCTGGCCACAGGACTGAACGGGCGCAACTTCACACAATTGATTGCCCTTGCTCCCGGCGTCAGCAACCAGACGGGCCAGGATGAGGCCAAGGTCGGAGTGCAAGGCAGCGTCAAGTACAGCGTGAACGGCGGGCGCGTGGAGTACAATAATTTCGATGTGGATGGCAGCGACGTGCTGAATGCCGGACTCAACGGCGCGGAAAGCACGCTGATGGTCTATCCCAGTCTCGACGCCATTTCGGAAGTCAAGGTCCTGACTTCCAATTACGGCGCGCAATATGGGCGCACCGCCTCAGGCACTGTACTGGTCACGACCAAGTCGGGGAGTGAGAAGTTCCATGGCGGGGCTTACGACTTCCTGCGCAATGAGTTCTTCAACGCCCGCAATTATTTTGACCCGCCAGGAAAAGCTCCGCT
Source organism: Binatus sp. (SeqCode) (assembly GCA_035482825.1). Taxonomy (GTDB): domain Bacteria; phylum Acidobacteriota; class Terriglobia; order Terriglobales; family Acidobacteriaceae; genus Sulfotelmatobacter. The sequence goes on along the minus strand of DATHQJ010000213.1, from coordinate 2,113 downwards.
TTATCGCCGGCAGGATTTTGGATTCACACTGGGTGGTCCCCTGGCTTTTGCCGCCACGCAAAAAAAGAAGGCATTTTTCTTCTGGTCGGAAGAATTTCGTCTGGAAAAATCTCCGCTCGGGCCGGGCAACGAACCCGGAGACTTCAATCAGGCAGTTCCTACCCTGGCGGAACGGAACGGAGATTTCAGCGACGTCTGCCCGTTCGTGTTTCCCGGCACCACGACCACATTTCAGAGGCTGCAATATCCCGATTGTCCGTCGGAGCTGACGGCGGCCAGCCAGAGTAAGCCCACCACCTATGCCGGGAACCAGTTGGGGGCGCTGAGCGGCACAACTCCTAACTTGGACCCGAACAGCGGCATTCTGTTGAGTTCGCTGATCCCGCTCCCAAACTCTGCCACCGGCTGTAACTCGAGTCTCGCGGGACAAGTAGATCCCGTGACCGGCGAGCCATTTATTCCATGCTATGTGGCAGCGATCTCGCCTTCGACTTACTGGCGGGAAGAACTGGGCCGCTTCGATTACAACTTCACCGATAGCGTCCGCTTCACTTTTCGTTATATCCACGATTCCTGGGACACAACCACCACGAATCCGCAGTGGTCTTACCTGCAGACTGCGGCGGTTCACGCGCAGAGTTTCCCGACCGTCGAGAACCGGTTGAATGGTCCCGGCGTCAGCATGGTAGCGCGGCTGGATACGACCATCAATCCGACGCTGGTCAACGCAGTGGTGGCCAGCTACGTAGACTCCCACATCACCTTGAGCGACCTGAGCGGCCCGGGAGGCAACTTGAACGCCACGGTGCAGCGCGGGGTGAACGGCATCGGCTACATATTCAACAACGGCTTCGGCAACAAACTTCCAGCGGTCATCATTGCAGGCACGAATGGCGCATACGGCGGCGGCGGTTTTGCCGTCGATACCTCGTTCACGCCGTGGGTGCACACCAATCCCACCTACGGCTTGAGCGACAATCTCAGCAAAGCAATCGGCGGCCATACGTTGCAGGTCGGCGTGCAAGCGGTCGATGCCCGCCGCCGGGAAACCAATGGCGCCATCGGCTCCGCTACCGGCGACCTCCAGGGCCTGCTCACCTTCACCAACCTAAGCGGCGTGGGCAGCGGAAACTCGTTCGCGGATTTTCTCGGCCAGTTGCAGTTTACCTCCGGCCCTAACGTTTACAGCTTCCAGCAGGATAGCGCCCAGTTGCAGTACTACAACGACTACTACGTGGTCGAGCCCTATGCCCAAGATGACTGGCGCGTGAACCAGCATCTCACGCTGAATCTCGGCGTGCGCTTCAGCTTGTTCACCAACTTTCACGAGAAGAACCTCAACGCCTACAACTGGGAACAGAGTGCGTTCAGCCAGAGCCTGGCCGCAACCGTGTCGATTGCGCCGGTCAATCAACAGGGATTCAATGGCGGATATCTGGTGGTTGGCGGCAACCCGGTGACGCTTCCGTTGGCCTCGAATTCGGTCGCGACCAACGGGATTGTGCGGTGCGGTACGGGCGGGATTCCCGCCAGTTGCGCCAGCAGCCACATTTTCAATCCGGCTCCGCGAATCGGTTTTGCCTGGGATCCTAAGGGTGACGGCAAGACTTCCATTCGAGGGGGCTATGGGATGTTCTACGAGCACGGCACACCGAAAGAGGCCAATACCGGGTCGCTGGAAGGCAGCCCGTCCCCGGTACTGACCATGACGCAGACCAATCCGTTCAGTTACATCGGGATTGGTGGCGGTGTGGCTTACCCCATCGACGTTACTTCTATTCCCACTAAGACCAATTGGTCGTACGCGCAGCAATGGAGCTTGAGCATCCAACGGCAGCTTCCCAAAGACATGGTAGCTACCGTTGCTTATGTAGGAAGTAAGGGCACCCATTTGTCCGCCGAGTTGCAGCTCAATCAGTTGCCCGTTCCACCCACTGGCGCGGATACCGGAATTTTTCCTACGGGGAACCCGTACTCCCCGGGCCAGCCCATCACGGCTCACGATTGTGCGACTTACTCCGGATTTGTAAGTGGCGGCTACGTCCGCGGCAACTTTACGGTCGGCAACATAGTCGTTACGCCGAACCAACCCGCCTGGCAAAACCTGGCTGCG
>DATHQJ010000212.1:0-24747 GCA_035482825.1 Binatus sp. (SeqCode) | reverse complement strand
CGGCGCAATCTTGCTGGCCTCTTCGAAAGAAATTGTGTACGGCATCGTCGCCCGCACCCAGAGCGCGCCTTCATCGAGATGAGGCATGAACTCCCCGCCGATGAACGGCACGAGGCAGAGGCACGCGGCAAAAATTGCGGTTGCAATCGCGAGAGTGGTCTTCGGGCGGTCCAGCGCCCAATCCAGTTGCACCGCATACTTCCGCTTCATCCATTCATAAGCGCGGTTCGGTTTCTCGCGCACGCCACCCTTGAACCAGTACGACGCCAGGACCGGGATCAGTGTGAGTGTCAACAACAGCGCGCCGACCAGCGCAAACGACATAGTCTCGGCCATGGGATGAAACAGTTTGCCGGCCGGTCCGGTCAGCGCGTAAATCGGCAGATACCCGGCAAGGATGACGGCGACCGAATAGAAGATTGGCCGATCCACATCTTTCGCGGCCGCCAAAATCACTTCATCGAGTTTGTATTCCTGCCCCTCGCGCAAAGCCAGTTCGCGGTAAATATTTTCGATCATTACCACGGTGCCGTCGATCACGATGCCGAAGTCGATGGCTCCGATGGAAAGCAGATTCGCGGCGACGTCATGCGCATGCAGCACGATGAAGGCGAACAGCAGCGACAGTGGGATGGTGATGGCAACGATGATCGCGGCCCGAAAGCTGACCAGAAAAAAGATCAGCACGATCAGCACTAGCACCATACCGCGCAGGAGATTGCCTTCGACCGTGTCGGTGGTCAGATCGACTAGCTCGCTGCGATCGTAATAGGGATGAATCTTCACATCGGGCGGCAGAATCTGCTGGTTCAATTCGTTGGTCTTGGCTTCCACGGCCTTGAGAACATTTTGGGTCTGCTCACCCCGCAGCATGAGGATGACGCCTTCTACTGCGTCGTCATTCTTCTGATATCCGAATTCGCCGAGTCGCGGCGCGTGTCCGATCTCAACCTGGCCCACGTCACGCACTCGGACGGGCACGCCTTTATTGGCGCCGACCACAATGTTTCCGATGTCGTCTGTATTGCGCACCAATCCGATGCCGCGCACGTAGTAGAACTGTCCGCCTTGCGAGTAGAATCCTCCCCCGGCATTCGCGTTGTTGGCGGCCAGCGCCGTCGTCACCTGTGGCACGGTCAGGTGATAGCCGTAGATGCGCGACGGGTCGAGCAACACCTGATACTGCATCGTGGTGCCGCCGAAGCCCGAGTCGTCGGCCACGCCATGAACCGAGCGGTAGCCGCGCTCGACCACCCAGTCTTCAATCGTCTTCAATTCTTGCGGGCTGCGATCTGGGCTTTCCAGCACATAACGGTAGACCAGACCGCTTGGGCTGAACAGCGGTGCCAGCGTCGGAGTCACTCCGGTTGGAATGGTCGCCTGCGCCAGTCGCTCAAAAACGATCTGCCGCGCAAAATAATCGTCCGTGCTGTCTTCGAAGGTCAGGATGATGTCCGACAGACCGTAGAGCGAGATGGACCGCATCACCATCATGTGAGGGACGCCGTTCATCTCCAGTTCCAGAGGAAGCGAGACCAGGCGCTCGACCTCCTCGGCGGCGTGATCGGGCCATTGCGTGATGATCTCAACTTGCGGAGGCGAGAGGTCGGGATACGCGTCCACGGGCATGCGCTGAAATGAAAGGATTCCGCCGACGGTGATGAAACCGGTCAGCATCAGCACCAGGAATCTCTGACGCAGCGCCGCTTGGACGATTCGATGGATCATTCCGCTGTGGTGGACACTATCCATACCAGAATTTGAAGAAATATTTCCGCAGCCGAGATGCGATCAACTGCGATGAGACACAACTACAATGCCATCAGCGCTGCAGGGAATTCGCAAATTGCAGGAACAGGCTGCCGTCTCCAATCACCTGGTCGCCGGGTTTCACTCCGTTGGTGATCTCGGTTTGTCCGTTCAAACTCTCCCCCAGCGTCACGGTGCGTCTGCCAAACTGTCCCGCCGAAGTCGCCGCGTAAACAAACGGCTGGTTTTCGCTGTCGCGCAGGATCGCCGCATCCGGCAGCGCAATCGCATTGGGCAGTGTGCCGGCGTTCACGATCGCAGTCACGTACATATCTTTCTTAAGCTTCTCGCCGGGGTTGCCGGTGTCGATGCGCGCCTGCAAGGTTCGTGTATTCGGATCGAGAGATGCTGCGACGTAGGAGATGCGGCCGTGAAACTCCTGCGAATAACTGTCGGTCTGAATGGTCACTACATCTCCGACGCGCACGTACGGCAGATCTTTTTGATAAACATTCACCAGCACCCAGACGCTGCTGATGTCGGAAATCATGAAGCATTGCGTGGTCCCGGGCTGGATCAGTTGTCCCGCGGCCACGTCCTGCTCCACCACCACGCCGCCAATTGGCGCCTTCACGGGAACCTCAAACGAAGGTGGAGCCTTCACCAACTCATCGGGGTCTTTCACGCCCAGCACTTTCAACGCGGCCAGCGTCGCCACCAGGTCGCCGTTGGCCTGTACCTCGGCGGATTGGGCTTGTTCGAGGGCCTGTTCGGCAATCGCTTTGTGATCGTACAAATCCTTGGCGCGCGCGTAGGCCTTTTCCGCGAGAGCAGCGGCGTCCTTGGCCTTCAAATAATTCGTGCGAAGCTGCGAATAATCCGGGCTCGACACAAACAACATCGGCTCGCCCTGCTGCACATGCTGCCCCGGCACCACTACCACTCGGCTGACCGGACCGCTCACCTGGGTGATGACCGGCGTAGTCCGAAAACCGTTATAGGCGACCGCGCCCGTAAGCCGAAGCGTCCGGGTCAGAGTCGTAGGCTGAACTTTGACTACCTGTACGTGCGACATCTGCTCGGGCGGAATCGTGAAGAGTTCAGGGTTCTCTGACTTCTTTGCGTTGGTGGCGGCATTTGTCGATGATCCCTGGCAGCCGACGATGACGAGGATAATCGCCGCCATCGCACCCAGCGCGATCCACAATTGCCAGCGCGTTATCTCTCTGCGCCCGTTCATGGCAGGTTCCTCGTTCCCAGTGCTTCTTTCAACTGCTCCAGCGCGGTCATGTACGAGGCGAGGGCCTGGCGATACGCCAACTGAGTGGACCGGTAACTGCGCTCGGCATCCAGAAAATCCAGAAGGCTGGCAGCGCCGCGCTTATAAGCATACTCGCTGATATCGCGAGAATCCTGAGCCTGCTTCAGATAACCAGAGACGTAAAGCTGCACCACCTCGTCGTTGCTCCTGATCGCTTCATAGGCGTTGGCCACATCGGAAAGCACGGTGTCACTGGCCGACTGTTCCTGCTCTTTGGCCTGGGCGAGAGCATAATTGGTGCGCGCAATCTCCCCCTGATTGCGGTTGAAAATCGGCAACTCGAAGTTGGCGAAGATCGACGCCGTGTTCTCGCCCGAGACATGAGTAAAGTCGTAGGTGCCGTTTACATCAACCTTGCCGTTCGCCTTAGCCAGAAGGTATTGACTCTGGGCGGCAGTGATTCCCAGTTCGGCGGCGCGAAAGTCAGGACGGTCGCGCAACGCCCGGGCCTGCAGATCTTCCAGCTTGACCTGCAGCGGCTGGTAGGCCAGCTCGCCAATCACGTCAAAATCGACGGGCACCGCGTCATATCCCAGGAACTGCCGGAGGGCGACCAGGGCCTGCACTTTGGCCAGACGGGCCGAGGATACGTCGGTCTGAAATTGCAAGAGCTGCAGCTTGATCTTGAGATAATCCCCTTCACCGATATAGCCAGCTTTGAACTGTATCTGGCCGATGTCGACGGTCTGCTGAAAATCCTTCAAGTCTTCGAGAGCGAACTGCAGCGTCGATTCCGCCAGCAACACACTGACAAACTGCTGGCCCACATTGAAGGCCAGGGTACGCTCGGCATCGCTGATCTGAGCACGGGTAACGGCCGTCTGATCGCGGGCCGCCTGCAGCCGGTGCTGCCGCTTGCGGCCCCGCTCGAAAAGATACGAGATCCCCAGGTCGAACTGCTGGACGTTGTTCAGATTGTCCCCGGAAAAATCCTGCGGACTGAAAAAGGGAACGAACTGCGTGTCCGCTCCGAACGTGGGGTTGGGCCGCAGATTGGCGGTAATCTCCTGCGCTTGATTTTGCAGAATCAGCGTGCGGCTGGCCTTCAGTGCATGGTTATGGGCCAGCGCCAATTCGATGGCCTGGTCGAGACTGATAAGCGTTGTACTTTGTCCGGCGGTGGTCCCTGCGGGCAGCAGGAAGAGCGCCAGCGTTGGAGCCAATACCCGAAAGATCGGTGAGCGCATAAGAGTCAATCGAGTCGTGCTGAATCCTGGCTTCGCGACAGCGGCGAGGTTTCGCCGAATCTTCGACCAAGATCCAGTCTTGTTACGGTTCTCCTTGCTGTCGAAAGTTGCGACCCGCGCCCCGGGCCATTGTAAACGGACAACCGTCTCCACAGGCGATAAACATTAGATGCACTTTGAGGCTGGGCAGGAAGCGCCACTCGACAACCTTGGCTTGAATCGGTCGACCGGCGGACTGTTTAAGTTCTCGAATGCGGCACCTGCGCGCAGTGGTGGTTGCCACGGTGCGCCTGAGACGATTTCCGCCTGTTCCCGTGTCACCTCTGATACATTGTGTGCCGCGAGATACAGCTTCGCTCCGGCGCTCACAAGTGAAACCCGTTCCTGGCTTGCCCCGTGGTTTGGTCTATCCCGTGCTCTCTGATTTGCAGCGTCGGGGAAGCGGTTTGTAGTTCACCGTCCCGGCCAGAGGAGTTATGAAGCGGCCTTCTGTCGTCTCTCTGCGCAGGGCGGTTGTGGTGAGCCTAAGTGCCGCTTTTGCGCTGGGAGCTCTGGTAGTCTGGCGCAGTTCGTCGGTACTTCGTTCCGCCACTGAGGATGTCCGCGCCGAACGCGAGTTTCGTTTCGTCGTACGGCCCCTGCCCACCGCCCTCAATACCGGATTCGAAGCCGTCAGCTCTCCCGCGGTGTTTCTGCAGGCCGCTCGTTTCCAGGATCATCTTTATGTCGCCGGACCCGCCGGGTTGCAGGAATTCTCACCCGAGGGTGCGCTTCTCCGGCAATATTCCGTCGGCGACGAGCTTCCCGGCTCACCGCTGGTGGCACTGGCTCCCGCAGTTCTGGCGGACTCTCGCGAACCGGAATTGATCATCGCGACTGCCAATGACGGCCTCCTGGCCTACAACGGCCGCGCTTTCCGCCAGATTCTGCCGGCCGGCGCCGATGCCCGAGCCATCACCTGCATCTTGCCCGTGGCTTCGGGACATCTTTTGATTGGGACCAGAAAGCGCGGCGTCCTGGTCTTCGACGGGACGCAGATCACTGTGCTCCATCCCACGCTCGACGCGCTCTACGTGACCGCTCTCGCCGGAAGCGAATCCAATCTATGGGTCGGCACTTTGAATCGCGGCGTGCAGCACTTTCACGCCGGGGAGACGGACAGCTTCGCCGAAGCGCAGGGATTGCCCGATGCCCAGGTGCAGTCGCTGGCGATTTCTGGCGACACCGCCTACGCCGGCACCGCAACCGGAGTCGCGGTTTTCACCGCTGGACGCTTTTCCCGCGTACTGGCTCCGGGCGTGCTTTCGACCGCACTGCTGGCCACGCCCACCCGCCTCTATGTTGGGTCGGAGGACCAGGGCGTGATCGTGATTCCGCTTGAAGGCCGTCACCCTAATCCGAATCTGGGGCCCGGTTCAGAGTTAGCGGAAGTCCACCAACTCTTTACTTCGGGAGACGCGGTGTTTGCCGTCGCCCGCGACGGCCTCTACCGCATGAATCCCCACGCCTTCGGCTGGCGTCGCGTGCTCGAGACGGGCAGCGCAATCTTGACCGACCGCAATATTTCCGCGCTGGCCACTGATGCTTCCGGACGCCTGTGGGTCGGCTACTTCGATCGCGGTCTCGATCTTCTGAATTCCGACAATAGCCGCGTCCGGCACGTGGAAGACGAGCACGTATTCTGCGTGAACCGGATTCTCCACGACGTAAAGAGCGGCGCCATCGACGTCGCTACCGCCAACGGGCTGGTGCGCTTTGACGATTCAGGCAGCGAACAGCAGGTGCTGACCCGCGCCGATGGACTTATCGCCGACCACGTGACCGACGTGGTTTCCTACCGCGACGGCCTGGCGCTCGCCACTCCCGCCGGCCTCACCTTCCTTGACGCCAGCGGTGCGCGCAGTATGTACGCCTTTCACGGGCTCGTCAGCAATCACGTGTACGCGCTGGGGGTTTCCGGCGACGAACTGATGGCGGGCACGCTCGGCGGCCTGTCGCTGTTGAATAAAGGCGACGTCACCGCGAACTTCACCACCGCGACTTCAAACTTGAAACATAACTGGATTACTGCGGTGGTTCGAGTCGGCCCGGAGTGGATGGTCGGGACCTATGGCGCTGGAATCCTAGGGCTGGATGCTTCCGGGCGATTCCATTCCTACGAGGTCGGCTCCGGACAATTCGAAGTCAATCCCAACGCCATGCTGGTCACGCCCAGCTATGTCCTCGCCGGAACTCTGGGAGAAGGTTTGTATCTCTACGATCGCCAATCGGGGCGTTGGTTGGTGATCCACGACGGCTTGCCGTCATTGAACGTAACCGCCCTCGCCTCGGTCAACGGCTACATCTACGTCGGCACGGATAACGGCCTGGTCCGCATACCAGAGCAGAAGCTGCACCCATGAAAAAACTGGCTTTCAATCAATTGCTCTTGTCGGCTCTCACTGTTTTGCTGACTTCGATGCTGCTGACTTCAGCGCGTCTACTGGGCGACGCGGGAGTACTCATCCCGCGCGACAAGCAGCAACCGAATCCCGCCGTCCTGTCGCTCGAAGAAATGGAAATCACCGTCCGCATCGACAACGGAGACGCGCGCGTCTTCGTGCGCCAGGTTTTCGCCAATCACACTGCCGCGATTGAAGAAGGGAACTACATTTTCGCGCTGCCGAGCCACGCTACGATTTCCGATTTCGCCACCTGGGACGGCCCGGTGCGCCTGCCCGCCGTGATCCTCGAACGCAAGCGCGCCGAAGAAATCTACAACCAGCTCAAGCAGCAATCGATCGACCCTGGCCTGCTCCAGATGGGCGAACGCGGCGCCGAGGAGGCCAAGAGAAGTTCCGTATTCAGCGCCCGTATAACGCCGATTCCGGCGTGGGGGACAAAACGGCTGGAAATCGAATATCACGAGTCGATCCCGGTCGAAAATCTGAAATCTTACTTCGCGATTCCGCTGCGGCCCGACGCTTACCAGGCGCAGGCCGCCGCCCATCTGCGCATCAATTTCCAACTGCACTCGGCGCATGCCATTCGCAACTTTCAATCGCCGGCAAAATTGTTTCCGCTCCAACTCGACCAGAGCACGCCTCACCTGGTTCAGGGTCACTTCGAAGGACAGAACGTCAATCTGGCCGAGGATTTCGTTGCCACCTATGACCTTGATCCCGCCGCTTCCGACACGCTGCAGTTGCTGACCTACAGAAATCCGGTCATCGCCCAGCCTTCGCCCACTGAGACTGCACCCGTCCGCACCGCCAACGAGCCCGGATTTTTCGAAGCCGAAGCTCTGCTTGGTTTTGGCAGCGCATCCGCCCCGTCGGTGGGCGCGCCCAGCGGCGCGGCGAAGACGGTGATCATATTGTTCGACACATCTCTCTCGATGCAGTGGGAAAAGCTTGAGCGCAGTTACCAGGCTTTTGAAACTCTGCTGCATACTCTGCGGCCCGCCGATCACTTTGGGCTGGTGCTCTTCAACACCGAAACTCAAGTTGTGCCGGTGAATTCGGCGGACCCGGCTAACATTCAACGCGCCATCGATGCGGTCCGCGCCAGCCGCCTGCGTGGCGGCACCGATCTGCAACGCGCTTTGCAGACCGGATTGCAGCAGGCCTCCGAGCCCGGTGCTGGCAACTCGTATCTGGTCATCCTCAGTGACGGAGGCGCGACGCGGGGCATCATTCAGAATGGAAAACTCGCGGCCTGGTACGCGTCTGCCTGGCAGCAACTGCCCGACACTCGGCGCCCGAGAATCTACATTCTCGCCGTGGGCGACGACGCCAACCTGCCGCTGTTTCGCCTGCTCGCTCGTCAGGATGGAGTGCTCGAACAGGTGCTCTCGACCGAGCCGCTGGAATTCAAGCTGAATTCGTTCCTCTCGAAAATCGGCCGCAGCCCGGTCGGACAACTCGGCCTTTCCATCACGCCCGATGCCGCGGTCGACGCCGTTTATCCGTTGCAGGCCGCGACATTCGCGGGTTCGCTCGCGTCCTGGGTGGGCCGCTATCAGAAGCCACAAGAAAACGTGAACTTCGCGGTGCACGGAGTGCGCGACGGCGCCGTGGTCCAGTTGTCGGCCGAGGCGAGCCTTCCGGCCGAGTCGTTCGATCATCCACAACTGCCGCGGTTGTGGGCGCGCGCCCGCGTCGATGCGCTGCTCGAGAAAATCGAACGCGACGGCGAAGATCAGGCCAGCATCGACGAAATCATCCGTCTGGCACGTCAATACAAATTTGTCACGCCCTACACTTCGTTTCTCGCGGTGCCGCGCGCTCTGTTGCGGCCGCGTGTCATCCGCCCCGGCGATCCCATTCTTCGCGTCAAGACCGACGAATCCATCGCCTCCGTCATTGCCCTGTTTCCTTTCGGGCTGGTGCAGCCGCTGCGCTATCTCTCCTCGGAAGACATTTGGCAGACTCGCTTTCTCGCGCCCACCGATATGCAGGACGGAACCTACACGGTGCGCCTGATCTTGCGGGATAAGCTGGGACACACTTATCGCGAGTCGAAGACGTTCGTGATTGCCAGCAAGCCTCCCGTCGTGCAGGTGAAACTCGGCCGCAAGCGCTATCAGCGCGGCGAGAACATCGACCTGAGGGTGAGGGCTTCCGAAAGCACGCGCACGCTCGTTGCCCGTATGGACGGCGCGGTCCCGGTCGCCTTGCGCTGGAACGCGAAAACCGCCGCCAACACTGGCGTGCTCACGATTCCTGACCAGGCCATCCCCGGCACTTACAAACTCACGGTCACGGCCGAGGATATTGCTCACAACATTGGTACTCAGGAGGTGCAGATTGAAGTACTTCCTTGACTCACCGTTCCGGCGCATGCGTCTGATCGCCGCAGTCGCATTGATCGCCGCCATTGGCGGGACCATCTCAGCGTTCGGCGAACTGCCCGCGTGGATTCGCAACATCGACGCCAGCAGCGCTCTCGAAGCCGTCTTCTTCCGCATGATGTCGCTGCCGAACGGTGCGGTCGCGTTTCGCCAGCCTCCGAGCGAGACCCGTCCCGCGCTCACTGGCCTCATCAAGGCTCAGCCGCGCAACGCCGAACTGTATTCGCTGCGCGCCCTCGAAGATGAGCAACAGCTCGATTTCCCCGCCGCCGAATCCGACTGGAAATCCTACGTCGACAATTCTTCCGATAAGATCAGCGCTCAACTCGCGCTCGCCGATTTCTATCATCACCGCCTCCGCCCCGCGGATGAAATCAAGACGCTGTCGCTGGTGGCGAATGCGCCTGCCATCCCAGCCGAAAAACTGACCCCACCGGCGCAACAACGCTCCTGGCAGGCCTTTGAGCGCATCTTTGGAGTGATTCAAACTCAGGGATTGCCCAAGGACGCTTCGATCGCCCAGTATCGCGCCTGGATCGCGCGCTATCCCAACGAGCCATCTCTCTACGGGCAGTTTCTGCAATTCCTGGTCGCGGAAAAACAATATCCCGCAGCCGTGCAACTGATCGCCGACTATCGCAAACAATTTCCCGGCGATCAGATTTTTCCGGTGAAAGCGAAAGCCATGGTGGAATATCGCCGAGGCTCGGTCCGCGACGGCTTGTCGGTCTACGAGCAGAGTTTCCAGCCGCTCTGGGATCCGCAGCTGGTAAAAAGTTATTTCGATCTTCTGCGCGACACGCAGAGCCTGCGCAAGTTCCGCGACGATGCCCACGCGGCCGTCGTGGCCAACCCGGAAGATCTCAATGCCACGGCGCGCATCTTCTATTACTACCAGCAGCAGGGTAAGACCGATGTCGCCCAGCAGTCCATCGCCGATTTTCGCCTCCACAAGGAAGCCGCCAAGGTTCCATGGGCTTCGCAGGAACTCTACATTTGCGCCCGCCTGCTGGAAGACATTCACGCCTACCCAGAGTCCGCGCGCTACTACTTCGCTCTCTATAACAGCACCGGCAAAGACCTTTCTGATCCGCAGGCCACGGCCATTGCCGGCCTGACCAGCCTTCTGCTGACCGCGCCCGAGACTCCGATCCGCTTCGGTTCCGGCGAACTTTCCATGTATCGCGATATCGCCACCATGGATCAAGGCCCCGGCTATCTGAACGGAATCCTGTCGCTGATTCTGAACACGACTCAGCCCGCCTCGCAGTACTCTGACGAAGAGCAGCGCGCGGTGCCGTACTTCCATCGATCGCGCGCCGTGGAGTTGCTGGCCCTCCTCGATTCCAAGTTTCCGGCGGCCCCGCGCCGCCCGGAACTGCACGCGCAACTGCTCGAGTTCTATTCCAACTCCGGCGAAAGTGCTGCGGTCATCCAGGGCGGCCGCGAGTTTCTCGCGAGCTTCCCCCATGCTGCCGAGCGCACTTCCGTTTCGTTGCTGATGGCCGATGCCTACGCCCGCCAAAACGACACTCAGAATGAATTTGCAATTTACGATGCTGTGCTGCAGGAACTTGCCGCCAAGGCGCAGAACGTGCCGCTTGGGTCGGCGGAGAGTGCATACGGATCCGCCAACAACTACACGGCGCAAACGTCCTACGCGTATGCGAACCATTCCGATGCAGAAGGCGCGGAAAGCGAGAACAGCGAAGAACAGGGTGAGGCTTCCGCCGATAACTCCAGTTCCCGCCGCAAAGTCAGCGAGTCGTTTCAACTGGGCGGTACCGCCTCGCCCACGCGGCAGACGGGCGCACGATCACCGGAGTACGCGCGCGTACTGGAGCGTTACCTGTCGCGCCTCGTACAAATGAAACAAATTCCACCGGCCCTCGGAGTATTGAGCCGCGAGATCGACCGCAATCCTGATGACCCCGGCCTCTACGAACGTCTCGCCGCGTTCCTCGATCAGAACCGGCTGGGTTCCCAGCAGGAAGAAATCTACCGCCGCGCTATCGCACGCTTCCCCGACAAATCCTGGTACGACAAACTGGCCCGCTTCTATCTGCGCTATAAGAGGGACGCGGAGTACGAGCAGTTGACTCGCGACGCCGTGGAAAAGTTCCGCGGCAGTGAACTGGAACAGTATTTCACCCACGTAGTCGGCGGCAGCCCCGGTCTTTACCTGCGCCTGAATCTGTACGCCAATCAGCGGTTCCCGCACAATCCAACGTTTGTCTACAATCTTCTCGGCGCGTATCAGACGGCCGCTAGCCGCGATTCCGCGGCCTGGGAAGCGCTGCTGCGCCGGCACTGGTTTGAGGATGCCGTCCTGCGCAATCGTTTTTTTGAATTTCTTTCCAGCAGTGGCCGCCTGGAATCCGAACTCAGCGCCATCCGCCAGAGCGCGCCCGATGTCGCCAGTTGGGAAAAGAATCCCGCAGCAGCCGATTTCCTCGCCTACGCCAACTTGTGGCGCTCGCATTTCGAGGAGAGCGCGCCCGTGCTGAAGTCGCTGGCTGCGCAGTATCCTGCCGAGACTGAACTCGGTCACACCGCTTCTTCGGTCTACCGGTCGCTCGCATATTTTGAGCCTGCGGACACGGCCATCGCCGCGAAGATCGAAGACAACCTCCTGCAAGACCGGCCCGGCGATACCGAAATCATGGCGCGCATCGGCGACATCTACGCCGACCGCGATTTGTTTTCCCAGGCCGCGCCTTACTGGGAGCGCATTCCGCAAGCTGCTCCGGGCCAGGCCGCGGGATATCTCGAAGCGGCCACCATCTATTGGGACTATTTCGATTTTGACAATGCGATGCGGTTGCTGGGCAAAGGCCGCGATCGTCTGGCCAATGCGAACCTTTATTCCTACGAAGCCGGCGCGATTTACGAAAACCAGCGCGACTATCCGCACGCGATCGGCGAGTACGTAAAGGGCGCGCTAACCGCGCCGGAGTCGCCGGCGGAGCTTCGCCTGCTTCAACTGGCGCGCCGTGCCAAGTTCCGCGATCTAGTCGATCAGAGTACAGCCCAGAATACGGCCGAACTTGCATCCGCACCGAGCCCGCCGATGCCGGCGGTCCTTCTTCGCGTGAAGGTGCTGGAAGCGCAGAACCGCAAACCAGAGGTGGAAACCTTTCTCGACGCGCTCGCCAACAATACGACGTCGATTGAGCAGGTCGAAGAGATCGAAACTCTGGCGCAGGAGAAATCCCTCGAGACCGTCCGGCAACACGCGCTCGAAAAACAGGCGGCTCTCACCACCGACCCGGTCACGCGTCTGCAACTGCGTTACGTTCTCATCCGGCTGTATGAGAGCCGCAAAGATTTTCCGGCAGCGCAGAAAAACGTCGAAGCACTCTATCGTGAGAACCCCAAAATTCTCGGCGTCGTACGCTCCACCGTCGATTTCTACTGGCGGATGAAGATGCAGCCGCAGGCAATTTCGGTACTGCTGCAGGCCGCAAAAGACGCCTACCCCGTCCTGAGCGCACAGTTCACTTACGAAGCTGCCCGCAAGTCCACCGATGCGAAACAATTTCAGCCGGCCCGCGACTTGCTCGCCGGTCTCCTGAAAGATTCTCCCTACAACGGCGAATATCTTGCCGCCATGGCCGACACTTACGCCCAGGCGGGTGACGACCGCGGCCTGGAACAGTTTTATCTCGACAAGATCGCCCTCTTCCGCAGTGCCTCCCTTCAGGCCGATGCCCGCAAGGCACAGGTTGCGACTCTGCGCCGCGGCCTGATCCCCGCCCTTACTCGCATGAATAATTATGCAGGCGCGGTAGACCAGTACATCGAGCTCATCAATAACTTTCCCGAGGATGACACGCTGGTCACCGAGGCCTCCTTGTACGCTCTCCGCCACCAGCGACAGCAGCAACTCGTCGATTTCTATTCCAAAACCGTGGCGCAGTCTCCGCGCGACTATCGCTGGTCCATGGTGCTGGCGCGCACGCAGACGAATCTTGAGGACTATCCCGCCGCGATCGCTACGTATGCCAAGTCGATCGCAATTCGTCCCGACCGCGCCGATCTCTATACCGCGCGGGCCGGACTCGAAGAGCGCTTGATGCGCTTCGACGAAGCCGCCGCCGATTACGAACGCATCTATCAGTTGGCTTACAAGGATCCGCAATGGATGGAAAAGGTCGCCGCCGCGCGCGCTCGCCAGGGAAAGACGAAAGAAGTTGTCGCGGCACTACAGGCCGCTCTGATCGACGGCCGACCCGAAAGTGCGAGTAATTATTTTGAAGTGGCGCGACGTCTCGAAACCTGGGGAATGCTCGAGCGGGCGCGCGGCTTCGCGGAGCAAGGCGTCGCCAAGGCCGGATCCGAGTTGTTAGCCGGCGCCGAATACCATGCTGGTGCGACGGCCTACAGCCGCATCATGACTCGTCTGCGACAGCACGACGTGGCATTTACCACACTACAGAAAGCTCTGGAAGAATCCGCGGACACTCTCCCGGTGCTGAAAGAGCAGATGGAAAAACATGGAATCATCGGAATGAGCGATGCTCAGTGGCGTGAGAACGCCCGCCGCTTGCGCATCTCGACCGCCCGCGCCGGCATGGCTAGCGCCCTGAAGGAAATGGGGAGCGCGGTGGATACCTATTTCACGCCCGAAGAGCGGCTCGCCTTCGCGCATTTTGCCGAAGCGAAACGCAAAAGCATGACTCTCGATGATGTGGAAGACTTTGCGATTCCATTGGCCGAGAGCGCTTCCCTCGCCGACCAGGAGGCCCAGTGGCGGTTTCAGGGGATGATGCAGCGCGCGAATCGTCCGAATTCCTATCCCAACACTCAGGCTCTCGTCGACCTGCAACGCCGTCGCGGGCGCTTCGCGGAGCTCGGTTCGCAGATGGAACAGTTTGCCGCGCTCACGACGACCCAGCGGTACTCGCCTTTGCTCGCGGCGGCCGATGCCTACCGTTCGGCGGGCGACCCGGCTGGAGAACTGCGCGTGCTCTCCAGCGTCTCCCCCTGGAATGGTCTCGATGCTGTGCGGCGAGAGCGGTACTTCCAGTTGCTTCTGGAGCGGCAACCGGAGGAACTGGTGCGCATCGCGTCGGCGTGGCCAACCTCCTACAGTGAGCCGGCCGCGAACTTTGTGGTCGCGCACGGCAGCGCCGAGTTGTCTCACGCCGCGGTGCAGGCCCGTGGCAAGGCTCGACCGCCGGTTTGGCACAAGGCATACGATTCGCTAGTCGGCCTTTATTTCGCTGAACCCACGCCCGAAGTGAACAATTCCTTCATCGCCGCACTCGGCGACGACCCAATCGGCGTCCGCCTCGCCAAACCCGTCGATCGCACTCAGCAACTCGCCGGTGACATCTGGTTTTACTACGGCTCGCGTTATGGCGAATTTCTCGGAGCCACAAAGCTTGGTAACCCGGAAGATTTTCTTCCCGCCATTCTCGAGGAGAGTCCGGTGAGTTCTTCCGGATACCTGACGGTGGCCGACTATTACGCCGGTGCCGCCGACACTCGGCGCGCAATCGCCGATTACAATCACGCCCTCGAACTTTCTCCCAACCGGCCGGATGTCTATGACAGTCTCGCCGTCGCCTACTTCAAGCAAAACGACCGCGCAGCTGCACTCGCGCAGTGGAGGCAGGCGTTGGCCGTGCTCTCCGCGCAGCTCAACAGCAGCCACCTCCCGGAAAGTTTCTGGGCGGACTTTGGCCGAACCTGCGATCAGCTTGCCGCTCGCCATCTGTTTAACGAGCTCAAACCCTACGCTGACGCAATCCTGCGCACCTATCTTCGTCGCAACGGTAACTACCGGTCGAACGCGCTGCTGCATTCGGTTTACGCGGCGGTCGGTGATCCCGCCGCGGCCACGGCGTGGCTGCTCGATCTTTCCTCCGTGGCGCACGACCCGCCGGCCATTCTCGCCGACGTCGCTGATGTTTCCTGGATTCCACTGGCGCAACGCGCCGCAATTTACCAACGAATTCTAGAGTCCAAAGAAAACACAGCCGGCAAACTTGTCGGCTTGGAACATCATTACGCCGAACAGGATCTCGGCGCCTGGCAGGTACGCTGGGTGCAATATCTCGTCCGTACAAAACAGTATGCGGTCGCTGCGACAGCGATCGCAGCGCTGCCGCAGGAAACAGGTGAAGTCCAGCTTGCTACGCTGGTTCCGCTCGATCTGCAGGTCGCGGCACAGCTCGGAAGCCTGGATTCGAAACTAGCCACGTATCGCACGCAGCCGGACCGAGCGCCGGCCCCTCAGCTTCTTCGGACCGCTGCGCGTCAGCTGTTTGAAGCGGGCGACAAGCTGTCCGCGCGCAAGATTCTTGAACTGGTCTTTGCCCGCGAGATCGAACAGCATCAACTCGTCGCCGCTAATTTCCTGGGCCTCGCCGACATCCGCCTAGCCTCGGGCGAGACCTCCAGCGCGCTCGATCTTTTGCGTCGCTTGGTGGTGGTAGTCGGGAACCCGTTCGAGAATCTCGATCCCGCCGCCGCGCTGTTGGAAAAGGCCGGGCACGACGCGGAAGCCGTCGAGTTCCTCGATCAACTCGTCAAGTCCGCCCCCTGGGATGCTTCGTACCTCCTGCGTCTCGCCAAAGCGAAGCTTGCCGCCGATCACGACGCTTCAGCTGCCAATGAAGCTCTCACGCTCATCGCTGCCGGTCCGAATACTTTGTACGATCTGCGGCTCAAGGCCGCCGTCGCCCTCGACGGACGACCCCACTCTGATTTGGGCAGCGCAGAACTGAACCTGTTTGCCGGCACTTCCACGGAGTTCACGACTTCGGCAGCCGACAAGTTTTATTTCTACGCGACCCGTATCAAGGCCGCCCAGAATGTGGCTGACGCGCAAACGAAACTTCAGTTATTAAATCATTGCATCATTGATTTTCCACGCCGCGATGAGGCTCGCGTGTCCTTGTTCCAGGCCGCCGTTGCTTTGCATTCGTACGAGTACGCCGTGGGAATCATCGAGCCGCTGCCGCAGTCGCTGTTTCTGCAAAACGAAGTTGCCGAAGCCGGCAGCGAAGAGGAGCAAATTGTCAGCTCCGGCTACGAGGGTGAAGACAGCGACGACCGGGCGCATGTACCGGCCACAGCGGCCGAGAAATTCTCTCGTGCGCAGCAGGCTCAGGTTGCACAAATGATTGGCGACACTATGATGCGTCTGAGCCGGCTGGCCGATGCCGTGGCCTACTATGGCAGCGCGCGGCGTCTGGAAAGTTCTCCGGCAGTTCGCAAGTCACTCGCCCGCAAAATCGTCCAGGCGAAATCTGCTCTGCGAATCCAGCAACAGAATGCCGCTCGCCAACCCCTTTTGCACGAAGCATTGGAGCAGGATCGAGTGGTGCGGCCACGATTGCTGGCTCGTGTTACTCCCACAGTCAAAAGCGCCGCTGCCCAAGGAGGCGTGAAGCCATGAAATTTATCGCTATCGTTCTCTCGGCTGCTCTGGTGTGTGCCGGGATCGGCGCGGCCGCCTACCGCGCCGCCGTCCCAGCTCCGCAACCGCTCTCCAAATTTGTTCCTGCGGGTCCGCTGCTTTATATGGAGGCAAACGATTTTTCATCGTTGCTCAGCGACTGGAATTCCTCGCCCCAGAAGCGGCAATGGATTCAGGGCGACAGCTATGAGGTTTTCTCTCGCTCTCGCCTGTCTCTGCGGCTCAAGGGAGCCAGCGACCAATTTGCCGCCGCTGCCGGATTGCCTCCGGACATGAATTTCCTTTCTCAGGTTTCCGGCGAACACAGCGTTCTGGCGCTCTACGATATCGGCAACCTGCAGTTCCTCTACATCACGTATCTCCCGTCGGCCAAGGCGATGGAGTCAACCTTGTGGCAAACCCGCGAGAAGTTTGAGACCCGCAGCGCGGGTGGAGTGAATTTCTATCTGCGCCGCGACCCCGAGTCGAAACGTGAACTTGCTTTCGCGATTTCAGGTGAATATCTGCTGCTGGCTACCCGGGAAGATCTGATGGCTGGCGCTCTACAACTCATGTCGGGCAAACCGGATCGCACCATCGAGAGTGAGCAGTGGTGGGCGCAGTCGACCGCCGAGGCTGGTCCAGCCGGCGATCTGCGCATGGTGCTCGACCTGGGGAAACTTGTGCCCAACGGATACTTCCGCACCTACTGGGTGCAGCAAAATATTACTGACCTTTCGCAGTACACGGCTGCGGTCTCGGATCTGTTCCGCTCCCGCCATGACTATCGCGAAGAACGCGTGCTCATCAGAAAAAGAGTAACAGACAAGGAAACAGACTCGGCGCCGTCGGCTGACGGACTGGCGGCCGCCGCTTCACTTGTCCGGCTGATCCCTGACGATGCGGGCATGTATGTCGCCGCCGCCAATCCTACCGCGGATTCCTGTTTCGCACTGCTTGAAACCAAGCTCCTGGCGCCGCATTTGGGGCCCGCACCTGCATCGCAAGTGGCGCCGCAAGTACAGCTCACATCAGGCGAGCAGGGCGGAGGCTCCGATCTGGAGACGCGCATCGATCAGTTACAGGTCGAGCGCCCCGCTCAGCAATCGAAATCGGCGTTGCAGGAGTTGCTGGCACAGACTCCGCTTCTCGCATCTCTGCAGGTGCAATCGACTGAACTCGACCCTGCGGGTGTGTTCGTGCGAACTCACTCCGCCGTGATTCTGGTGGCGGCTTCGGATTGGAATGAGGCCAGCGTGCAGTCGGCGCTGACAGATTTTGTCCGCACCGGCCTGACTGCCAGCCAACTCGGCGTCGGCTGGCAACAAAAATCCGGATATCAGGAACTCGACGGTTTGTGGCCGCTGGCGGTCTCGGTCCGCGGAAAATATCTGTTGCTGAGCGATCAGCCGACATTCATGGAGTCGGTGCTCTCCAACTTCGGGCGGAAGTCCGATGGCAAGCCCGCCCAACTTCTCGCCGGGTTCAATCATCAGCAGGAGCGCAAGAATTTCATCCGCTTCGCAGGTCTGGTCGACCGGCCGAATATGGGGATGCCGAATGGGCGGAGCTCGGAACGCGAACCGCAATTCTTTTCCGGTAACATGGGTAGCTTGAGTTCGGCTTTGTCTGCTGTCTCCGCGGAAAAGATAGAAGTGCGCGGCGATGCAGGCAAGGTGCGGCAAACGGTCACCTACGAATGGTCGCAATAAGACACTTCGCGTTGCTGCTCACTTTGGTTGCGCTGTCGCTGTCGTGGTCAACTTCTAACGGCCATGCCGAGGCCTCAGCGGAGTGCGCTGATGCGTCATCGCTGTTCGCGCAGTCTGCCGCCGAGGCGTTGAACCGCGACTTTCCTGGCCACGACATTTCTTTTTTGTTGCTGGATGCTCGCAATGGTGCCGTACTGGCCTCGCGTTGGGATCATCCCGACGCGCCCATTGGCATGGGTTCGTTGTTGAAGCCTTTCGCAGCTTTGGCCTACGGAGAGCTGCACGACTACCAATATCCGAGTCACACCTGTCGCGGGACGTCCAGCGGATGCTGGCGTCCTCGCGGACATGGCGATGTCGATCTCACGCTCGCCGTCGCTCACTCCTGCAACTCGTACTTCCGCATGCTGACTGAAGATCTGAGTGTCGCCGATGTCTCTCCGACGGCGATACGGTTTGGACTCGATCGTCCCGGCCCGGAAACGGCCGGACTTGAATTCGCCGGTCTGGGCGGCCACTGGCGTACTTCGCCTTTGCGCCTGGCTCACGCCTACCTCGAACTGGCTCGACAGCGTCAGCAGCCCGCCGTCAGTGAGATTCTCGACGGGATGGCCCTTTCGGCGCGACAAGGAACTGGAGCAGAAGTGCATCGGGCTTTTCCGGTGCCTGACGTTCTGGTGAAAACAGGCACAGCCGCGTGCTCCCACTCGCCGCATGCGCCGGGCGATGGCTTCGTTGTAGTGCTTGTGCCTGCGGCGAATCCGCAGTTGTTGTTGATGGTCCGCGTGCATGGAGTCCCCGGCTCGCAAGCCGCGAAAACCGCCGGCCAAATGCTGCGACGGATTGAGGACTAAAGTGCAGGCACGGAGCAAACGCGTAAAGCTTACGCATCTCGTCAATCCGATTGCGGTGATCTGTCTCGCCCTGAGCGCGCTGGTTTTTCCCACGGCGCGCTCCCGCGTTCTCGCGCAAACCGCTCGCCGGAGTCCTTCGTCAGCCGATGAAGTCAACATCGGCGTGCTCGGCCTGTTTCATCCGCACCAGTTCGTAGTGAGCGCTCCTGCCGGTTCGGCATTGATCGTGCACGCTGGCGAACAGCTCATCGTGCTCGAGAAAAGTTCTGGCCTGGATGCGGCAACTGTCCGCATCTCCGGACGTGATCTGATAGTGTCGGCGGCAGAGCGCGTCGTGCCAGCATCGAAGTTCACTTTGAGTGGTCGCGACGGCGAGCCTGTCGATTTCGTCCTCGCGGTGCCCGGAAAGATCCTGCGGCGCTACCATGGCACCTTGGAAATCAAACCGACCGCCGGAATCTTAACCGCCGTGGTTACCATGGACCGCGAGACCGCCGTCGCGTCCATCGTGGCCGCGGAAAGCTTGCCGGACACTCCTCTCGAAGCTTTAAAAGCGCAGGCCGTTGCCACTCGGTCCTATCTCGCCGCAGGCGCCCGCCATCATGATTTCGATTTCTGCGATACCACGCATTGCCAGTTTCTGCGCGAACCGCCTGTGCCAGCGAGCGCCGCAGCCCGGGCGGCCGCGGCCACGCGGGGACTGGTGCTCGCCTATGATTCCCGTCCCATCGCAGCGATGTACACGCGCAGTTGCAGCGGTCGCACGCGCACTCCCGCGGAATCGGGACTCTCCGCAGCTGCCTATCCATATTTCGCGGTCGAGTGTGCGCATTGCCGCACCCACCCGGTGCGATGGTCGCGTCGAATTTCCACTCCTGACGCGGCTTCGCTGCGCACCTCCGATGAGCCTTCGCGTTTGAATCTTGATCGCCGTCTCGGCTGGTCGGCGGTACCGAGCAACGACTTCGTCGCCAGCAACGGCGAGGGCCACGTGCTCCTCGAAGGAAAAGGCGAGGGACACGGCATCGGACTCTGCCAATCCGGAGCGAAAGCCATGGCTGAATCAGGCGCGGATTTCCGGCAAATTCTCAGCCACTATTATCCCAATACCACGATCGTCACCTGGCCTGGTCGATCCTCTTCCAACTGGGCAACGCCCACGCCTGCGGATTAATGTAGAGAGCCTGCTTACGAAGTGTCGTAAACGCCTGCCTTTCCGCGCAAAGGCGATAAAAAACAACTGAGCTTTCAGCCCCTCGGCATGCTATCGACGATCATCTCGCTCGCCGCATCCCAATAAACTTTCTTGCCCGACCAATAGGATTGAGCGGCCATAATGCAGGCGACAGAATGCGCGAATCCCTCGCGCACCGAAGCGTGCGGCTGTTGCCGCGACCGCATGCACTCAAACCAGTTCGCCATGTGCTCGAGCGACAGGTCGTCAATCCCCATCGGCGGAAGTTCAGTCTCTCCCGGCAGCATCACGAATTTCGATTCCCGTTTTTTGTCAATGTCCGCGTCGTCTTCGTGCGTTCCTTTTTCTTCAATGATCTGATAACGGGGACTGCCTTCGCCGCCGAGATTGATCAGGCTAGCCTTCTTCCCCATGTAGCGAGTAAAGCTGGGCGCATCATTGCCGAAACTCGTCGAATAGCTCACCAGAAATCCCTTGGGATATTCCAGCAACGTCTGAAACGTATCCGCATTCTCGCGGCCGTCATGCCAGGCAAACACTCCACCATTCGACACCACAGATTTCGGAAAATTGTCGTCCATGAACCAGTGCACCAGGTCGATGCCGTGGCTCATCCACTGATCTGGAATCCCACTGGAAAATTCCTTATAGAGGCGAAACTCAAAATACATTTGCGGATCAAACGGACGCGCCGGCTTGGTCATCAGCCACTTGCTCCAATCCGTGTCCTGCTCGCGGATCTGCTTTACCTCCGGACGTCCGCGCCACCGCGGCCCGTGATAGTTCCAAACGACTTCAACTTTGCTCACATCTCCGAGCGCCCCGCTGCGCGCCACTCTTTGCGCAGCCTGAGGATAAGGCTCGCTGCGATGCTGCGTCCCGACCTGGACGACTGACTTGGATTGCAGCACAACATCGCGCCCCGCCTTCGCCTCGCTCAGCACGTTCCCCATCGGTTTTTCGACGTAAACGTCCTTGCCGGCTTCGACCGCCATTTTCAAAATTGGCGAATGCGCATGCTCGGGTGTGGAGATCAGCACGCCGTCCACATCCTTCATGGCCAGCAGTTCTTCAAGATGCTGCACCGCCCGCGGAGTCCTGCCGTAATAACCCGCGTTGGTGGCCGCGGCCTTCTCGCGGTTCACTTTCCACAGATCGCACACCGCCGTCATCTCCACATGATGACTGGACTTCAACTTGGACGCGATCAAGTCGAGATCATCCCCGCGGCTCCCAATGCCGATGTGTCCTAGCGAAATGCGGTCATTAGCGCCCACAATATTTCCGTACGACAGTGCCGTGCGCGGCAGCACAACTCCCCCGGCAATCACAGCAGCCGATTTACCCAAGAATGCGCGACGGTTGATCTGCGAGGATTCACTCATGATGTGCCCCTTTGGAAATCAATTTGTACGAATCACTTTGTACGCGAAGTCAACTCGCCTTCAGACCCTCTGGAACCAACGGAAGCGAGCGCAAGCGCACGCCGGTTGCATCGAAGATAGCATTTGCAATCGCGGGAGCGAGTCCGATCATCGGGCACTCGCCCGCGCCTACCGACGGAAGATCCTTCCGATCGAGCAGAACCGTTTCGAGAACGGGAACATCGCTGAAACGTGGCACACGATATTGCGACATCCTGCCGTTCAGAATCTTTCCGTTTTCGAATTCGATGGCTTCGAAAAGCGCACCACCCAATCCCTGCACATTCGATCCTTCGATTTGATTGCGCAAGTTATCGGGATTCACAATCGCGCCGCACTCAAACGCGGAAACCACACGAACTACTTTTACGTCACCCGACTTTCGGTCGACCTGAACTTCGGCGAACGTGGCGATATTCCCGAGCTTCTCGTATCCGCCGCCCATTCCAAATCCGCGACCAGGTAAAGTCTTGTCTCGGATCCCCCAGCCAAACTGTTTCGCGGCAGCGGTGAAAACCGCTCGCAACCTCTCGTCTTTCAGATTCTTTAGGCGGAACTCCAGCGGGTCCATTTTCAAAGAGTGCGCCATTTCGTCCATGTGCGACTCGCGCGCGAAATGATTTGCGGTGGCCGCGAGCGCGCGGTACGATCCCTGCCGCAAAGGAGAATTCGCCGCGTGAAAAACGATGCGCTGGTTTGGAATCTCGTAATACGTGCGAATCCCCGCCGAGCCGGAATTGTAGTTGTGAAATTCCCATGCCGTGATCGATCCATCATTGCGTACGCCGCTGCTAACGTCGATCACACCGGCCGGACGAAAATACGCCCAGGTAAATTCTTCCTCGCGCGTCCACGTCAACTTCACCGGACGCTTCGCTGCCCGCGCCAGCCGCGCCGCCTCGATCGCCGTTTCCCCGGTGTGCTTGCCGCCATAGCCCGAGCCTGTGTCCGGCATCAATACGCGCACTTGATCTTCGGGAATTCGAAACGCCTCAGCCAGCTGGCCGCGCACGCCGAACGGACGCTGCGTTCCCGTCCATACCGTTACCTTGTCCCCGTCCCACTTCGCCAGCGCAGCGCGGGGTTCGAGGGGAACGTGCGCAATGTAGGACACGGTGTAAGTCTGTTGCAGGCGATGATCCGCGGAACTCAACGCTTGATCCACCGCTCCCACGTCATAGCGATCGCCATCGCCCGAGGGGTCTTTCCCCTCGCTAGTGTTCTTTCTCAGATAATCGAACAGCTCTTTGCTCGAAGGTTGCGGCTCCGACTTCCATTCCGCATGAATGGCGCTGATCGCCGCCGCCGCCAGCTCGGCGTTTGCAGCGGCAGCGCCCACAAAGTTGCCGTCATGCACCACCGTTGCGCCCATCTGCTCAGCCTTCTGCGTGTCCACTGAGAGCAGCGTTGCGCCAAACGACGGTGGCCGCAGTACCTTGCCATACAGCATCTCCGACAACTTCTGGTCTGACGGATAACGATGCCTGCCGGTGACAAACTCGCGCCCATCCACCTTAAGCGCGGATTGCCCCGCAACCTTCCAACCGCTCGCAGGAATCAGAGCAGTGTCGCTCGTCACCGTCTGAGTGAGTTGCTGGCCCTTCGTTAGTGCCGAGTATTCCAGTGATCGATTGGTCTGAGCGTCTGTTACCTTTCCCTCGGCGGAGGAGAGATTCTGGCGATCCGTTCCCCATTGTGCCGCTGCCAGACCAATCAGCATCTCACGCGCCGCCGCTGCAACTTTACGCAGTTGCAGGTTCATCGTCGGCGTGGTGCGGCTGCCGAACGTGCCCATGTCCCAGGGAACCAGATCGGTGTCGCCCATGACCATCGTGATGGAGTCGAAGGGGACACGTAGTTCTTCGGCGACAGCCTGCGCGAGCGAGGTGCGGATGTTCTGCCCAACTTCAACTTTGCCGGTGAAGACTTTCACGCGGCCATCAGCATCGATGTGCAGCCATGCGCTGATGTCCTTCGGAAGCTCATGCCCGCCAAAGGTCCGGCCGGATTCCTGCGTCAACGAAGGGAGAGGAGTGAGGCAGACGAGCAGTCCACCACCCAGGAATTTCATGAAATCGCGGCGATCGATTTCGATTCCGCCCTTTTGTGAACTCAGGCTCGCCCGGCTGAGTTTCTCTTCCCCTCCCCTTGTCCCCAACTCTCGAAGGTTCATCGCCCGCCTCCGGATGTCCTCAAGCCTGAAGCGCGTTTAATCGCCTCAAGAATACGCGGGTATGTTCCGCAGCGGCAGACGTTGCCATTCATCGCGCCGAGTATCTGCTCGTCGTTCGGTGCTTTGCTGTCGCGGAGCAGGGCCGTAGCGCTCATGATCATCCCGGACGTGCAGTAGCCGCACTGAAAAGCGCCCTCGTCCAGAAAGGCCTGCTGGACGGCTGTGAGCCTGCCGTTCACCTCAAGGCCTTCGATGGTTGTGATCTTTGTGCCCGCAGCGGCCGCCGCGGGAATCGAGCAGGACCGCGTCGGCGCGCCATCCATCAGCACGGTGCATGCTCCGCACTGGCCTTCGCCGCAGCCGTACTTTGTTCCCGTCAGGTTGATGCGGTTGCGCAGGACGGAGAGCAGCGTCTCCTCCTCGGGGGCGTTCACCTTATATGCCTTGCCGTTGATGTTCAGAACCAGTTCGCCCATTGCGAGCTCCCCAGCGGCCGCCGGTCAGGCCGTTACGGGCTTAAGCATAGCGCAACTGAGTAATGAATGTTGAGGGGTCAACCCGAGAGCTGGCATCAGGCACGGGTACGGGTACGACGCTCACGGTTTGATTTAGCGTGTTTGTCCCTTTTTGCGGCCGAGTGATACTTGCGACGGATGTCCCCAATATTCACGGCCGGTTTTGGCACCTGGATCTTCATGGACTCCAACGTCGCCACGATGATTTCTGAAGCCGCGAGGTCGCGGAACCATTTGTGGTCAGACGGTATCACAAACCATGGAGCGTCTTCTGTATTGCACTTGACGAGCGCGTCTTCGTAGGCCCGCACATACTCATCCCAGTATTCACGTTCTGAGTAATCTGATTCGCTGATCTTCCAGCGCTTGGCCGGATCG
>DATHQJ010000211.1:0-3102 GCA_035482825.1 Binatus sp. (SeqCode) | reverse complement strand
GTCGAGCCGAGCGCTGCCGCCAGGCGAAGACTAGCAACAGCAGCGCCAGGGAGTAGTGAATCATAACCGCGGCCGGAACGTTGGTCAGCCACGCCGCCGCCAGCACCAGCCCAAGCGACACGGTCGCCCAGAGCGCGCCCGAGCCCTCATCCTCATCCGCATCCACCGCCCGCAGCACGAACAACAGCAGCAGCGGCACCAAACAACTGGCCAGCAGTTCGGCAAACGCGCTGCGCCAGTACACAATCACCAGATGGTACGGATTGACCGCATAAAGCACCGCGGCAAGAATCGCGTCGCGCCGGTCGAACAATTTGCGGTCAGACGATTGTCGGTTAACCCATCGTCGTGCCAGCATAAACATCGATACGCCCGACGCCACCAGCGCGATCCAGATGTAAATGTCCGACGCCAGCGTCCAGGGAAAAATCGCGCTCAGCCCCGCGCCCAGCGTCCACGATGCCGGAGGATAAAACACGAACCGGGGTTCGCCGTAGGCGAAATGCGCCAGTGCGGCCCAGCGCGGGAAAACAATCCCATGCTTCCATTGCGAGAGCACTTCGAGCCACGAGTACAGATGAAATTCCACGTCGTGCCCCGACGGTGTGCCCAGAAAGAAGAATGGAATTTCCACGGCGAACGCCGCGCATCCGATGGCGAGCAGCGGCGCCCACAACAACCGCGTCCCAGGCCGTGGTTGCAACGGATCCTCAGCGCTTCTGGTCTTTCCCAGACTCACTCCCCTTGCGGCATGAACCTGCGCGCAGAACGAAAACACAGTCTACTGGAACCAACTTTATTTAACCCAGATTTAACATGGCTGAAATCACTACGCAACGAATCTCGACTACCGTACTCGCACTGGGGTGGAACGAACCACGAAGACTTGAAGGACTCGGGTCAAAGACGGGGCCCGGGGTCCTTCGAATCTTCGAAAGCTTCGCCACCACGAAAAGCCTCCCGCCTCCTCGCACAACCCGCCGCACTCCTGCCCGAAACCTCTCCGTAGAATCATCTGCCCACGATCTGCCGCGGGGGGCTTTTTTCCAAACCAGTAGCGCCGGCGTCCCGCCGGCTGTCGCGAGGGCGTCTCGCCCTCGCCGGGATGAGCCGCCGCACGGCCACAGGAAGGTAAATGCGCGACTGCGCCGGGCGACAAACGTAAGGAAATTACAGAATGAGGCTGGGAATTCTAGACGGCGGATTCTTCCGGACTGCGTTGATGCTGAAGTTCAGCCATGAAGTCGTCCTGCTGCAGCGCAGTGCCGCGCCTCAACAACTCGAGCAGCGGATCTTCCAATTCGTCGCCGGAAGCTTCCGGCTTCTTGTCATCAGACTCAAACTGAGTGAGGTCTGCGACCAGGGCGCGCGGAGAGATGATCAGTTCCAGCATGGTTGCAGGACAGCTCCGCAGGAAGTTGATCAGGTTCTCAACCTGTGCGCGCTGCTCCGGCGTGCGGGAAGGGAACTCGACTCCCATCCCGTGCCCCGGATGCGCGACCCGAACCATACCTTCGGTATGAACCTCAAGCTCTTCGGCCTTCAAACAAAGGTCAACCAGGGCACGCTCCGGAAACGGTGCGTCGGTTTGCACGTAGCAACCGCCCAGGCTAAGGTCGGTTAACTTGCAATGCGGTACGGACTCGTTTTCACCCGCGCCGACGGAGCGAGATGCCTCCTGCAGCCAAACCTTGAGTCCCGTTGAAACGGGTTCGGCAAGATCCAGAAAATGAACGCCCGTTTGCCCATTTGGATTGGCCCACGCCACCTGCCCGTGGGCTTCGATTTCCAGGGCTCCATCTGGCAACTGAAAATGGAAAGCCAGCAGCGCTCCCCGCGTCTGCTGCTCGGCGGTCAGAACATCCATCCCCGTCGCGGACAGATCCAGAAGAATGCCATCCACCTTGCGAGTGTCAGGCAGTGTAATCTCCACTGGAGCCTGCACCGGAATCCGGATCGCCCGGCGCCGCTCGCGCCCTAACATCGCCGCAGCAGCGCGCAAGCCAGCCTTCGCGGCGTCGTCGGTAAGCGGTTTGTAGAGCACGAAGTGCGCCCCGCCGCTCAGAATCTCGCGTACCTTCCCAGTATCCGCCACCAGGGCAATACTGAGCGGCTCGGTGCCCAGAGTACGCGCCTGCCGCAGTACATCTTTCGCTACTTCAGGATTGTCGAAGTCGACGATCAAGGCGTCGAACTTCTGCTGCTGGATCCGTGTGATCGTGGTCTCATGATCGCTAGAGCGATCCATGGCAATGCCCAGCGTGGGCAGAACTCTGCCCAGCACGTCAGCCGCGGAATCGTCGGTCGAAACCAGTAATGACTGAAGGGTCATAAATACTTTGGGTTCTCACCTCCGGCCGCGATTACGGCCAGCGAGGAGCTGTGGGCCGCGCGGCCTTGGAAGAAGCCGGACTGCCGGAACCTGCGCCTGCCTTGGCAGCCATAGCATCGTCCTGCAGGGAAGCTTCGTCTACTTCCGCCAGCACGCCGTTGTCATCATCATCGTTCTCAGCCAGCAAGGGTGCTACTTCGCGCAGCTTTTCTGCTGCCTGCTGGAGCATCTCGATCTGTTTGCCAAGTTGGGCGTATTTTGCCTGCTTCTGCCGCAGGACCTCATGGATATCTTTCATACAACCCCCTGTTGGCAATCTAAGTAGGGCATGCCGGATGGGTCAACGGTAATCCCCGCGCTCAGATTACCGGGGTAACGGGAGGGCCCGTTAGGAAGGGCAATTTCGGGCGGAAATAAGAAGCCCCGCCACTGGGGCGGGGCTCGTAATACAGGACGTGAGAGAGGTCTAAGCTTTGAACCTGCGGCGCAGTGCCCCGGCAAGTCCCAGTAACCCGGTTCCCAGCAGTGTCAAAGAGCCCGGTTCGGCAACCACGATGTTCGTGTCGCCACTGGAAATCGTCGTGCTGCCGTTGAAGAAGCCCTTGCCTGTGTTGATGACCAACTGCACGGTCGCGCCTTCCACCGTGGCCCCGCTGAGCGTAGTACCGGTTACCGAACCCGACAGGGTATAGTCATGGGTTCCGTTCGCCAGGGTGATCAGGGTCCAAGTCACCGGCCCGCTGAAGCTTCCCGTAAAGATGGCGCCGGAG
>DATHQJ010000210.1:0-13388 GCA_035482825.1 Binatus sp. (SeqCode) | reverse complement strand
CACCGGAATGACCGCCGAAGACCTGTGCCGTATTCTTCTGGAAGATCCGGACGCCGGCGTCGCCGCCATCCCCGGCGCCGCCTTCGGCCCCTCCGGCAAAGATTTCATCCGCTTCTCGTTTGCGTCGTCAACGGCAACTCTGCATGAAGCAGTCGAGCGAATCATGAAAGTTTCCCCAGCCTGGCAAGGCACACTCGCAAAAATATGACGATGCACCAAACACCCTGTCATCCGAGCGAAGAATATGAATGACATCAAAAAGCTCTGTCATCCTGAGCGGAGAATGTGCCGCGCAAAGCGTGGCGCATTTGGAGTCGAAGGACCCCTATAAGACTGGCGCATCCCGCGACGCCTGAAGCACTCCCAAGGTGCACTCAGACAGGCGAATCGATACGGGGGGAATTCAGATGAACGTCGGCAACTGGAGGACACGAATGAAACTCGCCCACGGACTCTGGTTAACCATCATCGTTGCTTGTCTGCCGGCCCTCGCCGCCGCCCAGGCCCGCCCCTTTCCCGGCCCTGACGTCCAGCAAATCTACCAGCGTCTGCTCCCCCAAATCGAAAAAATCCCCGCCTTCGATCACCACGCCCACCCCGGTTACGCCGACGATCCCGACGTCGACGCCATGGCCGCCCCGCCTAACGCCAGCGAACCCCTGCGCACGCGCGACGACAATACGGAACTCGCTGTCGCTGCCAAGGCCTTGTTCGGCTACCCCTACACCGATCTTTCTTCCGTCCATGCCAAATGGCTGCTCGACAAAAAGACCGCGCTGAAAAAGCAACTCGTCGGTCCCGCCTATTTCAACTCAATTCTCGACAAACTCAACATCGAGAGCTCTGTGGCCAACCGCGCCATGATGCCCGACTACCTCGATCCCAAACGTTTCCCCTGGGTATTCTTCGCCGACTCTTTCATGTGGCCGTTCAACAACGAGCGCGAAACGGCCCGCAATCCCGACCAGGGCGTCTTCATTCCGCTACAGGAAAAAATGCTGCACCGCTGGATGCAGCAGGTGAACGTCACAAAACTTCCCGCCAGTCTCGCCGACTATCTAAAGTTCATCACCCAGGTGCTCGAAGATAATTCCAGGCGCGGCGGCATCGCCATGAAGTTCGAAGTCGCCTATTTCCGCCCCACAACTTTCGCCGACCCCTCGCGCGCTCAAGCCGAAGACATTTACCAGCGCTACGCAACCGGTGGAATCCCCAGCGAAAAAGATTACCGCACGTTCCAGGATTTTATTTTCCGCTATCTCATCACGGAAGGCGGACGCCTGCACCTGCCCGTTCACATCCACACCGCCGTCGGCATCGGAGACTATTTCAACCTCTCGCAAAGCAACATCATGAATCTGGAAAGCGTCCTGCGAGATCCGCGCTACGCTTCCACCACTTTTGTGATGATCCACGGCGGCTACCCGCTGGAGCGCGAAGCCATCTGGCTCGCCGCCATGAAAAATGTTTATCTCGATTCGTCCTTCGGCGAGCTCGCCCAATATCCCTCCGCCTTCAAAGACACGCTGAAAATGTGGCTGGAAACTTTTCCCGACAAGATCACTTTCGGCACCGACTGTTTCCCTTACAATCAAGTGCTGGGGGCGGAAGAGTCCTACTGGCTGGGCGTGCAGTCGTCGCGCACCGCCCTGGCGGCGGCTCTGGCAGAAATGGTCTCGGAAAACGAAATCACCGAAGCCCGGGCGCTGGAATTAGCCCACGCCTACCTGCACGACACCGCGGTAAAGCTGTACGGGGGCCGAGTGCACTAAAGCCAGCCGCGAAGCGGCGAAAGAATACAGCCCCCGGCGCAAGCCGTGGGTAAGCTAGCAAAGATGGAACAAGTCCCGGAGGGACGGCACCGAACGACGGTGCCGCTTCGAAATCTCATGGCAAAGATAAAGACGAAATCAAAGTCCAAACCGCGCCCCAAGACGAAACCCACAACATCCCTCGCCAAACGCGCCGTCGCGAAGCCGGCCGCCATGCAATACATCCCCTGGCACACCATCCCCCTCGAAGATCTCAACCCCTTGCTGCAGCGCCAATTCGTCGTCGGCCAGGAAATCATGGTGGCGCGCGTCCTATTAAAAAAAGGCTGCATCGTCCCCGAACACAGCCACCACAACGAGCAACTCACCTACATCCTCGACGGCGCGCTCAAGTTCTGGATCGACGGCAAAGAGATCGTGGTCCACGCCGGCGAAGTACTCTGCATCCCGGCCCACATGCCGCACAAAGCCGAGGCCGTCGTCGACACCGTCGACCTCGACGTATTCTGTCCACCCCGCGCCGACTGGATTAATAAGACCGACCAATATCTCCGGGGAAAGAAATAATTCGTCCATGTCTCCCCTCCCCACCACCGCGCCCGACGCGCGTACCATGGATTTCCGCTTCCGCTGCATCGCCTGCGGCGACGAGCGGGAAACCGCGAGCCAGGATTTCCGCTGCGCTCACTGCGGAGACCTGCTCGAAATCACTTATCCTCTCTGGAAAAACTTCTCCCGCGATATAGCTCGGCTGAAATCCCTCTGGCGCGAGCGCAAGCTTTCGCAATCGCCCATCGACCTCAGCGGAGTCTGGCGTTTCCGCGACCTTCTTCCCGCACTTGCCAACGACGATCAAGCCATCACCTTGCGCGAAGGGAACACGCCTCTTTACGAACTCCCGCAATGCGCCCGCATCACTGGCGTGCCGCGCCTCCTTGCCAAACATCAGGGACTAAATCCCACCGGTTCTTTCAAGGATGCAGGCATGACGGTCGCCGCCACCTTCGCCCGTCTCGCCGGATTTCGCTGGGTCGCCTGCGCTTCCACCGGCAACACGTCCGCCTCCATGGCCGCCTACGCCGCCCGCGGAGGCCTGCGCAGCCTCGTTCTCGTCCCCGAGGGCCAAATATCATGGAGCAAACTTTCTCAGGCGCTCGACTATGGCGCCGTCACCTGCCAGTTGCGCACCGACTTCGACGGCTGCCTGCGCCTGCTGCAGGAACTCGTGCGGCGCGCTCCCGTCTACCAGCTGAATTCCATCAATCCCTTCCGCCTCGAAGGCCAGAAAACTCTCGCCCTCGAGCTGCTCGAACAACTCGACTGGAGCCCGCCCGACCACATCATCGTTCCCGGCGGCAACCTCGGAAACAGTTCCGCGATCGGCAAAGCGCTGCTGGAAATGCGCGACCTCGGCCTGATCTCGCGCCTGCCCAAGTTGTCGGTGATTCAAGCCGCAGGTGCCAACGCGCTGCTCCGCACGCTTCGCGAAACCGCCGGAAAGAGCCTGATCAGTGTGCAGGCTGAAACTCGCGCCACCGCCATCCGCATCGGCAATCCCGCGTCGTGGAAAAAAGCGGTGCACGTTCTCGAAGCCACCGGCGGAGCCTGCGAACAAGTCACCGAAATCGAAATCGCTCAGGCCAAGGCCGAGATCGGCGCCGAAGGCATCGGCTGCGAACCGGCCTCAGCGGTAACGCTCGCCGGACTAAAGAAATTAGTGAAGCAAGAATTCGTGAAGCGCGAAGAAAGCGTGGTCCTGGTCCTGACCGGAAACTTGTTGAAAGATCCCGACTACACCATGGAATTCCATCGCGGAGACTTATTCAAGGGCACTCCCGGCGCGAGCGCAAGCGCCGCGCTGGACCAGTTGCGCCGTCCGCCGATCATTCTGGACGCCACGCTGGACGCGGTGATCCGCACTCTGGAGCAAGCCGAAAAGTCCTGAGGCGATCCGAAGTCAGCCGCGAAAGCCTGCCCTGAGCGAAGTCGAAGGGCGGCGAAAGAATACAGCCCACGGCGTAAGCCGTGGGTCACCAAGCGAACACGAGAGCAAGCCCCGATGGGGCGAAAGAAGACGCTCTACAACTGCGGGAACGCTAAAGTCCCTGAAGTCGCCTTTTAGGTGACGCAGCGCTTGCAACGCTGCGATCACTTTGGCAATGAGAACAGGCCTTTAGCCCCCGCGGGATTCGAGCCGAAATCGCCAGAACTTTGACTATGCCATCTAAACCCGCAACCCCGAAACAACTCCGACTCTCCCTCCCGGCCACGTCCGCCAACCTCGGCCCCGCGTTCGACGCCGCCGCCCTCGCCATGGATTTCTACATTCATCTCGATGCTCGTGCCGCCAACGAATTCTCCATCGCCGCCTCGGGCCGCGACCGCGAAATTTGCGGCAAGCTCGAAAATCACCTCATTCTCAACACCTACCGCGATGTGCTGCAAGCCGCGGGCCGCGAAACCACACCCCTCGCTCTGCGCATAAAAAATGAAATCCCGATCGGCAAAGGTTGTGGCTCCTCGGCCGCCGCCCGGCTCGCTGGCATCGCCCTCGCCGTGCACTTCGGCCGCTTGCGCTGGACCCACGCCCAGATCGTCGGCGAAGCTTCCCGTCGCGAGCACCATGCCGACAACGCCTCCGCTTGTTGGATGGGCGGCCTCACCGTCGCCCGCATGGCCGCCTCTCAGCGGTCGGCCAACCACAACGCCGCCGAAGCTTTAGTAGCCTGCATCCGCCCGAAAGGGAAGTGGCCACTGCTGCTGGCCGTACCCGAGCAAAGCCTCCTGACCGAAGAAGCCCGGCGCGTCTTGCCAGCCCAATATTCGCGCGCCGACGCCGTCACCAACGTGCAGAATTCCATGCTCCTGCTCGCCGCCTTCACCCAGGGCCGCCCCGACCTGCTCTCCGCCGCGCTCGAAGACCGTATCCACCAGCCCTATCGCGCCGCTCTCTGCCCCTTGCTGCCCTGTCTGCAGGAACTAAAAGATAAGGACGGCATTCTCGGTGCCGCCCTCAGCGGAGCCGGCCCCTCTGTTTTGATTTTTCTCGCCCCGCGGGCTTCACTGCAAAAAGTCCGCTGCATCGTCGCCGCTCATCTCTCGCAAAATCGACTCACCGCCGAACTGATTTCCACGTCCATCACCCCGCGCGGAGCGCGTTCTTCCCTGGCCCGATCTAAGTATTGATCACAAGCGCTCTACCGGAAATGCAGTAGCCCGAACGTGCCATTTACGTGTTCTCCTATAACTAGATAATTTGAATGTCCCCCTTTGGCGAAACAAATCTCTGCCCAGCGTGTTTTCACGATAGGCAGATTCGGCGGGCACCCCAGCGTCTCGATGTACGCGCCTCTCCGAATTCGCTCGGCAGGGGTGGGGTGAAATGAACTCCAAAATGCGTCGGGTTCGAGCGACAGAGGTTAGGGCGAAAGAAATTGGAGTGGGAGGAAATCACTTGTCTGGCAACGAGCAAGTCCGCATCGAGATTCAGCGTTTCCTGCAGGCGCTGCGTTCCTACCCCCAACGCTTCGCACGCAATCCGCGTCTCACCTTCGAAGAGTACTGCAGCGGTCTCGTCCAGACTGCCAAGGCCGAACCCCGCCGCCGCGTCTAGTTCCTCAATTCCAACTACCGGCTGGCCGGCGGCACAATCCCATTCATCCTCAGATATTCGACCATCTGACCATAGTGGTCGAACCCGTGTGCCGCCACGCTGGTGGCCAGCCCCAGCCGTGAAACCGAGCCCTCGCCGAACGGACTCTTCACCGTGCCCACAAGATTCTTCTCGTTGATGGTGGCAATCGCCTTGTGCACGTATTCGAACGATTCCTTCAGGAATTTTAGAATGTCTACCTTGCTGGTGATCGACGCCGGCCCCGATTCGTCACCGATGTCCACCGGCGGCTTCTGTTCCAGAAGTGCAGCTCCCAGTTCATAATTCACCGCCGCCACATGCTTGATCTGCTGGGCATAAGTCCGCACGCCCTTGAATTCGCCATCGCTGGGTGCGAATCCGTACTTGTCTTCCGGCATGGCCTCCGCGGCTGGAATGAAGTCGTGCTCCATATTAAGGACGGTCCTGTCCAAAACCATCGTGACCGTGCGGCGTTCCTCCTTCGGCTTGCCCATTTGCGCCGCAGCCCCAATCGCCATGGTCAGGATGAGCCACCCGCACATCGCAAATCCGAATCTCTTCATTATCATGTTCCTCATGGATTAGTCTCTCACCACCGCTGGAGCCATCTTCAACTCCGCCGCCGTCAACCGGTGCCGCCGAATGCTGGCCAGCCCCACCACCATCGCCAGCGCCGACCACGCCAGAGCCGCAGGCACGCCCTGACGCGCGGCGAGCCAACCCCACACCACGCTGCCCACCGCCATGCCACCCTGCAACACCAGCAAATACATCGAGAGCGCCCGCGCTCGCATCCATGACGGACACATCGTCTGCGCCACCACATTGAAGCAGGCCAGAATCCCGATCCACGCCGCTCCCGCCGTAAACAATACCAGACATAGCGCCTCAAACAAATGCACTTGTCCCGCCAGAAACGTCATCGCCGCGAACACCACGGTTGCGCCCGCCACCAGTCCATCGACCGAGTAGCGCACCCGCAACCGCGGCAACAGCGCCGCTCCCATCAAAGCGCCCAACCCGAAACAAGTCAGCAGAAACCCGTAACCCTGCGCCCCATGCGGCTGGCAGATCACCGGCAGCAACGCCAGCAGGGAAGTCGCGCCCACGCTGAACGCCCCCGTCCGAATCAGCACCGACCGCACTTCCGGAGCCCCGCGCACGTAACGAAACCCTTCCGCAATCGCATCCCGCACTCGCTGTCGGGGCAACGCTTCGCGCGGAGCAGTCTTCCACTTGCACAAAAAGAAAATCACCCCAAAGAACGAAGCCGCATTCACCAGAAACGACCACCCCGATCCCGCCGCCGCGACCACCATCCCGCCCAGCGCAGGACCGACAGCCCGCGCCACGTTAAATCCCGCGGAATTCAGAGCCACCGCCGACGCATGCCGCGCCGGTGACACGACATCCGGCGTAATCGCCTGCCATGCCGGATCATTCATCACCGCGCCCAGCCCCAACAGAAAAGTAAAAACCAGCAGCACCCACGGATTCACCAAGTGCAACAGCGTCAACCCCCCGAGAGCTGCGGAAGCGACGACCATCCACCCTTGCGTGAACAATAAAAGCCGCCGCCGGTCTACCATATCCGCCAGCGCTCCCGCCGGCAGCACCACCAGAAATACCGGAACCGCAGCCGCCGCCTGCACCAGGCTTACCATCAGCGGCGAAGTCGTGAGCTGCGTCATCAGCCAGCCCGCGCCCACGTTCTGCATCCACGTCCCGGTATAAGAGACGACGGCGGCAATCCACAGCGACCGAAATAAAGGCTCGCCCAACGGCGCCCAAGCCGGATCCGTCCGCCGAAGCCCCGCACCGTGAATCGGAACTGAAATCTGATCCGCCAAGAATTCCTTCGTGAACCTTCGCGCCCTTAGTGGTTCAAGCCCCTGCTCTTCCTCTGTGTTCCCCCGTGTCCCCTGTGTTTAAGCCTTTGCTCTTGCCCCCCCAAACGGCCACTCCGAACCCCTCCACGCCCGAACCATATAAATGATGACCCCGCTCAGCAAGATAACCGCCGCGTATCGCATTTCCTTCTGCCAGTTCTCCCGCTTGAACAAGATGAAGAGAAATCCCACGATCGCCAGCAACGCCGGCAGCGGATACAGCCACATCCGAAACGGCCGCCGCATCCCCGGCCGCGTAAACCGCAGCACAATCACTCCCACCGCCTGCACCAGAAACTGCAGAATCAGCCGGATCACCACCAGCGCCGCAATTGCATCCTTCAACCGCAGAAAACAAAACGCCGCCGCCACCACTCCCAGCGCCAGCAGAGACACATGCGGAAACCGGTGCACCGGATGCACCTTGGCAAACGACTTGAAATAATTCCCATCCTTCGCCGCCGCATAAGGCACCCGCGAATACCCCAGCATCAGCGAAAACACCGACGCAAACGCCGTCACAATCACCAGCCCCGTGACCAGCCGCGCCGCCCACGCCCCATACACCCTCTGCATAAACAGCGACACAACATACAGCCCGCTGTTGTTCTGCCCCGCCTGCAGCATCTCCCGCCACGGCACCACGGCGAGAACGCACACATTCATCATGAGATATAGACAGGCCACCAGCAGAATAGAAAGCAACAACGCCCGCGGAATATTCTTTTCCGGGTCTTTGATCTCATCCCCCAGAAAACTGACGTTGTAATATCCCCAATAATCGTAGGTCGCGATCAGCATCGCGCCGCCCAGCCCAGTCAGAAATTTGTGAGAAATGGTGAACGCGCCCGGAGGAAAATCAAACGCCCGCGCGGCATTGAAATGAGTCAGTCCGGCGAAGATGATCCACCCAATCGTCCCCATCACGCCAAACCACAAGATCTTCGACAGCCGCCCGATCGCCGTGATATTGCGGTAAAGCAGCAGCACCGTCAGAAAACAAATCAATACCGCAACCGCGGTCCCGGGCGTGACAATCCAACTGGCCTGCAGCGTTCCCACCCACGGAATATGCGCCGCCGCCTCATGGTGCGCAACCACCGTATCCAGTTCCGGCCAGTAATACGCCGCATACCCCGCCAGCCCTATGCATCCAGTAGCGATCGAAAGCGGCGCAGAAAAAGAAACCTGCCAGATAAACAAAAACGAAATCAGCCGTCCCCATTTCTGCGGCCCATACATCTCTCGCAAATAACGATACGATCCCCCCGACGCCGGCAGCGCCGCCCCCAACTCCGCCGACACCAACCCATCACAAACCGCCAGCAGCGCCCCCACCACCCACCCCAGCAGCGCCTGCGGCCCGCCCATGGCGCTCACCACCAGAGGCATGGTAATAAACGGCCCCACCCCGATCATGTCGATCATGTTCAGCGCAGTCGCCGACCACAGCCCCATCCCACGGATGAGGCCAGGAGAACCCGCTTCCGTTTTTATCGGAGAACCCATGAATGGCTGGAAAGAAACAAAGAAGAAACAACTGACCCCTGACCACTGGCCCCTGATCCCTAACCCCTGCCCTACTGCCGCTGACTCAGCAAATTCACAAACAGCCGCACCGCTCCCGGCACTCCCGCCGGCAACTGCCGGAAGAACGCATACCCCGTATAAATGTAAACGCCCTTCCCATATTGCGCCCGCAGCAACCCACCCTTTTGCGTCTCTTCTCCCGGATCATGGCACGACAACAGCGCCGTAAAATGCTCGTCCCACTTGTCCATGAAATACAGCCCGCGCTCCTGCACCCATCCGTCGAAGTCTCGCGCAGTAATCGTGTTGGGAGAATGAAACACAGAATCCTCCGGGGCAAGAATGTCGACCGGCGCTTCTTCCACCGAAACCCGCGCCCGGCTCAACTCCGCAGAATAAGGAGTGAACTTCCCCGCGTTGAAATCCCCAACCGACGCGTTATATTGCACAACCAGAGTCCCGCCCGCCGAAACAAAATCCAGCAACTTTTTATTGTTCGCGACAACATCCTTCTGCGTGTCGTAAGCGCGAATCCCCAGCACAATCGTCGCGTACTTGCTCAGATCCTCTGCAGCAATTTTCTCCACTGGAATCAACGTCACATCCATCCCCACCTGCTTCAGCACAGTCGGAATGTCATCCCCCGCCCCCATGATGTATCCCACCTTCAAATCATGCGGCGCCTGCACGTCGACCACACTCACCCGCTGCCGCGCCGGCTGGTAGTAATAAAAACTCCCCAAATCTTCGCGCGTAACCAGGGTGTATCCCTCGCTGTACTTCTCGCCGTCCGCTTCCAGCACCGCCCGCACCGTCGCTCGCCCTTCCTGCAATCCGGCCGTGAACACCTTGAACTGGAAGTCCTTCTTCTCTCCGCGCTTCTTCAACTCCACCGCAAACTGGGCCGGCTCCGACCGCCAGCCCGCCGGCAACTCCAGCCGCAGCGCCCCATGAACATCGCGATCAAGATTCCCCGTCACCCCCACCGCTACGGTCGATGTCGACCCATTGTGCGTCGAAATCACCTGCGTCCCCGGCTCCAGCATCACCGAAAACGCCGGAACCACCGCCAGCGGCCGCTGACGCACTTTCCCCGCCTCATCCACAAACGGCGTCACCACCACAGCGTTGATCCCGTTTCGCGTCTTCTCCGCACCCGCCGCATACTCCACCCGCGCCCGCATCTCCGGAGGCGGGAAGGGAAGCGTCGCATATTTCTCGTCATCGATGTGATTGATGGCCTCGGTATCCGGATCGTCCCGATGCCAATACGGCCGCGTATACCGAGCGTCTTTCGGCACCCGCAATCGGAAGTCCGCATGCAAATCCGCGCCCGGCGCAACGTTCTCCGGCCGCGTCTTCCCGCTCAACGTGTTCCATCCCGCGGGAACGTCGAGTTTGATGTGATCAATCAGCAGCGGCAGCTTCGATCCATTGTGAAACGTAACCGCCACCAGAAATTCCTGCCCCGGCGAAACCGTAGTCAGCGCGTCCGCCTCTTTCAGTAGGTGAATCTCATGTCCACCGTCACTGCTCTTGCCGTCAGACGACACATCCGCCGCGATCGTCACGCCCAGCGCCAGATTCAGGGCAGTCTCCGCCTCTTGCCGTTTCTCCGCGATTCGTGTGAAGAAATCGTACCCACCAGTTCCGCGCCATAGCCACTCATGCATCTTGGCGCTGATGCGGTCCAGTCCAGCGACAACCTTCATGAGAGGCGCAACCGCGCCTCCTGGGTCCATTCCCTTCACGGCGACCGAAGCGCCCGTAATTAACTTCGAGATGTCTGTCAGCTGCTGTCGCAATTCAGCCATGTCGCTCGGTGCCAACCCCGCCCACGTCGTATCAATCCCATCAAAGAAGCTCTTCTCATGCCCATCCTTGCCCGCAGCCGACGGAATCACCGAATCCACGAGCTTGTAAAACGTAAACCAGTCCCCCGGATCAATCGTCCAATTCGCCGCGCCTTGCGACAGCTGATGCCGCAGTCCCTGCATCGCAAACTGCAGGTACCCCGTGCCCAGATCCGCACTGCGCTCACCCGTGTTCAACTTCAACGTCCATTTTTCGTCCTCACAGTTCTGGACGCCGAATCCACAAACATTGCCGATGTAAAACTTCTTCGCCTGCCAGGGCGCGAGCCCCGCCGCAATCTGCTCCGGAAACCGCTTCGGATCAGCCGCCGCCCGGAACGCCTCCTTCGCCAGAATGCTCGACGCCTGATGATGCCCGTGCCCATCCCGCTCCGTCCCCGAAAACCGCGCCACCAGCACATCCGGACGAAACGTTCGAATCACCCGCACCAAATCGCGCAGCGCCGTGTCGTGCCCACCCCACTTCTGAAACGTCTCATCGGCCGACTTCGAAAACCCAAAATCCGCCACCCGCGAAAATCTTTCCTGAACTCCGTAATACTGATCCGAAGCCAGCAGTTCCTCCGCCCGCAGCACGCCCAGCACGTCCGACAAATTGCTCCCAATCTTGTTCTGCCCACCCTCGCCGCGATTCAGCGTCATCAGCAGCGTGCTCACCCCGCGCCCCCGCGCCTCCAGCGTCAGCATCCCGCCATCCTCGTCATCCGGATGCGCCACCACCTGCATCAACCGCCCCGTAGTCCCCAGCCGCAAAAGCTCCAGCCGCAACCCCGCCATCCCCTGATCCTGCGCCAACTCCGCCGGCACCCCCTGATAAAGCAGTCCTGGAGGATCGACGTTGATGGACTCAGAGCTGGAGTTGATGGACGAACCTGTCGGTGGCACCTTCGAAGTGAGAGCCCCATCCTTTCGCGCATTTTGCGAAAGGGTGGGCAATTGCGATGCCAGAGAAAAAACCGCGAGAAGACAAACAGACCGAATCCCGAAGAATTGCATGTGCTGAAGTATAAAAGAAACGCGACGCAGGCCGCGCCGCAGCAGGCTGGGAATGCCGAAATCTCTCACCCCAACAGGATGGACTCACCCCCACGTCCGACGCAAATTCTTTCGCAGCGCTTAGTCTCTACGATCCAAGCCCAAGCATATCGGCGAACCCGTCGAAGTTGTCGGCGCA
This sequence comes from Binatus sp. (SeqCode), assembly GCA_035482825.1. GTDB lineage: Bacteria > Acidobacteriota > Terriglobia > Terriglobales > Acidobacteriaceae > Sulfotelmatobacter. The sequence continues at coordinate 1,515 of DATHQJ010000210.1, read as the reverse complement.
GCGCACCCAAATGTTAGGAAGGCCAAGTGATTTTCTCCACTTGAGCCGAATTACTATTGGGTTAAGCCTATCCTCTCTGTAATCAAGCAGAATGGGAGAGTCTGAGCCTAACTCAAAGTCACCGATGTCGACCGATAGTTCAGGTGATATGCCTTCAGGTGCAGCAAAGCGATCCCAGAACTTGCCCTTGCCCTGGCTCTGCCGTATCGTCGCCACAGTGTGAAATGGAGGCGCCATGAGGTAGATCTTATCTTCTTCAGGCGCGAACAAATGGATTCGCTCTGCTGGAACAAGAGAGTAAGTATTTTGCCTCTGTGCTTCCGTTGCCGTCCGGGGCCAGAGTCCGCGATCAATCAGAGTGACTAGCCGATCCGGAATACGCAATCCATCCACAAACATTTTCTCGTTGCCCATATTTTTGCAAGATCAATGTTCCTCAATCGCCGGGTGCCCCGATTCTCGGATATTTGCGAGAAGTGGGGCTTTTCGCCTGTAGCGACCATCGCTAAACGTCACACAACTCTGCCGCCTTCCGCAGCGATTCCAGCGCATCATTTCCGGCGGGCACGAATTCATGCGCCACATATCCCTTGAATCCCGCATCGGCAATCGCCCGCATCACTCCGTCCCACTGCACTTCCTGCGTCCCATCGAGCTCATGCCGTCCCGGCACTCCTCCGGTATGAAAGTGCGCAATCCACTGCAGGTTCTCGCGGATGGTCGCGATCAGATCGCCTTCCATAATCTGCATGTGGTAAATGTCATACAACAACCTCACCTTTGGCGAATTCACTTCCCGCACCACACCAACTCCCCAAGCCGTGTGGTCGCACATATAATCGTGATGATCGCGCTTGCTGTTGAGCAGTTCCAGGCAGATGGTCACGCCATGATCTTCTCCAATCTTCTTCACGCGATTCAGCCCCGCGATTGTATTCCGCGCGCCTTCCTCATCCCCCATCCCGCCGCGGTTTCCGGAAAACGTAATCACATTGGGCACGCCGCTCTTCGCCGCCAGAGGAATATTCGTTCGAAACGCCGCCTCAATCGCCGCATGATTTTCCACCCGGTTTAAAGCCTTCCCAATATCCCCGCCCCCCGCGTATCCCATACTGCACACGAGTCCATAGCGCCGCGGGATGTCATACTCCTCCGGCTGCAGCAGATCAACCCCGCGCAGCCCAATCTTTGCCGCGTACTCCGCCAACTGTTCGACTGGAATGTGCGAATAACACCACCGGCAAACCGCCTGCCGAATCCGCCCCTTGCGAGCCACGTTCTCAAGCTTCACCGCGAAGCCCGGAACCATCCCCGCCGCCGCTCCCAAAACAGAAGTCTTCAGCAGAGCCCGCCGCGTAACCTTCGTCATAAGATTGTTTTTGAAACCGAAACCGGAGCTGAGAGCCGTGAGCTAGAAGCTAGCAGCTAGCAGCTTTCTACTGCCGCCCTTCCTTAAACACCGCCTGGCAGTTACTCGACGCCGTCAGCACTTCACTAAACGCCGTTTCCTTCCGC
>DATHQJ010000209.1:0-26613 GCA_035482825.1 Binatus sp. (SeqCode) | reverse complement strand
ATCTCGATGCATGGCGGGACGCGGGATCGAATAGTTGTCCAGGCCCGCGATGTGCCACAGCTGGACCGCCAGGTCCGGCGTGGGCTCCCGGTCAGGGGCGTAGAAGGTTCGGTTTTCCGTGGGATGCTGGTAGACGCCCATTGTGAGATGTAAGGCTTCCTCGATGTTTGAAACCGATCCCCGGACGTCCAGGTTCATGCGATTGCGGGACGTGCCCACCACCGTCAGGCCGTGCGCCTTGGCGAAGCCAATCACGGCGTCATAATCTTCCTGGCTGGGACCAAACCTCGCGGTGAACTCCTCGACGGTGAGGAAGTGGCGATAAGAAGCGCTGGAAGGATCGTAGAGTTCGTTTAAGAAGCTGTCTAACGCATCCGGGCTGCGGAGCGGAAGAACCAGGACCAGGCGCATGGACTGGGTTGCGGGGAGGCGGCCGACGGTCGGCGCCTGCCCACTGAGAACCGCTTCACGCACGTGGCGCGTCAACGGACGCTGTGACTGCGCCTGGCAAACGACACTTGCGATCGACACCAGGGCGACGATGGTTAGCAAAGATGTAGTGAATTTTCGAATCATTGTTTTCCTCTCCTAGGGAGAACCTGCCTTCTGTGTTTTGCTGAGGAAGTGGCACGTTGATTCAAAAAGCGGGAGCGATTGTAGCGCATCCTGGCTGCTGGTGCGCTGTGGAAGAAGGTTTTGTCCGGATAACGGAACAGAAGGGGGAATCCGCACCGGGGCAAGCGTAGGTCCGGGCTCGGGCGCGGATGCTATATTGTTCGCGGAGGTCGAAAACCGCGTGCCCCCTGAGAAATTTCGCGTGGCGTTGATGCAGATGTCGTGCGGCCCGGAGCCGGAGCAGAATCTCGAGAAGGCGATCAGCCGCATTCCCGACGCGGTCGGACGCGGCGCGCAGGTGGTCTGCCTGCCCGAACTGTTTCAGACGCAATACTTCTGCCAGCGCGAAGATCATTCCCTGTTCGATTTGGCCGAACCGATTCCCGGCCCGACTTCCGAGAGGCTGGCTGCCTCCGCGCGAAACAACGCCGTGGTACTGATCGCGTCGTTGTTTGAAAAGCGCGCCGCCGGCGTCTACCACAACACCGCAGCGATCTTCGACAGCGACGGCTCTTTGCGTGGCCTCTACCGCAAAATGCACATCCCCGACGATCCGCTCTACTACGAAAAGTTTTACTTCACTCCCGGCGACCTCGGATTTCGCGCCCTCGACACCAGCGCCGGACGCCTGGGCACGCTGGTCTGCTGGGACCAGTGGTATCCCGAGGGCGCGCGTTTGACGGCCTTGCAGGGAGCAACCATTCTTTTTTATCCCACCGCGATTGGCTGGCATCCCGCGGAGAAGGCTGAGTTCGGCGTGGCCCAGCACGACGCCTGGCGCACCATCCAGCGGGCACATGCCATCGCCAACGGCGTTTATGTGGCCGTGGTGAATCGCGTTGGATTCGAAACCGGAAATATCCGCGGAAAATCCGCGCCCGGGCAGGGACTCGAATTCTGGGGCGGATCATTTTTCTGCGATCCCTTCGGCCGCGTGCTCGCGGAAGCGTCGCACGACCGCGAAGAAATCCTGATCGGCGACGTCGACCTGAAAGCGCTCGAAGACATCCGCCGCAACTGGCCGTTCCTGCGCGACCGCCGCATCGACGCTTACGCACCAATTACCAACCGCCTCATCGACTAGGACCGAGAATTCCCTGTGGCCAAAGCATTGCGCAAACCTTCAAGTAAGACTTTAAACAGCGCGTCACCGCTTCCCGCTGCGCTCGGCTACCGCATGCCCGCAGAGTGGGAGCCGCACGCCGCGACCTGGCTCGCCTGGCCTCACTACCACGACGACTGGCCTGGAAAATTTGAGCCGATCCCGTGGGTTTACGCCGAGATTATTCGCAATCTGGCCAAGCATGAGCGGGTCGAACTGATCGTCAACAACGCCACTGCTGCCAGACAAGCCCGCAAAGTTCTCGAGCGAGCCGAGGCGTTGTCCGCAAATATCCGCTTCCATCGCTGGCCGACCAACCGCGTCTGGCTGCGCGACTCCGGTTGCATCTTTCTCGCGCCGCAGCCGGGCTTCGCCCGGCCGGACAGCCGGGGGCGGCTGTCCCCACATGAAGACCGGGAAGGGCACGAGTTTACTCGTGCCGATAAAGCCAGGAAACGGAACGGGGCTTCAGCCCCTCAGGGCGGCCCATTCGCCCTCAAGTTCCGCTTTAATGCCTGGGCGAAATATTCCAACTGGCGGTTCGACGAAAAAATCGGCAGCCTGATGGCGAACGTTAAAAGCCCCACTCTAGCCGCAAAGAACGCGGCTAGAATCGGCCACCCGCTTCGCGAGATTCATCCGGTTTCGGGCGGGAAGCGCATCGTGCTCGAAGGCGGTTCGATCGACGTCAACGGACTGGGCACGATCATCACCACCGAAGAATGCCTGCTCAGCAAGGTGCAGGAGCGCAATCCGCACATGGCGCGCGTCCACTACGAAAAAGCTTTCACCGACTACCTCGGCGCGCCGCACACTATCTGGCTGGGACGCGGCATTTTCGGCGATGACACTCACGGCCACGTCGACGATCTCACCCGCTTCGTTTCGCGAGACACCGTCGTCACCATGGTTGAGCCCGATTCGAAAGACATCAACCATGGGCCCCTGCGCGCCAACCTGCGCCGCCTGCAAGCCTCCCGCGACCAGAACGGCAAACAATTGACCGTAGTCGAACTGCCCATGCCGCAGCCCGTGGTCTTCGAGGGGCGTCGCCTTCCGGCCAGCTACGCCAATTTCTACATCGCTAACGGAGTCGTGCTGGCGCCGGTCTTTAATCGTCCCAACGACCGCATCGCGCTGAACACACTGGCTCAGCTATTCCCAAGTCGCGAGATTGTGCCCATCTATTCGGGAGACTTCATCTGGGGCCTGGGCGCGATGCACTGCATGACGCAGCAACAGCCGGAGTGAGCTGTCAGCTATCAGCTGTCAGCTGTCAGCTAAACCCTGACTGAGTGCGTGGATTTTGTTTCTCAGAGAGATGAAGTCCGGCCAGCGCTTCGGGTTTTGCTTTTACTGACAGCTGAGAGCTGACAGCTGATAGCTTGTTTCTAATGTCTGAAATGTCCACAAGTCGCCTCGAAGCCTTCAGCGACGGCGTGATCGCCATCATCATTACGATCATGGTGCTGGAGCTGCGCGCGCCCGCGCAGCCCACATTCGCGGCGCTGGTGAAAGTCGCGCCGGTGTTTCTCAGCTACGCACTGAGCTTTCTGGTGGCCGCCATCATGTGGGTCAACCACCATCATCTGGTGCATGCTGTGCGTTCGGTAACGGCGCGGCTGCTGTGGTCGAACCTCTACCTGCTGTTCTGGATGTCGCTGGTACCTTTCGTCACCGACTTCATGGGGAAGAACTACCGCGAGCCCATGGCAGTCGCGCTCTACGGCCTCGATCTGTTCATGTGCTCGACCGGATATTATTTTCTGCGCCTGGAATTGATTCGCCAGAGCGGCCACGACACAGCCATGCGGGAGCACCACGAACGCATCAACCACAAGGGAGCCTTCGCCTCCGGGCTGTATTTGCTGTCGGTTCCGCTGGCCTATGCTTCGGTGTACGGTTCGTTCTTCATCTTTGTGCTGATTCCCGCAATGTATTTTCTGCCGGAGAAGATGCTGCCGAAACCGGAATAGATGAACCGGGACCCGGCGGCCAATAGAAACTCCCAGAAGCCTGAATTTCTCCTTCCATTTTTTGGCGGTGGCGCTATGATGCGCAAGAAGGGAGCCAACAATTTGTCTACTCTCAACGTGAACATTCCGAGGTTCTATTGCCTGCTGCGCCGCGAGTTCCTCTACGACGATCTCGCCCACAAAGGAGAATTCCTCAAGGTCTGCGTCTTTGGCGCTGCTTCGATCCATGGCAGGGCGCTGGGCTTCCATGTCCTCACCGAAAACGGAGCGGTCATGTGGCGACTTCCGCTGCATGCCTTCTGTCACAAGGCGGAAGCCCCATTGATGCCGCTGGACTGGCTCCAGTTTTGGGATTGCTTCAGCTACGAGATGAGCTGCACCAGCTTCGAGCGACTGGCCGACGCTCGCGTCCGCGTCCAACTGAAAGACCGTTCCTGGGAGGGGGGGCAGTACATGTTCACGCTCGACTGGTACGGACACGAGGACGCCGAGGAGGCCGGGGACGGTGGCCACAAATGCGCCCATGTCATCGCCCTCGATAACGGCAATTTCGCGGCGCAGCCCAACAACCGCATTCAGTGGTTCTGCCCGGCCTTCGTCACTCCCTTTCAGGAGAAGCCCGACTACGTCACCAATACCCGGGTATGGAAGGTCGAGCGCGAGACCGAAACCAGTGATGGATTCTTCTACGACACGCCGGCCGTCACCGGACCGGCCCAAGTCTCGCTCTATGCCAAGGGGCTGCGCGTCGGCACGCCCGCCGAAGATGCAGTCAAGTTGAAAAAGTAATACTGCAGACCAGGAGAATCGTCTAGCGCTTATACTGCGTCGGCTCCGGGCCTTTTTCCAGCGTCTTGCGGTCCCAGATCCAGCCTTCGCGGGTGTAGCTGGCGAGTTCGAAGTCCTGGGTGAGTTCGAGGGCATCGACCGGGCAGGCGTCTTCGCAGAGGCCGCAGAACATGCAGCGGCTCAGGTCGTAGGTGAAGTCGGTGAGCTCCTTGCGGCGGGTGTGCTCGTTGCGCGCGCTCGAGACCACGATCAAATTTTCGGGGCAAGCCAGCGCGCACAGGTCGCAGGCAATGCACATGGTCTCGTCGGTGTCAGGATTCACGTTCAGGCGCGGCGCTCCGCGGTAACGCTCGGCCACCTGCGGCCGCTCCAGCGGGTACTGCTCGGTATAGATTTCCTTGGGATCCTGATAGCGGAAGGTCAGCTTCAGCCCCTGCAGCAGGTCGACGAGGAACACTTTGCGCAGCAAACTCGGCATGCCCATATCGCCGTTAGAATAACATTATCCGGCGAATGTCTAAAGGGCGGTCGATTTCCCCTCTGTGTTCCCCTGTGACCTCTGTGGTTCAAGGTTTTGCATCGGGAGTCGCCACGGAACTTTCCGAAGCCATCCTGCGTATCCACTCCCAGAGAGGATGTCAGATGTCATGAAGGCGTATTTCACCAATTTATCGACCAGAGCCTGGCTTCTGCTCGTCGTACCCGCGGTCGTGCTTGCCTACCCGGTGGCTGAAATCGTAGTACCGGCCGTGGTTCACGCGGTGGTACCGGAAGTTGTGCGCAGCGTGCTGCGGGTCATCTGAAGCGGATCAAAAGCTGATCCCTTCGTGCTCCGAAGCCGCTAGAATAAACCCGAGCGCCAAGTCCTCGTGCCTTCCCAAAAAACATCCGCAGCCGACAACCCCAAGACCAAAGACCCGGGACCGAAGACCGCCGACGAACCTCATCCCGACGAGCTTCACTCCGACGAGCTTTGGATGGAAGAAGCCCTGCGCTGCGCCCAGCGCGCGCTCGAAGCGGGAGAAGTCCCAGTGGGCGCAGTCGTAATCTGCAACGGCCAGATCGTAGGCCGGGGATGGAACCGCAACATCACCGACCACGACCCCACGGCCCACGCCGAAGTGATCGCGCTGCGCGAAGCCGGTGCAACCGTTGGTAACCATCGTCTGGAAGACTGCGCGCTGTATGTCACCATTGAACCGTGCGCGATGTGCGCCGGAGCTTTGGTGCATGCCCGCATCGAGCGCCTGGTCTACGGCGCAGACGACCCCAAGGCGGGCGCGGTGCGATCGGTGATGCAGGTGCTGAATCATCCGCAACTGAACCACCAGATCGAGGTTCGCCGCGGAGTGCTGGCCGGCCGCAGCGCGGAAGTGCTACAGACTTTCTTTAAGAACCGTCGTTAGCCGTTGGTCGTTACTCGTCGGTCGTTAGTCGTTAGCCAACTCTGCGAATCACTTCGCAGGTTCCCAGCCCTCGGGCAGCATATCGAAGGCCAGGGTGTCGCGGTAGGCGTACTGATTGCCTTCCAGTACTGCCACTGGAGTCAGCATATGCCAGATGCGATCATCGTCGAAGACGTAGCACTCACCCGTTTCGCGCATGGTGAAGCGATCCAGTTCGTGTTTGTCATTGTCGGTGATGATGACTTCGCCACCCTGAGCGCCGCAGCGGCCCACTAGATGCGTGGCGATATACTTTTCCCCGTCCTTATGTAAGCCCGGTGGACTCGTGTCGCACGGCCGGCCCGGCGTAGCCGTGAACCTTATGAGATGAAGGTTGACTAAATACTTCGTGCCCACTGCAGAAAGCGGCAGGTAATGAAGGTGATGAGCAATCATCTTGCGAACGCCTATGGAACCGGCGATCTCCGGGGGCAGCGGAGCATACTCTCGCGGCTGGCCGCCGATTGTCGTGTTGTACTTTTTCAGCTGCACGTAGGGCGTGATCTCTTCGCTCAACCAAACCTTTACGCCCCCCTCAATAATCTCGGCGCGCAAACGATTTAAGGAACGATATCTGTCGCCCCCATCGTAGTACTTGTCTCTTGGAATGGACCAAGCAGCGTGGGCTAAGGTTTCCAGCGTGCGAGCTACCTCTAAGTCAACTGGGAACGGCTGACGAGTAAACCCGCGCTCGACGAGGTCGTTCTGCGACTTGGCATTCGGTTCCCCCGGAATAAAGCTGTGTTGGCTAACGCTATGTTGACCCATGGTTCCACCTGACAAAGGCTTGAGGATTGCTCGACGCAGATTCCCCATCTTTTGCCGGCCGCTGATCGAGACACCACGCATCCACGCCGCAAATCCGTAGATCTATCGAGGGTTCTGCATCGAGCCATTATCGCAGCGGATTGCCCTTGCGCCCAGGGTTTGAGCCTCGCTATTGAAACATCCCCTATGCTCAAGGTTTTTTCCGGCGTGCCGAACTTACAGTTCTGACCGTATTGACGAGTGGCACTGAGAAGCCTAGTATGCAGCGCATCGAAACAGGCCCACAGCGACGAATCGGAACATACGGCTCGAAGGAGAAATTTATGATGAAGCGAAATCTGTCGCGTCATCCAACCTGCATGGATACAGCACGGTCTTACAGAGGTCTCTTCTTCGTTGTTGTCCTGGCTTTTTTCTTCGCGGGCGGCGCTTTGCCCGGTCAGTCGCAGATCTTCAAGCCGGCTCCGGTCCTTTACCAGTCTGGCGGATATCAGGCCCAGGCCATAGCAGTAGCCGACGTAAATAAAGACGGAAATCCAGACGTGATCGTCGCCAATTTTGGCACCCAGGACGGTGGTGTGGTCGGAGTGCTGTTCGGCAATGGGGACGGAACTCTTCAGACTGCCGCGACCTACAGCGTGAAATTTCCGGGAGCTGACGCAATAGCTGTCGGAGACTTAAATGGTGATGGCTGGCCCGACCTGGTGGTGGGCAGCAATGATGGCTCTGGCAATCCTTGTCTGAGCGTGCTGTTAAACAAAGGCGATGGAACTTTCGAGGCTGCCGTCGGCTATGAGGCTGGTTTCGATATCTCCCCGGTGGCCATCGCGGATGTCAATGGAGACGGTAAGCCGGACGTGATTGCGCTTGCTGAAGCCATCATTAACAACTACACCCATAGCGTGATAGTGGTTTTGCTGGGAAACGGGGATGGGACGTTGCGCGCCCCTGTGACTTACGAACTGACGAATGGTGAGGCGAGTGCGGCGTCTTTGGCCGTAGCCGATCTAAACGGAGACGGCAAACCAGATCTGGTGGTGACCAATGCGAACAGCAGCGGAAAGGGCATTATCTACGTGTTGTTAAACGAAGGGGATGGTACGTTTCCAACGCAAGTAACCTATCCATCCGGGGGCTTTGGCACCTCCGTCATTCTGGGCGATGTGAATCGTGACGGCAAACTTGACGCGGTAGTAGCTTCCACCTCTGGCTCGGTCAGCGTCCTGCTGGGTAACGGCGACGGCACTTTTGGCGCCCCAGTCGCTTATCCCGTCGGATTGACAGGCCCTTTGCACGTTGAGATGGGAGATTTTAATGGGGACGGCGCGCCGGACTTGGCCGTAGTTAATACGACCCCGATCGGCAAGCTAGCAATCTTGCTGAACAATGGTGAGGGAATTTTCCAGGCCCCGGTCGTCTACAGTACGGGCGGGCGCAACGCATCGTCCGTGGCTGTCGCAGACCTGAATCACGATGGCAAGCCGGACTTGGTGGTGTCTGACGGGTGCGACGGTTATATGGACAGTTGCCCAATGGGTGGCGGCGTCGCTGTCTTGCTGGGCGTGCCCGCAAAGAGTACAACCAAGGTTACAACCTCAGGAACTCCGTCACAGAATGGCCAACCGGTGACGTTTACCGCTGCCATTACTTCGACCGAGGGTCCAATCCCAAATGGGGCCACAGTGACGTTCTACAACAACGGCACGCCGATGGGGACGGCTAAGACGACGGATGGCGCAGCCACATTCACCACATCCTCGCTGAAGGTTGGGACCCACACGATTAAAGCCAGCTATCCGAGCAGCGCTTACATCAAAGCAAGTTTTGGCACGGTCACGCAAGTGGTGAATTAGCGAGATGTCCGCTGTGGCAGCGTACTCTTGGCATTGGTTGCCACCGGAATCAAACTATCCCGGCCCACGATGGCTCCTGACAAATGCTTGACGATTGCATGACCACACAGATTCCGCTATCTCTCGCTGGCGGGAAGTCCGGTGCCGTCGAATGCCAAACCACCCAGCTTTTCTAGAAGTTGGCCGCTGCGCATTCAGGCGCCAAGGATGCGCCCTTTCCCTGCGGTCAAGAGTTGCTGGCGGAGAGAGAGGGATTCGAACCCCCGATACCCGTAAAGGTATACACGCTTTCGAGGCGCGCGCCTTCAGCCACTCGGCCATCTCTCCGCGCCCACCAGTTTCACTTTTATTTTATCAGGGAAGTTGTTGGCTTCGAATTTGCCCGACCATCTCATTGAGGATGACCCATCCGTCGCGGTTTTCGACGGATGGGAACCACGGACCTGGATAAGTCCGCGGTACCCATGCAATGCTTGTCATTCCGACCCCCGAGCGAAAGCGAGGGGCGGAGGAACCTGCTTTTTCTCGCTACTCGGTACCAGGTACTCCGGTACTACTGCTTCTGCCCCGCCGTAAACACGGTCCAGGGCCCCGCCTTCATATCCCGCAACAGCGGCTTCTGCCAGGCAAACTCAGGATGATGATCCAAAAACTCCGCCGCTAGAAAATCCGCGCCGCAGGGATGTCCCGCTCGGGCCACAAAGCTCATCTTCGCGGTCATGGCGCTGTCGGTGGCCTTGCCCTGAACCGCACCGCCGGGATTATACGGAGCCCAGTCCCACTCCTTAATGCCGCGCCCAGAAACGTCCACATGGCCGCACAGCGCCCGCTCGTTCGGCTGCTCTTTTTTCTCGAAGCTGTCGAAGTGGTCGGACAAAAACTGCTCCGCCATTTTGACGTCGACTTTGCCCTTCGCCTGCTGCATCACCTCTTCCCAGCGGGCGTGCCGAGCGTTCGGCGAAGACGAAGGGTCGTTGGCATCGAAACCGCTAGTTTCTTGCTGAATCAGCTTCGGATCGCGCGCGAAATTCGAGCTGACGAAATATCCATCTTTCGTGCGCCATAGCGGAGTGTTCTTCAGTCCCAGTTCCAGATAAGCGATCTCGCCCGTCTTGCGGTCGCCGATGAGCCAGTCGTTCGCGTATCCGCCGTTGTTACCTTCTTTGATCAAGCGGACATAGTCATCAATATTGTTGGCATACTGCAGCGCCTTGCGCGAGCGCATGAACTCCGGTTTGCCCTCCGGATCCCATCCTTCAAACTGCGTGATGGTGGTCTCGGTGATCATCATGCCGGCGGAGTTCACTCCAAAATCGTCGTCGCTGGTAATGACTCCCGGAAAACCGTCCATCAGAATGCGGTTGCCGTGTTCGGGCTGGATGTCGAAGATCACCACCCAGCGCTCGCCCGCCAGATAGCTCGTCCAATTATTGTGAGCGATGACGATCTGATGATCCCTGGTCATGCTGCCGGTCGCGATAAACGCGCTGCAGTTGCCGGGCGCGGCGAGCTTCGGATTTTTCGCCGACTTGTTCTGCTTATTCAGCCACGGCACGTAATAATCCGGCACTTCCTCAAACGCGTTGAGCGCCACAATGTCGTAGACATCAAGATCGACGCCGTGCGCCTTCAGGCCGTCGGCAATGCCCTGCAGTTCCTGCTGATATTCGGCGTCGATGTGCGGCCACAGCATCTGGCGCGCGGTGGTGCGGAAGAATTCCCAGTCGCGCTGCGTCTGGTGGGTGTCGAACAGCTTAATCGCCTCAAGCGCGTCGGCAATCTCCGGAGCGAGCAGGTAGCCATGCTGAAAACCCATGTCGGCCGGCGAGCCTTCCAGATGCACATACGTCCATCCGCCCTGCTGAAAGCGATAAGCCTTCTGCAGCCGGGCATCAGATAGGTTGGTGGCTGGGACGGCGGCGGTGAACCCGACGCAGGTCAGGGCCAGCAAGATCACTATGGCGCAGATGTGAGAGAAATTCCTTGGCATGAAGTCCTCGGCGGCGTGTGTGCGCGGAGACATTCTATCGCATGCTCCCTCAGTGTCATGGTCAATGAGCGCTCTGCCGATTTCGTCAATCCCCTCACCGGCAAAAAGAAACGAGCCGGAGAAAATGCTCTCCGGCTCGCAAATGTACGCAATCTGTTCCACGCACTATTTATTGTTGGCAAGCACCGGAGCGCCGACAGCGAATATGAAAGTGAGGCCGTTCGGCGTACCGTAACCGGTTGCGTTGTCCCAGCCGTGCCTGACCGTGAGTGAAGTGTCCAGGCCGAATCCCCAATCCAGAAAATCACCCGGATCCTCCTCCAGGATTGTGCTGGTGAAGTTGTTATTGCCGTAAAGCATTCCGCTGAAGAGCTCGGAAGCGGAGTACGTGGTAGAACCCTTGGAGTCCGTAATCACCGCCGTCACGTTGCTCTTTGTGCTGTCGGTGATGGCAACTACGTCCTGAATGCCGCCGTAGGGCAGAGCGGCGATAGCGGGCGCCGCCTGACCAAGGGGCTGGCCGGCGTACTGGTTGGCGATGGCCCAAAAGGCCGTGAAGATCGGGCTGGACAGGCTGGTGCCGCCCCAGCAGCATTGCAGCTGCTGAACCCCGTTTTCGGTTACCACGATCGTGACGCCCGTGTTGGGGTCAGCCAGCGCGGAGACATCCGGCGTTTGCCGGCCTTTACCGGGGAGCGACGCTTGCCAGGACGGCTTGGGGAAGAATACGCTCTGACCGCCGCCACCTCCGCCAATGAAGCCGAAGGCTTCCGGTGGGTCCAAGACTGTGCTGCCGCCCACCAGGAAGGTCAACGTATCTCCCCAGGAGGTGGTGATCGTGGATCCCGGATGGCTCACGTCGTTCAGAATCGAGGTACCCCCGACGGCGGTGGCGTGAGGAGCAACCGAAGGGACGCCGGGCGCGCCCAGCGGAGTGCCCAGGCCGTTGTCGCCAGAATCGCCGGTGGAGAAATTGACGGAGATGCCTTGAGCCGTCGCGACCTCGAGCGCCTCATCCCAGGAAGTCTGTTCGAGCGGCCCGGCGATCAGGTCGAGATCTTCTTCATAGCTGTTGGAGACTGAATTGCCCAGGTGATGGCTGGCCACGTAAGCGATGGAGTTCTGAAAGTCTTCGCTGTCCTGGCCGTTGGTCGCGACCACCACGATTTTTGCGCCGGGAGCGATCGTGTGCGCCGATTGTATGTCGAGCGATATCTCAACTTCCCAGCCGGTGAGTAGTCCCGCGTTCGCAGCGGGCTTGCCCTGGGGGTAAACGATGCTGAAGTTGGACGCGTTCAGCAGCGGCAGCCCGGTCAAGTGGAAATAAGCATTGGCATCCTTCTCGAGCGTGGGATAGCCAAAGCCCTCGACCAGAACGATCGTCTGACCGGAGCCGTCGAGTCCCTGTTCGTAGACGGCGTTAAGTCCGTATGCAGTCTGCAACTGCTGAGGCTCATAAGCGCAGGGTATGCCTGACGCCTCGTATAGCGTGCCGGTGTAGACCCCTTCCGGCAGGGCTGGCGGCGTCCCGAACTCCAGGTTGAAGGTTTGCGGCGCGGAGAGACACTGGGTAGTAATAAATCCTTTCGGGAAACTGGAAGCGTTGGCGAGCCGGCTAATCAGCACTGGGGCGTAGGGTTTCTGAGTGCGCGGGTTAAGCGCGCGGGCGTAGAGCGGGTGCACCTGGTGGCTTTCCAGACCGGCTACGGTGGAGACATAGTTTCCCGCTTCACCGTTGAGTCGGGCGTCCTTGACGTTGGCGCGGAAGACCTTTCCGTTGTGCTCGAACTGGTGGATCTCGGTGTTGAAGGCGCTCGCAACATTGGCGATGGTGCCACGGGCCCGGATGGTGAAGCCGATGGAGTCAGCGGAGAGAATAGTAAGTCCGTGGTTCTCAAGTTCCTGACGGACCGCTTGCTGCTGCGCCTTTGTGGGCGCGTACTTCGCGAGATCGGCCTCCGTCATCCACTTGTGGAAAGTCGGGGATGCGGGGTCGTAGAGCGCGTCGACGGCCTTGTCGAATGCCGCCTTATCATTGAGCTTCATGTGGACTGTGATGTTGATCTCGGTCCCTGTATCGGCCAGACCGAGGTCTCTGGAGAGTTGAATGCCGGCAGGCACGTTTCTGGCCGACACCTCCGCGTAGGCAAAAGACCCTCCCACCGCGAAGAGCGCGACCACTGCAGTAACCGAGAACTGTTTCAAGAGTTTTTGAAGCGTCATGATTTTCTCCTTAAAACTTAAATGTGGTTGGATACAGCCGAAAATCGGAAAGGACGCCGAACAAGATGCAGGGGAACAACTTTGTTCCGAGGTCGCTCATCCTTGACGAAAATACAGCCTGACGAACTCTCACCGAACCAAGAACGCAGGGGATTGTCGCCCGAATCCCTATTCGCGTCAATGTGCAATAGTTTTCATCCGCTGGCGCGAGATCACTCTGTCGTGAGTGGTTGGCGAAACATCTCTCACTCATGAACCTGGCCGAGAGCGGATGCCAGTTCTCCTGCTGCTGTTGAATGTTAAATTACGATGAATTCGACGAGCGGAGCGCTGCGCCCGTCAGATATCGGTCCGCTGGTCGGTGTGCCGGCTCAGATACCAGCAGGGCAACCATCCTTGATGCGGGAACAGGGAGTTCACGCAGGTCCAGGGTGTCGGCGGATCAAAAGTCAGCGTCGTCTTTCCATTCTTCTGCAGCACGGCGGTGTAGTGATTCACCATCACCGATCCGTAAGCATTCCGGTTGGTGGCCGCTCGCACGCGGAGAACGAGATAGTCCAGCCCGTACGCCAGAGCCGACGCACCGACCAACGCCACAACTACGAGGAGACAAATCCGTCGCAACCGTACTTTAAGAACGGGCCAGGAGGTCGGAGTCACGAGGCCAGATTATAACCAAGGGCACAACGCCTTGATGCAACTTCGCATGGGACGAGCTTCAGTCGTAACGTCCGCGGTAACTTCAGTCGTAATACTCCAGCCCCAAATGCGTGATTAGTTCCTCACCCTTCAAGTGCCGCAAGGTATTCTTCAGCTTCATCAGCTGAATGAACAGATCGTGCTCGGGATACAATCCCGGCGGCGTCATCGGAGACTTGAAGTAGAAGCTGAGCCACTCCTGAATTCCCAGCCCACGCAATTCCGAACAGCGCTTCGCCAAGTCGACCAGCAGCACCAGATCAAGCACGATGGGCGCCGCTAGAATTGAATCGCGGCACAGGAAATCAACTTTGATCTGCATCGGGTAGCCGAGCCAGCCGAAGATGTCGATATTGTCCCACCCTTCTTTATTATCACCACGCGGCGGATAATAGTTAATGCGAACCTTGTGATACATGTCGCCGTAAAGCTCGGGGTAAAGATCAGGCTGCAGAATGTGTTCCAGCACCGACAGCTTCGATTCTTCCTTGGTCTTGAACGACCCTGGATCGTCCAGCACCTCGCCGTCCCTGTTGCCGAGGATGTTGGTGGAGAACCATCCGTTCAGCCCTAACATGCGAGCCTTGAACGCCGGAGCCAGCACGGTTTTCATCAACGTCTGACCGGTCTTGAAATCCTTGCCGCAGATGGGCGCTTCATTTTTCCGCGACAGTTCGAGCATCACCGGCAGATCGACCGTCAGATTCGGCGCGCCGTTGGCGAACGGAACTCCTTCCATCAACGATGCGTAGGCGTAGATCATGGAAGGTGCGATCAGCTCGTCGTTCTCGCGCAGCGCCTTCTCAAAGGCCTTCACCGACTGGTGCGCCTCGGTCGGCTCGATGAACGATTCCGTCGACCCGCACCACATGGTGATCAGGCGGCTCGCACCGCTCGACTTCTTGAAGTCGCGAATGTCGTGACGCAACTGCTCGGCAAGATCCATTTTCGTCTTGCCCTTCTTCACATTCGGCCCGTCAATTTTCTTCACGTAATTGTGATCGAACACGGCGGAGCGCGGCGTGATGCTCGACAGAAATGGCTTCAACTGGTCGAGCAGCCGTTGATCGAGCACTCCGGCATGCGACGCCGCTTCGTACATGTTGTCTTCGAAAATATCCCAGCCGGTGAAGACCAGGTCGTCGAGTCCGGCCAGCGGGACAAACTCCTTAATCTTCGGTGTCCGGCCTTCAGTGCGCTTTCCGAGTCGTACTGTACCCATCTGGGTCAGCGACCCAATCGGCTTGGCCAGACCTTTGCGAATGGCCTCGACGCCGGCGACAAAGGTCGTCGCCACCGCGCCCATGCCCGGGATCATCACGCCGAGCTTGCCCTTAGCCGGCTCAATCGTTCCATTAGCGCCGGTGCCGGTAACCGTCTCCGTACGGGCCCTCTTACCGCCACCCGTGCGGGCCGCCAGCTTCATCTCGCGGCTGGCCCGTTCCGCGTGCGCTAGAGCTGTCTCCCGATGCTCATGCTCGCGCGCAGCAGCAGAAGTGGCGAATTGCTTGCGATGACGAGCCCCGTTGGCATCCCACCAATCGGCCATGAACACTCCTGGTTTCTTCTGATACATGATTGTTCCTCCCGTGGTGACGGTGACGGTGGCCAGCCACCGCCACCAAGTAATCCTCTCACGAGTCGTGGTTGTCTGGCAAACAGTCCTACTCGAATGTGGAGAATGGGAAGTCAGATGGCTCAGGCGTCAGCCAGCGGAATTACGAAACCGATCAAGGGCGGCCGACACGAGTGTCATTTCCGCGTACCAAGTTGAGGAACGCTTGGTGGATGCGCGTGTCATTGGAGAGTTCGGGGTGGAAGGTGGCGGCCATGGTTCTTCCCTGCCGGACGGCGACCGCGTCTGGGCCTTCGGTGGCGAGGATTTCGACGCCTTCGCCGACGTGCTCGATCTTGGGGGCACGGATGAATACCATTTCCAGCGGCGAGCCAGCGGAGTTAGTCGACGCGGGAGTGTGGAGGTTGCCTTCGCGAATAGAGCTGTCGATCTGGCGTCCGTAGGCGTTGCGGCGGATGCGGATGTCAATGGCCCCCAGGCCCTTCTGGTGGGGATTCTCTACTTCGGTTGCGAGCAGGATGGCACCGGCGCAGGTGCCGAAGGTGGGCTTGGTATGGACAAACTGCTTCAGCTTTTCGAATCCCTCGTCGCCCAGGAGCTTCAGGAATGTGCCGGATTCGCCGCCCGGGATCACCAGACCGTCGATAGCGTCGAGTTGCTCGGGCTTCTTGACGAGCACGACTTCTGCGCCGAGTTCTTCGAGGCGGCGGCGGTGGGCGTCGAAATCACCTTGCAGGGCCAGGACTCCGATTTTCATGCTGCAATGATTTTACTAGGACGAGCCTTGCCGGGCAGAACTCCCGGCTCAATCCGAAATATTTTCGAGCGCAAATCTTGACAGTGAGCGGGCAGCGTTGTACATTACCGTATGGTTATGGAACTGAGAGGTTATGGAATGATTCCCGACCATCTGGATGCCACTTTTGCCGCGCTGGCCGATTCTACCCGGCGCGCGATTCTGGCGCGGTTGGCCAAGGGTGAGGCATCGGTGCTCGAACTGGCCGAGCCGTTTGCCATGAGCCAGCCTGCCATTTCGAAACACTTGAAAGTGCTGGAGCGGGCGGGGTTGATTTCCCGCGGGCAGGACGCCCAACGGCGTCCGCGGCGATTGGAAGCGAAGCCGCTGCGCGAAGCCGCAGAGTGGATGGAGAAATATAGGCAGTTCTGGGAGGGCAGCTTCCGGCGCCTCGATGCCCTGCTGGAGGAAATGCAAGGCGGGAAAAGGAAGCGAGGCAAACGGGTCCGCAAAGCAGGTTCCCTTCGACAGGCTCAGGGCAGGCCCTCACCGGGCTTTGCGCCCGGTTCGGAATGACAATAAGAACCTGAAGATTAAATCAAGGAGCGCAGCAATGAAAAACAGCACAACGTTCACAATCAGAGCCCAGGGCGACCGCGAGATTGTGGTGACTCGGGTTTTCGAGGCCCCTCGGGGGCTGGTGTTTGACGCCTACACCAAGCCGGAACTGGTGAGGCGATGGCTGCTCGGACCGGATGGCTGGTCGATGCCGGTGTGCGAGATAGATTTGAGGGCCGGCGGGAAGTATCGCTACGTCTGGAGGCAGGACAGCGACGGAAAAGAAATGGGGATGGGCGGCGTCTATCGCGAAGTCGTGCGCCCGGAGCGATTTGTCGCCACAGAGAAATTCGATGAAGCGTGGTATCAGGGCGAGGCCGTGGACACGATTGTTCTGACCGAGCAGGCGGGCAAGACTACGCTCACGCAGACGATTCTTTATGACTCGCGAGAGACGCGCGATGCGGTGCTGAAGTCGCCGATGCAGCGCGGTATGGCGATGAGCTATGACCGGCTGGAGGGGTTCTTGCCGGGGGTGGCGAGCTTGGTATTGAGTGCGTAGATGCGGTTCGGATCTGGGGAATCCCACCCTTGCGCAAAAAACGCGCAAGGATGGGGCACCCGGCATTGAGGTGGGCTCTTAGATTGCGGGTTTCTTTAAAGCAGCCCCCAGCACTTTCCCGGGGCCGGATTCCTGCACCAGGGCGATGAGGCGAATGTTTTTTGGATCGGTACCGGCACTGAGTTTGAGCTGAATGTCCTGGGCGAAACTTTTGCCCTTGGGCAGCTTTCCTACTTTCGTGAGCTGTTGGACAACCGCGACGTGGACCAGGTGCCGGCCACCATTTTCTCCCTTCAAGACTTGCGACTCCACGTGATCGAGAGCGACAGCCACAAAAACGTCGGCGCCGTGTTTCTCGAGATTCGCATCGGTTTCGATGTGCGCCCGCAATACGTTTGGATTTGCGGGGTCGACAGTAACGTTGCTGATGCGCACGGGAACCTTGGGAATGGCGGCGGCCTGTTTGAGAATACCCTCGATCTTATCGTGAGAATCTCCCAGGCGGAGCTGCTGGGTTCCGTCCACGATCATTTGAGGAGTGAAGGCCTCTTTTTCGCCCAGAACCGGTTCGTAGGAACTCTGGCGGTCGGTCAGCGCGGGCGAGGAGTTCGGGTCTTTCCAGCCGTCGTGGTCCCAGTAGGTCACGTGCTCGCTCAGAACAATCAGCTGGGCTCCGGCGATGGGTTGATAGGTGTCCAGTTTCTGAATGACGACGTCGGCGGGAGGACAGCTCGAACAACCTTCGGAAGTGAAGAGTTCGACGACAACCGGATGAGTCTCAGTGCTCGTGGGCGTAGCGGCATCGGCGTTCTGAACCTGCGCATTGGCGACTGGAGCGATAGACAGGAGGGTGACGAAGAACGCGAATGCGAATGACGGCGCTGGGTAGCGGCGCGACATGCGAATAATTCTATCACCGCTGTGTCAAAGGTGAAGTCAAAATCAAAGGCAAAAGCGGCAGACAAGTCCTGGCCTGCGACAAGCTCAGGGCAGGCCGTGAGCCGAGCCGAAGGGAGTATCAGACCAAGAGGTGATAATACTTTGTCTTGCAAAGTAGTTTGTTATAGTTTACAGTAGCAGTTCTGATGGACTTTCGGTCGTCTGGAATTGAGGAGAGACCTTGAACGACATTTCCGCTATCCCGCTAACTGTTCAGATGCGAAATCGATCCCGTTCCATGGGACTCAAATTGCTCGTGGTCAGCTTTCTTGCACTGCTCATGGCGATTCCAGCCATTTTCGTGAGCAACATCGTGGAGGAACGTACCGCTCGGGCCAAGGAGGTCACCCAAGAGGTCAGCAGCCGGATGGGCGGGCAACAGACTTTTCTTGGGCCCGTGCTCACAATTCCCTACAGTGTTCCGTCCAGCTACAAAGGTGCCTCCCCCCAGACCGGGATATATGTCGTATTTCCAATCCATGGCGACGCCACGGTAAAAGTGCGCACAGAGGAGCGTCGTCGCTCTCTATTCAAGGTTCCAGTCTTTCAAGCAGACCTCAAGTTTGATGCGGATTTCGATTTTTCGGGAGCGCCTTCGGCGGCTCCGGCAAACGCAGTGCTGGACTGGTCCCGCGCCGGAATCGTTGTCGGCGTTAGTAACGCCCACGGAGCTCTGGCGGATGGCGCGCTTACGGTCAATGGTAAGACGGCCACCTTCGTGCCAGCGGACGCAATCGCGGACTCGAACTCTGAACAACGGCTGCCACTGACGTACTTTGGAGTGACGGCGAACAACCTGGCGCAGCCGAATGCCGCGTTTCGCGCAAGCGCAGCTTTGCGTTTCTCTGGTGCACAGCGCCTTGCAGTACTTGCTTATGGCAAGACCTCACATCTGACTGTGGAAGGCGATTGGCCCAGCCCCGGCTTCGATGGACCATTCGTACCGATAAAGCGTACTGTTTCCCCGCATGGTTTCACCGGGGAATGGCTGGTGCCGTTCATCGCGCGAGGAGTGCGGGCCGAGGGAACGAGCACTGCGATCAGTACGCTCGACAGTACTGCATTGGGCGTCTCATTTATCGAAGTAGCGGACCCATACCAGTCCGTTAATCGTTCACTGAAGTATCTGCCGCTGTTTGTGGGATTAGTATTTCTGTCGTACTTTATTTTCGAAGTCACGGCTCGAAAGCGGGTACATCCGGCCCAGTATGGACTCGTAGGAGTGGCGCAACTGATTTTTTACCTGCTGCTGCTCTCCCTCGCAGAGCGGATTGGATTCGATTGGGGATTCCTTCTCGCCGGCGGAGGTACGGTGCTTCTGCTCTCGGCCAACACAAATTGGATTTTCAACAGCCGACTCCAGGGCGTTCGCGCTCTGGTCGTATTCGGCCTGCTTTACTTCTTCATCTATCTGCTTTTAAGGCTCGAAGATAACGCTCTCCTGGTGGGAGCAGTGGCGAGTTTTCTCGCGATCGCTGCGGTGATGTATTTCAGCCGCAAGATCGATTGGTATAGTTCGATAACGTCGGACCGTGAGCAACCAGTGAACGCAACGGAAAAAAAGGTCTAGGAGGGTGTCCCTACACGCGAAATCCCTTGTCCGCTGGAGAAAACGCGGGCCTTCGGGATGACGGCTTACTAATAATGGCTATAGTAGTCGTCTGCGTAGGATGCCATCTCGGCCTCATAGTCGTGTTTCATGTCTTCAATCGCACTCATCCCCACGTCGATGCCCCAAAGGTAGTTGGCCAAGCGATCCATTAGCTCGCCGAAATGTCGAAGGTTGACATGGGTCAAATTCTTGGGTAACGAAGGATCCCCCTTTTTGGAGTGGGCATACCTCAGGCTGTAGGAGCGTGGGTCCACCTCCGAGATCTGACGAATGAAGTCGTCTATCCCTTCAATGTCCTCTTTTGGCAGGTCACTCCAGCCAGCCACTTTGGTGATCGCCAATGACAAGGGTTTGAAGTCGTTCCACAAGAGATTGAGTCGGTGATCCTCAAGGTGTTTCTTTTCGGCTGCAGTAAGCCCGCGGCCAATCAGATATGGTGCCCGCCTAATTATTTCCTTTAGGACTAGCTCGATGTAGTGCCTGTATAAGAAAATGATCGGATACACGAGGAAATCCTGATCCCGCTCTTTTTCGCCAACAGCTTGTACAAGAATCTGAGCACCACGGCGGTAGCCCTCTCTGCAGGCATAATCGTCGCCTTGCCGCAGACACGCATTGTTCATCCAGTCCCGTAGATCTCCCCGAAACAGGCTTTCACCCTTGCGAGGCGGGAGTTCCCCAGAACGATTGTGGGCGGTCATTTGATCGCTACCATCCTCTCGTCTGCAGCATGTGGGCTTCGTCTAATCCCGCGACTGCCAGGCCCTTCATCGCTCCCTGCAGGTCTTCGCTGACTTCAAGTAATACTTTAGGGTCGTTGAAGTGAGTGGCGGCTTTTACGATGGCGCGCGCACGCTTGGCCGCTTCGGCGGGGTCGGCGAAAGTCGTGCCGTCTTTCATGAAGATGCCGCTGCCTACGAATACTGCTTCGGCGCCCAGCTGCATGACCAGGGCGGCGTCGGCGGGGGTGGCGATGCCTCCGGCGCTGAAATTTGGCACCGGGAGCTTCCCTGCTTTCGCTACGAGGCGGATCAATTCATACGGGGCGCCGTGCTCTTTGGCTTTGGCGTAGAGCTCTTCTTCGCCGAGGACGGTGAGGATTTTCATTTCCTGCACGATCTGGCGGATGTGTTTTACGGCGTGAACGACGTCGCCGGTGCCGGCTTCGCCCTTGGTGCGGATCATGCACGCGCCTTCGGCGATGCGGCGCAGGGCTTCGCCGAGGTTGCGTGCACCGCAGACGAAGGGGACCTTGAAGGCCTGCTTGTCGACGTGGTGGGCTTCGTCGGCGGGGGTGAGGACCTCGGACTCGTCAATGTAGTCGACGCCGAGTTCCTGCAGTATTTGGGCTTCGGCAAAATGTCCGATGCGGCACTTGGCCATGACCGGGATGGAGACAGCTCCCATGATCTCACGGATGATCTTCGGGCTCGCCATGCGGGCCACGCCTCCTTCGGCGCGGATCTGCGCGGGCACGCGCTCGAGGGCCATGACGGCGACGGCTCCGGCTTTTTCGGCGATGGTGGCCTGAGCGGGAGTCGTGACGTCCATGATGACGCCGCCCTTGAGCATCTCGGCGAGGCCGGTTTTGAGGCGGAGGCTGGTGGTGTTGCCGTTGTTTTGCGACATGGGTGAAGGACCTTTTGGATACCTTTTCGCTAGCGCGAAGGATGGGCGCGGTACGCCTTGAACCCTCTATCTTACATCGTAGGGCCGAGTTTTACAGCGGGCGCTAGGGCTTGAAGATCAGAAGAAGGGTCACCGCGGCCGAGCTAACGGGTCAATCTTATTTCGGATCAACGGTCGGGGTTTTCTCGGTCTCGACTGATTTCAACAATTCTTCGTCCGCTTCCTTGTCGCGTTGCTCGCCATTCAGACCGGTGAATCGCTGGCTGGCGTCGTGGATTTTCTGCTCGGCGCCGTGAAGTTGGGTCGAGACCGAGACGAATGTGATGCTGACGATCACGATGGCCGTGGCAAAAAGAACCAGCGCCGCGAGCCACGCCGGCCGGCTCATAAACAGCAGCGCTATCGAGGCGACGACGATGCCGATTTCGCATGCCAGTTGCGCCCACTCGTAGTGCTCGGATGCCGCGGAATGGACTCGAATGGCTGGCTCGTAGGATTCCGACCATTCCAGCGCCGCTTCCTTTTCCGTATCGAGCGCACGGATGACGGTGGCGAAGCCGACCAGGTCTTCGTGTGTGGGAATCTCGGCATTGAGGTTCTTGGCATTCTCCAGACGGTTCACCCGTGCGGCGCGCGCTACATCGGCTGAGGAGATTTGACCCACCAGTTTTCTGGACTCCTCGTCCCACTGCTTGAAGCGCTCCGGGTCAGGATTCAGCGCGTGCAACTGCCGTAGCTGGGCCAACAACACGCGGTATTTGGTCGAGATGGCCTGGTATTTCATCGACGCATTGGTTTGTTCGACCATGGTGGCGATGAGTTCGGTGCGCTGGCCCCCGACCAGTGCCGCACACAGCGCCAGCAGCACGCCCAGGCACGCCATGGTGATGCCGAGATACTTGCCGAGGTGCCCGGCGTGCCCGGCATGCTCGATGTGCTCCGCTAATTCGTCAACTTCCGCCATTTCACCATCTTTCTGATCCGGCCGGCTTGCCCCGAGGAATTTTGTGCTTCGTTTCTACTATTTCGCGACAAATTTGGCGAACATTTTCTCCGGATCGATGGCGATGAAGGTTCCCTTGCTTCTGGCCAGGATCTCGTTTTTCTCGTTGCGAATTTCGGCCTCGTTGATGTGCTGGCGGCCGTTCACGCTGACTTCCCTGCCCTCGACATGCAGGGGTTTGTGGAGCGGGACGGGCTTTAGATATTCGATCGTCATTTCCTTGGTCAGCGCAACGACGTGGTGCAGCTTGTTCACTTTTCCCATCGCGTCGTCGAGGATGGTGGCGATGATGCCTCCGTGGCAGTGGCCGGGAGGTCCGGTGTAGCGCTTGCTGAGGCGGAATTTGCAGACGAAAGTCTGGCGGGCTTCGTCCAGGGTGAACTTCAGGCGCATGCCGTCGGGATTGTTCTGGCCGCACGCGAAGCAGTGGTTCTTCTGCATTTTCATGTAGCGGGTGTCATGGCCATGGATTTGGGACTTTTTGGGCATGTGAGATTTTAACGGATGGCGGCGTGAGACGGGCCAGGTTCCGGACTCGGAGTTCCCAGCTCTCGCAAAAGCAGCGCGACCCTTCGACTCCCTTCAGGGCAAGCTATAGGGCACCCTCGAGACGTGTGGCGCCCAGCTGCCTTCCAAGTCTGGTCCGAATGCTGTATACATATCGGCTTTGGAAATCATTTGACTGGAGCCCAGCTATGAAATTACGCCTCGCCGTCGTCATTGCCTCCCTGTTCTTCATGCTTTCTAACCTCTTCGCGGCTCCGCAGGATAAAGACGCGGACAAAAAGACTCCGGCTGCGCCACCGGCAGCCCAAGGAAAGAAAGAGGCCAAGAAGGATCAAAAAAAGGAAGAAAAGAAAGACGAACCGAAAGAGGAAAAGAAGCCGGGGATGAATGCCGACACTTTCTCCGGGCTCAAGTTCCGCTTGATTGGGCCAGGGGCGTCTTCGGGGCGAGTGATGTCGCTGGCGGTGAATCCGAAGAACAAGGTTGAGTATTACGTGGGGGTGGCGTCTGGCGGAGTGTGGAAGACGGTAAATGACGGGACGACCTGGACTCCGGTGTTCGATGGCGAGGGATCGTATTCGATTGGATGGGTGGCGCTTGATCCGAATGATTCGTCGGTGGTGTGGGTGGGGACGGGAGAAAGTAATTCGCAACGCAGTGTGAGCTACGGAGATGGGATTTACCGGTCGGTCGATGGCGGGAAGAGTTGGGAAAATCTGGGGCTGAAGAAGTCGGAGCATATTGGGCGAGTGGTGATTGATCCGCGGGATTCGAAGGTGGTGTATGTGGCAGCGGAGGGTCCGCTCTGGGGTCCAGGCGGCGATCGGGGGCTCTACAAAACTACGGACGGCGGGAAAAACTGGAAGGCTGTATTGACCATCAGCGAGAACACGGGAGTGGTGGATGTGGTGATAGATCCTTCGAATCCGGACATTGTTTATGCGGCAGCTTATCAGCGGCGGCGGCATGTTTACACGCTGATCGATGGCGGGCCGGAAAGTGCGATCTATAAATCCACCGACGCCGGGGCAACGTGGAACAAATTGAAGTCCGGATTGCCTTCGGTGGACATGGGGAGGATTGGGCTGGCGGTTTCGCCGGCTGATCCCAACGTGGTTTACGCGAGCATCGAGGCGGCCGATGCGAAGGGCGGAATTTTTCGCTCGAATGACAAGGGCGCGACGTGGGAGCGGCGCAACGAGTTCGATCAGGGAGCGATGTATTACGGGCGGGTGGTGCCCGATCCGAAGAATGTGGATCGAATCTTTGTGATGAACGTTTCGCTGCGCGAGTCGCTGGATGGGGGCAAGACGCTGCACAAGGTGAATGAAGTGAATCATCACGGGGACAACCACGTGATCTGGATCGATCCGGAAGATACGAAGCACTGGCTGCTGGGATCGGATGGGGGGATGTATTCCACCTTCGATGACGCAAAGAGTTGGGCGTTCAAGGCCAATCTGCCGACCATGCAGTTCTATGACGTGGCGGTCGACAATGCCACTCCGTTTTATAACGTGTGCGGGGGGACGCAGGATTATTTCTCGTGGTGTGGGCCATCGCGGACGCGCGATCTGAACGGGATTGTGAATTCGGATTGGTTCGTAACCACGGGCGGCGACGGGTTTCACTCGCAGGTGGATCCGGTGGATGCGAATACCATTTACGCGGAGTCGCAGTATGGGGTACTGGTGCGGTACGACAAGCCGACCGGGCAGGAACTGGTGCTGCAGCCGCTGGAGGGCAAGGGCGAGCCGCCGCTGCGCTGGAACTGGGATTCACCGATCATCATTAGTCCACACGCGCACACGCGGCTTTATTTTGCGGCCAACAAATTATTTCGCAGCGACGATCGCGGGGATACGTGGAAGGCCATCAGCGGGGACCTGACGCGGCAGATTGATCGCAACAAGTTGCCGGTGATGGGGAAGGTATGGGGTCCGGATGCGGTGGCGAAGAATCAGTCGACTTCGTTTTACGGAAATATTGTGGCGCTGTCGGAGTCGCCGAAGAAAGAAGGGCTGATTTATGTGGGCACGGACGATGGGCTGATTCAGGTGACTGCGGACGGCGGCGCGAGTTGGACGAAGTACGAGAAGTTTGCGGGCATCCCAGACATGACTTATGTCAGCCGCCTGGCGGCCTCGCATCATGACGTGAATACGGTCTACGCGGCGTTTGAGAATCACAAGAACGAGGACTTCAAACCTTATCTGCTGAAATCGACGGACACGGGCAAGACGTGGACTTCGATTGCGGGCGATCTGCCGGAGAGCGGTCCGGTGCTGGCGTTTGCGGAAGATACGGTGAACCCAAATCTTTTGTTTGCGGGGACCGAACTGGGAGCGTTTTTCACGATTGACGGCGGAGCGCACTGGGTGCGACTGAAGGGCGGACTGCCGACAATTGCGGTGCGCGACATGGTGATTCAGGCGCGCGAAGGCGACCTGGTGATCGCTACATTTGGGCGTGGATTTTACGTGCTGGATGACATCACGCCGCTGCGGCAAATGAAAGCGGGATCGACGGAGCAGGCTGTAGCCGTGTTTCCGGTGAAGGATGCGCTGCTCTATGTGGAGCGGCATCCTTTGGGAGGGCCGAAGAAAGGGTTTCAGGGAGACGCGTTTTATAGCGCGGAAAATCCTCCGTACGGGGCCGTCTTTACGGCGTATATGAAGGACAAGATCAAGACGAAGAAAGAGAAGCGGCAGGAGGCGGAGAAAGACGCGGCGAAGAAAAATCAGACGCTTCCCTATCCGACCAATGATGAATTGAGGGCTGAAGCGCAGGAGGCGAAGCCGGAAGTTTATTTCGTGGTGTATGACGAGAGTGGAGCGCCGATCCGGCGCGTGGACGGGAGCACGGACTCGGGATTTCAGCGGGTGGCGTGGAATTTGCGATATCCGGCGGCGCAAGTGAAAGAGAAATCCGGCGACGGCGAAGAAGATTTTCCGGACGCGGCGGATCAGGGGCCGCTGGTGGTCTCAGGGAGCTACTCGGTTCGCCTCTTCGACAAAATAGATGGAGTGGTGACGGAACTCGGCGGCCCGCAGTCATTCAAGGTCATAACCGAGGGAGCGTCGGGGATGAGTGCTGCCGATCGCACGGCGCAGGGAGAGTTCCTGCGGAAGGTGACGCGGCTTTACGGGGCAGTCTCTGGGGCGCTGCATACTTCCGAGGAAGTGCAGTCGCGGCTGAAAGGGATTCGTGAGGCGTTGCGGGAAACGCCGGCGGTAGAGAAACAGTTGGGCGGTGTTGCCGATGGGATTGAGCAGCGGGATCGCGAGATACTGCGCGCTTTGCGCGGAGACGTGGAAGTTGCCAGGCGGAGCGAACCGGTACCGTCGTCGATCAACGAGCGGGTGAATTCGGTGATCGAGGGCGAACGCTTCTCGCTGGCCAAGCCGACGCAGTCGCATGTGGACTCCTACAACATCGCAGCGGCCGAGTTTGGAGAACAGTTGGCCAAGTTGCATGCGCTGGTGGAGGTTGATCTTGCCAAACTCGAGAAAGACATGGAGTCGGCGGGAGCGCCGTGGACTCCGGGACGGGTGCCGGAGTGGACGGAGAAATAAAGTGTTCGCCACGGATTTTCACGGATTAGCACGGATTGGAAAAATCTTTGAGGCCTTGCGGGGCTTGGGCAACAGGTAGGGATCCTTCGACTGCGTTGCCGTTCGCTTCGCGCACGACAACTTCGCTCAGGATGACAACGTCGACTAAGGTTTGCGTGATCCGCGAGAATCCGCGTTGATACGTGGTCTATCGGTTTTCCTCAGGAGTCGGTTGCAAATCTTACGCGTGGCTGTGTTACACTCGCCGCCGACCGTTGCTTGCGTTGTGGGATGCGGCGACGGCCGTGGGGAAATCCTTTTGTGTCGTCCTAATGTTCTGGAGGGCTGAGGAATGGGCCTCGCGTTACTGCTGTTGATCTGGGTGATCACACTGGCCAGCACGTACTTCTTCGTGGCCAAGACATGGTGGCTGCCGGTTGGAGCGGCGGCGTCCACGGGATTTATCGACCGGCAATT